>CAZPLW010000031.1:0-25750 GCA_964587315.1 uncultured Lysobacter sp.
GGGCGGCGTGCGCGACGAGGCCGAGATCCGCGGCCACCGCCGCACCTACATCGGCTCCATGCCCGGCAAGATCCTGCAGAACATGACCAAGGTCGGCGTGAGGAACCCGCTCTTCCTGCTCGACGAGGTCGACAAGATGGGCATGGACTTCCGCGGCGACCCGTCCTCCGCCCTGCTCGAGGTGCTGGACCCGGAGCAGAACCACACCTTCGTCGACCACTACGTCGAGGTCGAGTACGACCTCTCGGACGTGATGTTCGTCGCGACGGCCAACACGCTCAACATTCCCGCGCCTCTGCTGGACCGGATGGAGGTCATCCGCCTGTCGGGCTACACGGAGAACGAGAAGATCCACATCGCCCGCGAGTACCTCCTGCCCAAGCAGTTCAAGTCGAACGGCCTCAAGGCGGAGGAGCTCACGGTCACCGACTCGGCCCTTCGCGACATCGCGCGCTACTACACGCGCGAGGCGGGCGTGCGCGGCTACGACCGCGAGCTGGCCAAGATCTGCCGCAAGGTCGTGAAGTCCATCCTCACGAAGAAGAAGGAAGGCACGGTCACCGTCAACGCGAAGAACCTCGACAAGTACCTGGGTGTGCGCAAGTACACCTACGGCATCGCGGAGAAGGAGAACCAGATCGGCCAGGTCACCGGCCTCGCCTGGACCGAGGTGGGCGGCGAGCTGCTCACGGTCGAGGCGGTGAAGGTGCCCGGCAAGGGCAACACCGTCACCACCGGCAAGCTGGGCGAGGTGATGCAGGAGTCGATCAAGGCCGCCATCTCGGTGGTGCGCGCGCGCGCCAAGCGCCTGGGCATCCCGGAGGACTTCTACCAGAGCCTCGACCTGCACATCCACCTGCCCGAGGGGGCGACGCCCAAGGACGGCCCCAGCGCCGGCGTCGCCATCACCACGGCGCTCGTCTCCGTGCTCACGGGCATCCCGGTGCGCTGCGACGTCGCCATGACGGGCGAGATCACGCTGCGCGGCGAGGTGCTGCCCATCGGCGGCCTGAAGGAGAAGCTCCTCGCCGCCCATCGTGGCGGCGTGAAGACGGTGCTCATCCCGCACGAGAACGTGAAGGACCTCGCCGAGGAGCTGCCCGACGAGGTGAAGGGGCAGATCGAGATCATCCCGGTGCGCTGGATCGACGAGGTGCTCGAGCGCGCCTTGGAGACGATGCCCCGGCCCGCCGCCGAGCAGCCCCCGGCCACCCCGCCGCCGGCCACGCCGGCGGGGGACAACGTGGTCGTGAAGCACTGAGGGCCGCCCGCCGGAGGCTGGAATTGCCCCCGGCGATGCGGTAGAATGGCGAGCTTTCCGGGGTGCTTAGCTCAGTTGGTAGAGCGTCGCCCTTACAAGGCGAATGTCGGGGGTTCGAGACCCTCAGCACCCACCAGGCAAGGGCGGGCCTGCCGCGAGTCGCGACAGCCGGCCCGGAGAGTCGAGCGGTACGATTGGAGTGGTAGTTCAGTTGGTTAGAATACCGGCCTGTCACGCCGGGGGTCGCGGGTTCGAGTCCCGTCCACTCCGCCAGTCTCCTACAGGGCGAACCCGAGCGGGTTCGCCCTTTTCACATCGAAAGCCCGTCGCCACGGGCCGAGGAAGCGCCAGGAAGCCATGCTCGACAAGATCCGCACCTTCGCGAACTACAAGATCGTCCGCTTCTTCTTCGCCGTCTTCCTCATCATCCCGTTCGGGCTGTTCGGCATCGACTACTACTTCCGCGCGCCGGTGGGCGGGGACACGGTCGCGAGCGTCGGCCGTGCCCGCGTGAGCCAGTCGGAGTTCGACCAGGCCATCCGCGCGCAGCAGGAGACCTACCAGGCGCAGCTCGGCCGCAACTTCGATCCGGCGCTCATGGAGAACCCGGAGATCCGCAAGGCCGTGCTCGACCGCCTCATCGCCGAGCGCCTGCTCGCGATCGGGGCCGAGAAGGCCGGCGTGCGCGTGAGCGACAAGCAGCTGGCCGAGCGCATCGCGGCCGAGCCCGCCTTCCACGAGGACGGCAAGTTCTCGAAGACCCGCTACGACGCCATCGCGCGCGCGCAGGGCTTCTCGCCGGTGGGCCTCGACGAGCGCCTGCGCGAGGACTTCCGCCTCTCCCAGTACCGCGGGGCCATCGTCGAGACGGCCATCGTGCCGCGCGCGACGCTCGACGGCTTCATCCGCCTGTCGGAGCAGAGCCGCGAGGTGTCGGTCGTCACGATCACGGCCGAGTCGCAGCTGCCCAAGGTGAAGCTCACCGACGACCAGCTCAAGGCCTGGTACGAGGCGCGCCAGAAGGAATTCGCGGTGCCCGAGCAGGTGCGCGTGGAATGGGTCGAGCTCTCGCCCGAGACGCTCGCGGCCCAGGCCCAGGTGAATCCCGACGACGTGAAGAAGTTCTACGAGACGAACCAGCCGCGCTTCATGACGAAGGAGGAGCGGCGAGCGAGCCACATCCTCGTGTCGCTGAAGCCGGACGCCGGCGAGGCGGACGTGAAGGCCGCCGAGGACAAGGCGAAGGCCATCGCCGAGCGCGTGCGCAAGGCCCCGGCCACCTTCGCCGACGTCGCGAAGAAGGAGTCGCAGGATCCGGGCTCGGCCGTGCAGGGCGGCGACCTGGGCTTCTTCGGCCGCGGCGCGATGGTGAAGGCCTTCGAGGACGCCGTGTTCGCGGCGAAGAAGGACGAGATCGTGGGGCCGGTGCGTTCGGACTTCGGCTTCCACGTGATCCGCCTTACGGCCGAGAAGCCCGCCAAGGGCAAGAGCCTCGCCGAGGCCACCCCGGAGATCGAGGCCGAGCTCAAGAAGAGCGCCGCCTCGCGCCGGTTCGCGGAAGTGGCCGAGGGACTTTCGAACATGGTCTACGAGCAGCCGACGAGCCTGAAGCCCGTGGGCGACGCCTACAAGCTCACGATCCAGCAAAGCGGCTGGTTCGCGCGCAACGCCGGGGCGCCGCCCGCGCTCGCGAGTCCCAAGGTCATCGCCGAGATCTTCTCGGACAACGCCATCAAGGCCAAGCGCAACACGGCCGCCGTCGAGGGCGTGCCGGGCACGATCGTCGCCGCGCGCGTGATCGAGCACAAGCCGGCCGAGCAGCGTCCTCTCGAGGCCGTCCGCGCGGTCGTGGAAGCGCGCGCCAAGCGCGAGGAAGCCCTCAAGCTCGCGACCGCCGAGGGCGAGGCCGCGCTCAAGGAGTACCAGGCGGGCAAGGACCCGGGCCTCAAGTGGCCGGCGCCGCTCGCGGTGAGCCGCCAGAAGCCCGGCGGGCTGCCGCCCCCGGTGCTGGACAAGATCTTCAAGGCGGACGCGAAGGCGCTGCCGGCCTACTCCGGCGCGCAATCGCCGGCGGGCTACGCGGTCGTGAAGGTGTCGAAGGTGATCGACATCGGCGAGATCGACGACGCCAAGCGCAAGTCGCTCGCCGCGCAGCTGCAGCAGGCGGTCGCCCTGGGCGAACTGGAATCCTCGATCGGGAGCCTGCGCGAATCCGTCGGCGTGCAGCTGCGCAAGGATACGGGCGACAAGAAGGCGGGCGCCCCCGCGCAATGAAGCGGGCCGCCGCCGGGCGGCCTAGTCCTCCGCCAGCCCCGCCGTCGTGGTGCTGAACCCGGCGTCGACGTAGGTCACCTCGCCCGTGATGCCGCTCGAGAGCTCCGAGAGCAGGAACGCGGTGACGTTGCCGACCTCTTCCGTGGTCACGTTGCGGCGCAGGGGCGCGTTCTTCTCCACGAAGCGGAAGATCTTGCCGAAGTCGCCGATGCCGGCGGCCGCGAGCGTCTTGATCGGCCCGGCGGAGATGGCGTTCACCCGGATGCCGTGGGGCCCCAGGCTCGCGGCGAGGTAGCGCACGCAGGCCTCCAGGCTCGCCTTGGCGAGGCCCATGACGTTGTAGTGCGGCACCGAGCGGATGGCGCCCAGGTAGGAGAGGGTGACGATCGCGCCGGGTCGGCCCTTCATGAGGGGGGCGGCGCCGCGCGCCATGGCCGCGAGGCTGTAGCTCGAGATGTCGTGCGCGATGCGGAAGGCCTCGCGGGTGGTCGACTCGTGGAACTCGCCCTTCAGGGCCTCGCGCGGGGCGAACGCGATGGCGTGCACGAGACCGTCGAGATGGCCCCACTGCCGGCCGAGTTCGGTGAATACGGCCTCGATCTGGGCATCGTCGGCGACGTCGCAGGGCAGGAGGATGGGCGGATCGCCGAACTCCCTGGCGAGGTCGGCCACGCGCTCGCGGATGCCCTCGCCCTGGTAGGTGAAGGCCACTTCGGCGCCCTCGCGCACGACGGCCCGGGCGACGCCATAGGCGATCGAGCGGTTCGACAGCATCCCGGTGACGAGGATGCGCTTGCCCTTCAGGAACCCCATTTAAGGCTCTCTTTCCCAGTAGAATCCGGCTAGTTTTCGGTAACGGAACGCGTCGGATTTTAGCCCATAATCGTCCCGGCTCCCGGGCGAATCGCCCCCGAAGGACCCGCATGGCCCCGAATACCGCCCGCTTCGCCGCTGCGCTCGTCGCCCTCGCGCTGGCCCTGCCCGCGGCCGCCCAGAGCGCGAAGAAGGTCTTCCGCTACGCCTTCGAGCAGGCGGAGACCGGCTTCGATCCCGCCGAGCTCTCGGACCTCTACTCGTCCACGGTCATCGCGAACATCTTCGACGCGCCGCTCGGCTACGACTACCTCGCGCGGCCCCTGAAGCTGCGGCCCAACACCCTCGCCGCCATGCCGGAGATCACGCAGGACGGCACGCTCTACACGATGCGCGTGCGTCCGGGGATCTACTTCGCGGACGACCCGGCCTTCGAGGGCAGGCGCCGCGAGCTCGTGGCCGAGGACTACGTCTACTCGATCAAGCGGCTCTTCGACCCGCGCAGGAAGTCGCCGAACCTCTACCAGTTCGAGGGCTGGATCGCGGGCATGGACGAGGTGCTCGCGGACGCGCGCCGGAACAACCGCTTCGACTACGACCGGCCGGTCGAGGGACTTCGCGCGCTGGACCGCTACACGTGGCAGGTGCGGCTCAAGCAGCCCAACTACAACTTCCTCTACTACCTCGCGTACTGCAACCTCACCTGCGCCGTCGCCCGGGAGGCGGACCGGATGTACGGCGAGCGCGTCGGCGAGCACCCGGTGGGCACGGGCCCCTACAAGCTCGCCTTCTGGAAGCGTTCCTCGAAGATGGTGTTCGAGCGCAACCCGGACTACCGCGAGGAGTTCTACGACGAGGTGCCCCCGGAGGGCGACGAGGCGTCGAAGGCCCTCGCGGCGAGGCTCAAGGGCAAGCGCCTGCCGCTGGTGGACCGCATCGAGGTGAACATCGTCGAGGAGCCGCAGCCGCGCTGGCTCGCCTTCCTCAACGGCGAGTTCGATTTCCTCGAGCGCGTGCCCAACGACTTCGCCAACGTGGCGACGCCCAACAACGAGCTCGCCGCGAACCTCAGGCGGCGCGGCGTGCAGATGGAGCGCACGCCCGGCATGGAGCTCACCTACTCGTACTTCGGCATGAAGGACCCGGTGGTGGGCGGCTACGAGCCGGAGAAGGTGGCCCTCCGGCGGGCCATCGTGATGGGGCAGGACGTGGACGCCGAGATCCGCATCGCGCGCAAGAACCAGGCGATCGTCGCGCACAGCCCCATCGGCCCCGGGGCCATGGGCTACGACCCGAACTTCCGCTCGACGGCCACGGAGTACAACCCGGCCCGGGCGAAGGCGCTGCTCGACATGTACGGCTACCTGGACTGCGACGGCGACGGCTGGCGCGACCTGCCCAGGAAGAACGCGACGGACGAATGCCGGTCCTTCACGGTCGAGTACGCCTCGGCGCCGACGATGCAGCAGAAGCCGCTCGACGAGAACTGGAAGAAGAACATGGACGCCATCGGCATCAACATGACGTTCAAGAAGGCCAAGTGGCCGGACCTGCTGAAGGAGTCGAAGGCGGGCAAGCTGCAGATGTGGGGGCTGGGCTGGAGCGCGGCCGTGCCGGATGCCGACGCGTTCTTCGTCATGCTCTACGGCCCCAACAGCGGGCAGGCGAACCACTCGCGCTTCACGGTGGCGGAGTTCGACCGGCTCTACGAGAAGGCCAAGCGCCTGCCCGACGGTCCCGAGCGGAGCAGCATCTATCGCGAGATGAACCGCATCTTCCTCGTCTATGCGCCCTGGCGCCTCGGCGTGCACCGCATCTACACGGACCTCTCGCACCCCTGGACCGTGGGCTTCAAGCGCCACCCGGTGATGCGCGGCTGGTGGAAGTACGTCGACATCGATCCGCCGGTGCTCGCATCGGCGGCCAGGTAGTCGCGTTGAGGCGCCTCGCGGCGGCCCTCGCCCTCGCGGCCGCGACGCTCGCGGGCGCGGCGCCGGCCGCCGAGCCGAAGGTGCTGCGCGTCCCCTTCATCATCGCGGAGACCCACTTCGACCCGGCGACGGTCTCCGATCTGTATTCGAACAACGTGATCGAGGAGATCTTCGAGGCGCCGCTCACGTACGACTTCCTCGCGCGCCCGGCGAAGCTGAAGCCCCAGACGCTGGTCGCGATGCCGGAGATCTCGGCCGACGCGCGCGTCTACACGCTGCGCCTGAAGCCCGGCATCCTGTTCGCGGACGACCCGGCCTTCGGCGGCAAGCCGCGCGAGCTGGTCGCCGCGGACTACGCGTACACCATCCGGCGGCTCATCGATCCCGCCAACCGCTCGCCCAACCTGTGGCTGGTCGAGGGGCGCGTCGCGGGCGTCGAGGAGGCGATCGCGAAGGCGAAGGCGGCCGGCCGCTTCGACTACGACGCCCCGGTGAAGGGCATCGAGGTGGTGGACCGCTACACGCTGCGCATCACGCTCGACAAGCCCGACTACAACTTCCTGTACATCCTCGCCATGTGCAACCTGGGCGGCCAGGCGCGCGAGGTGGTGGAGCGCTACGGATCGGACATCGGCGCGCACCCGGTGGGCACGGGCCCCTTCCGGCTGGGCGAATGGAAGCGCTCGTCCCGGATCGTGCTGGAGCGCAACCCGGCCTTTCGCGAGGTGCGCTATGCCGCCGAGCCCGCCGAGGGCGACACGGCGGGCGAGGCCATCGCCGCGCGCATGGCGGGCAAGCGCCTGCCGATGGTGGACCGCGTCGAGATCTCGATCATCGAGGAGTCGCAGCCGCGCTGGCTCGCGTTCCTCAACAAGGAACTCGACTGGATCAACATGCCCTACGAGTTCCTCAACATGGCCATTCCGGGCGGGTCGCCGGCGCCCTGGCTCGCCGCCCGCCGCGTGAACCACCTGCCGAGCGTCGAGACCGTCGTGGTCTACCTCTACTTCAACATGAAGGACCCGACGGTGGGCGGGTACACGCCGGAGAAGGTCGCGCTCCGGCGCGCCATCTCGCTGTCGTACGACGTCGATGCCGACACGACCCTCATCCGCAACGGCACGGCCATCGCGGCGCAGTCGCCGGTGCCGCCCGGGGTGCTCGGCTACGACCCGGATTTCAACCTCGGGCGCACCTACGATCCCGCCCGGGCGAAGGCGCTGCTCGACATGTACGGCTACGTCGACCGCGACGGGGACGGCTGGCGCGACATGCCCGACGGCAGTCCCCTCGTCTTCCGTTACGCGAACGAGCCGGACCAGCTCTCGCGGCAGTTCGCGCAACTCTGGAAGAAGGGGCTCGACGCGATCGGCGTCCGGATGGAGATCGAGACGGCCAAGTGGCCGGAGCTGCGCAAGAAGTCGAAGCAGGGGCTGCTCCAGACCTGGTCCCTCGCCTGGGGGGCGGACTACCCCGATGGCGAGAATTTCTACCAGCTGCTCTACGGGCCGAATTGCGGCTCCTCGAACGACGGCTGCTTCCAGCGGCCGGAATTCGACGCGATCTTCGACAGGTCGCAGCGCCTGCCGCCCGGCCCCGAGCGCACGGCCCTCTACCGCGACCTCGCGCGCCTGGTGGCCGCCTGGGCGCCCTGGAAGCTCACGGTCCACCGCAAGTACAACCACATGACCCAGCCCTGGGTGGTGGGGTGGCGCAAGCACCCCTTCATGCACGAAGGCTACCGGTACGTGGACATCGACCCGGTCGAGCGGGAGCGGTGGCTGAAATAGGCCCCCCGTCCGCCGGAATCCGGTCATGAAATCGTTATAATTCACGGCTTTGCACGAAATCCCCCGACCCCGCCCCATGCGCCTTCCCGCCGCCTTGCTCGCCGCCCTCCTGCTCGCCGCCTCCGCGGCCGAGGCCGGCGCGGCCGTCGAGAAGAAGGTGATCCGCATGGCGCTGCGCACGGCCGAGGCGGGCTTCGATCCCCAGCGCATCGACGACCGGTATTCCGTGGGCGTGTGCGAGAACCTGTTCGAGCCGCTCCTCACCTACGACTACCTCGCGAGGCCCGTGCGCCTCGTGCCGCTCGTGGCCGAGAGCGTGCCGGAGCCGCAGGAAGGCGGCACGCGCTACACGTTCCGCATCAAGCCGGGCATCTACTTCGCCGACGACGCGGTGTTCAAGGGCGCCCGGCGCGAGCTCGTGGCGGCCGACGTCGAGTATTCGATCAAGCGCTTCCGCGACCCGAAGAACCGCAGCCCCTACGAGTGGCTCTTCGAGCACAAGCTCGCGGGGCTGGACGAGCTGGCCGAGGCCGCGGCGAAGTCGGGGAAGTTCGACTACGACGCGAAGATCGCGGGCCTCGAGGTCCGCGACCGCTACACGATCAGCTTCAAGCTGCGCGAGCCCGACTACAACTTCCTCTACGTCCTCGCCATGCCCAACGTGGTGCCCGTGGCGCGCGAGGTGATCGAGGCCTACGGCGCCGACACGCACGCGCACCCGGTGGGCACCGGCCCCTTCGTCCTCAAGGAGTGGGTGCGCCGCTCCAAGATCGTCCTCGAGAAGAACCCGAACCACCGCGGCTACGAGATCGACCCGCGCTGGGCCGACCCCGCCGACGAGTGGGACCGCCGCGCGATCGAGGACCTGCGCGGCAAGCGCCTGCCGCTCCTCGACCGCGTGGAGATCTATCCCATCGAGGACGAGCAGCCGCGCTTCCTCGCCTTCCTCAATCGCGAGCACGACCTGCTCGACGAGACGCCCTTCGTGTTCATCCACCAGGTGCTGCCCAACGGGAAGCTCTCGCCGGCGCTCAAGGCGGCCGGCGTGCACGTCTACCGCGAGGAGCAGCCGGAGTTCACCTACGACGTCTTCAACATGAACGACCGGGTGGACGGCCGCGAGAACCCCGTGGGCGGCTACACCCAGGAGCGCGTGGCCCTGCGCCGCGCCATGATCCTCGCGCACGACCGCGACCGCGAGATCACGGTGCTGCGCAAGAGCCAGGCCATCGCCGCGCAGAGCCCCGTGCCCCCGGGCGTGGTGGGCTACGACCCGGCGTTCCGCGCGTCTTCCCAGGACTACGACCCGGCGCGGGCCAAGGCGCTCCTCGACCTCTTCGGCTACGTCGATCGCGACGGCGACGGGTGGCGCGAGCAGCCCGACGGTCGTCCGCTCGTGGTCGAGTACAAGTACAACGCCGGCAGCCAGGAGAACCGCCAGCTGGCCGAGCTGTGGAGCAAGTCGATGGCCGACGTCGGCATCCGCGTCGAGGCCGTCGCGGTGCAGTTCGTGGACCTGCTGAAGGACCAGAAGGCGGGCCGGTTCGTGCTCTCGGGCGCGGCCTGGATCGCGGACTATCCCGACGCGCAGAACTTCCTGCAGATCTTCTACGGGCCCAACTCGGGCCAGTCGAACGTCGCCTCCTTCCGGCTCGACGCCTTCGACCGGCTCTACCAGCGCGCGGCCGCCGTTCCCGACAGCCCGGAACGCAACGCCATCTACCGCGAGATGAACCGCCTGTTGCTCGCGTGGGCGCCGCTTCGCCTCGGCGTGCACCGCATCTTCAACCACCTGCAGTATCCGTGGGTGAAGGGCTACAAGAAGCACCCGATCCTCTTCACCAACTTCAAGTACCTCGACCTCGACGTCGCCGCCCGCGCGGCGGCGCTCAAGTAGCGCCCGGCAGCGAAGGAGACCCGCGTGGCAGCCTATGTGATACGACGACTGTGGCAGATGATCCCGACCCTCGCGGGCGTGATCCTGCTCATCTTCTTCCTCTTCAACTGGGTGGGCGGGGACCCGGCGCAGGTGCTGGCCGGCAAGATCTCGAACCCCGAGCAGATCGCGAACATCCGCAAGCAGCTGGGCGTGGACCAGCCCTACTGGTACCAGCTGTGGGTGTTCGTGCAGCAGGTCTTCACGTTCGACTTCGGCCGCAGCTGGTCGACGAACGAGGAGGTCTCGAAGATCCTGCTCACGCGCGTGGGCCCGACGCTCACGATCATGGTGCCGGTGCTCGTGATCGAGACCTCGCTCGCGGTGGCCTTCGCGATCATGGTGGCCTACGTGCGCGGCTCCCTCACCGACCGCACGATCATGGTGATCTGCACGACCGCCATGTCGATCTCGTTCCTCGTCTACATCATCTTCGCCCAGTGGCTCTTCGGCTTCAAGCTGGGCTGGTTCCCCGTGCAGGGCTGGAGCGAGAGCTTCTGGCGCAACCTCACCAACTACGCGCCGCTGCCGGTGATGCTCGCGATCTTCGTGGGCCTCGCCCCGCAGCTTCGCCTGTACCGCTCCTTCTTCCTGGAGGAGATCAACCAGGACTACGTGCGCACCGCGCGGGCCAAGGGCCTGCCCGAGAAGAAGGTGATGATGAAACACGTGCTGAGGAACGCCCTCATCCCCATCCTCACCAACGTCGGCATCTACCTGCCGGGCCTCTTCGTGGGCTCGTTCCTGCTGGAGGTGTTCTTCTCGATCCCGGGCCTCGGCCGCGAGATCGTGACGGCCGTGAACCGCAGCGACTTCCCCGTGATCAAGGCGGTGACGGTGTACCTCGCCATGCTCACCATGTTCATCAACCTGCTGGTCGACGTGATGTACAAGCTCGTCGATCCGCGCGTCTCGTTCAAGTGAGGGCCCCATGAGCGCCGTCCTTCCGAAGCACATCCCGGTGGTCCGCGAGGCCTCGCCGGGCCTGTGGGCCCTCGCCTGGCGGCGCCTGCGCGCCGACCGCGTGGGCATGATCTCGCTGGCGGTCGTCGTCGTCTTCCTGTCGATGATGCTGGCCTCGTACGCGGGCCTCATCGCCAAGGACTGGAACAAAGAGCGCGGCGTGTCGTACGCCAACCCCGCCTTCCTCGCCGGGGCGGAGAACCTCGAGGCCAGGGAGGTCACGCAGAAGGATGGCGCCTCGCAAGCGAAGCCCGTGGACCTCTCGGACATCGACCCGCTCGCCCCGCGCTACAAGGAGTGGGAGGAGCGCGCCGCCAAGATCGCCGTGACCGAGGTGAAGCGCGCCGAGACGCTGCCCTTCGGCGGCGACAAGTGGGGCCGCGACGTGCTCGAGAAGGCGATCAAGGGCTCGGAGGTCTCGATCTTCGTGGGCCTCACGGCCGCGATCTTCGCCACGATCATCGGCACCGTGCTCGGGGCCATGGCCGGGTACTGGGGCGGGAAGGTCAACGACTTCCTCGAGTGGTTCTACAACATCTTCACCTCCATCCCGTACATCCTGCTCATCCTCGCCTTCGCGGCGGTGTTCAAGAAGGGCCTGGACACGATCATCGTGATCCTCGCGCTCACGGGCTGGACGGGCATCTACCGGCTGGTGCGCGCCGAGTACATCAAGCACTGCGGCCGCGAGTACGTGAAGGCCGCGCAGGCCATCGGCGCCTCCCACCTGTCGCGCATGTTCGTGCACATCCTGCCCAACGCGAGCCACGTGATCCTGGTGCAGCTCTCGCAGCACGTGGTGAGCTTCATCAAGGCCGAGGTGATTCTCTCGTTCCTGGGCCTGGGCGTGCCGGTGGACATGGTCTCCTGGGGCACGATGCTCGCGGAGGCGCAGAACGAGCTGGTGATCGGCAAGTGGTGGCAACTCGTCGCGGCGGGCGCCGGCATGGCGATCCTGGTGACGGCCTTCTCCATGCTCACGGACAGCCTGCGCGACGCGCTGGACCCGAAGCTCAAATAGGACCCGACATCCCCATGACGACGAGCGACGGGCATCTGCTGCAGGTCCAGGACCTCCGGGTCTCCTTCCGGCTGGGCAAGCACGACACCTTCGAGGCCGTGAAGGGCATTTCCTTCGACGTGCCGAAGAACCGCACCATCGCCCTGGTGGGCGAGTCGGGCAGCGGCAAGAGCGTCTCGGCGATGGCGATCCTGGGGCTCCTGCCCGAGAACGCGATCATCCCGGCGACGAGCCACATCCTCTACGGCGGGGAGGACCTCCTCAAGGCCTCCGCGCAGCGCCTGCAGTCGATCCGCGGCAAGGACATCTCGGTGATCTTCCAGGAGCCGATGACCTCGCTCAACCCGGTGTTCCCGGTGGGCGAGCAGATCGGCGAGACGCTGCGCCTGCACATGGGCCTCACGCCGAAGCAGGCGGCCGCGCGCGCCGTGGACCTGCTGGCCGAAGTGGGCATCCCGAACCCGGCGCTTCGCGTGAAGAGCTTTCCCCACGAGCTCTCGGGCGGCCAGCAGCAGCGCGTCATGATCGCGATGGCGATCGCCTGCGAGCCGAAGCTCCTCATCGCCGACGAGCCCACCACGGCGCTCGACGTGACGATCCAGAAGCAGATCCTCGAGCTCATCGCGGGCCTGCAGCAGCGGCACCACATGTCGGTGCTCTTCATCACGCACGACCTGGGCGTCGTGGGCGAGATCGCGAACCACGTGGTGGTGATGCAGAACGGCGTGGTGAAGGAGCAGGCGGCGGTCCGCGAGATCTTCGAGTCCCCGAAGGACCCGTACACCCAGGCGCTGCTGGAATGCCGTCCCCGGCTGGACCGCCGTCCCAAGCGCCTTCCGGTGATCGACGACTTCCTCAAGGGCACCGGCGCCCCGCGCATGGAGGAGCAGCCGCGCGGGCTGAAGGAAGGCGACGCGGTGATCCTCGAGGTGAAGGGCCTGGGAAAGACCTTCTTCCTGAAGGAAGGCCTCTTCGGCAAGCGCGCCGTCCCGGCCGTGAAGGACGTGAGCTTCAAGCTCGCCAAGGGCAAGACGCTGGGCCTGGTGGGCGAATCGGGCTCGGGCAAGACGACCGTGGGCCTCACGCTCATGCGCCTGCACGACGCGACGAGCGGCGAGGTGCTCTTCGAGGGCAAGAACCTGCTCGCGCTCTCCGACCGGGAGATGATGGCCTACCGCCGGCGCATCCAGATCATCTTCCAGAACCCCTACGCCTCGCTCAACCCGCGCTTCACCATCGGCAACGTCCTCACCGAGCCCATGAAGATCCACGGCATCGGGGCGAACGCCGAGGAGCGCGTGGAGATGGCGTTCCAGCTGCTGCACCGCGTGGGGCTGCCGGAAGCCTCGTACTACAAGTACCCGCACGAGTTCTCCGGCGGCCAGCGCCAGCGCATCGCGATCGCGCGCTGTCTCACGATGAAGCCCGACGTGCTCATCTGCGACGAGTCCGTCTCGGCCCTGGACGTCTCGGTGCAGGCGCAGGTGCTGAACCTGCTGCAGGACCTGCAGGAGGAATTCCACCTCTCCTACATCTTCATCTCGCACGACCTCGCGGTGGTCAAGTACATCTCGGACCAGGTGATGGTCATGAACCAGGGCGAGATCGTGGAGATCGCGAACTCGGACGAGATCTACCTGTCCCCGAAGCAGGAGTACACGAGGAAGCTGCTGTCCTCGATCCCGAAGGGATGGGACGCGGCCCGGGCCGCGTGACATTCCGTGACAAGCGGCGCGGGGCGCGGATCTAGAATTCGCCCCGGCCGTCCCCGCCTCGCTCCGGAGCAACCCATGCGCCTCGCCGCCAGTCTTCTCGCCGCCCTCGCGGCGCCCCTTTGCCTTGCCGCCGCGCCCGCCGCGGCGCCCGTCCGCCCGCTCGTGGAAGCCTACGACGCCGCCGCCGTCACGAAGCGCTGCGACGACGGCCTTGCGCGCGCCAGGGGCCTGGTGGCGAAGATGGAGGGCAAGCGCGGCGGGACGGGACTGCTCGCGGAGTGGAACGTTCTGCAGGTCGCGGTCGAGGACGCGATGAACCCCATCTACCTGCTGGGCAGCGTCCATCCCGACAAGGCGGTGCGCGACGCGGCCGATCCGTGCCTGTCGAAGTTCACGACGTTCGGCACGGACGTCTTCCAGAGCGAGAAGCTCTACCGGCGCGCGCAGGCCGTTCGGCCGGCCAACGCCATCGACGCGAAGCTGAAGAAGGACCTCCTCGAGGGCTTCGAGGACACCGGGGTCAGCCTGCCGCCGGAGAAGCGCAAGCGCGCCAAGGAGATCTTCGACCGGCTGGAGGCGCTGCGCCAGGACTACGACAAGAACGTGCGCGACGATCCCACGAAGGTGACGATGTCGCCCGCCGACGTGGCCGGCCTGCCCGAGGCCTGGATCGCCGCGCAGAAGAAGGACGCGAACGGCAACTACGTGCTGGGCCTCGACTATCCGGCCTACGTGCCCTTCATGTCCAACGCGAGGAGCGGCCAGGCGCGCGAGCGCTTCTACCGCGCGAAATTCAACGAGGGCGGCGAGGCGAACCTGAAGCTCCTCGACGAGATCTTCGCGCTGCGCAAAGAACTCGCCGGCCTCTACGGCCTGCCCGACTTCGCCTCCTACGTGCTGCGCCGGCGCATGGCGAAGACCCCCGCCGACGTGCAGAAATTCCTCGCGAGCGTGAAGGGCGCGGTGCAGGAACTCGAGAAGAAGGAGATCGAGGAACTGCGCCTGGAGAAGGCGAAGGACCTGGGCGCGCCCGCCGGCCAGGCCGTGCTCGCGCGCTGGGACCTGGCGTACTACCAGGAGAAGGTGAAGCGCGAGCGCTATTCGGTGGACCAGGAGGCGCTGCGCAAGTACTTTCCCACGGACAAGGCCATCGACTACGCGCTCGCCGTGTCGGGGACGCTGTACGGCGTGAAGTTCCGCGAGGTGAAGGTCCCGGTCTGGCACCCCGACGTGCGCTACTTCGACGTGCTGGACGGGAAGTCCGGCGCCTTCGTCTCGGGCTTCTACCTGGACCTCTACCCGCGCGAGGGCAAGTACGGTCACGCGGCCGCCTTCCCGATCCGCGGGGTGAGCCTCGCCGCCCGCCGGACGCCGCTGTCGGCGCTGGTGACCAACTTCAACCGTCAGGGCCTGGACCACGACGAGCTCGAGACGCTGCTGCACGAGTTCGGGCACGTGCTGCACGGCGTGCTCTCGAAGACGACGTACGTGTCGCAGGCCGGCACGAGCACGCTGCAGGACTTCGTCGAGGCGCCCTCGCAGATGTTCGAGGAATGGGCGCGCCGCGAGCAGCCGCTCGCGCTCTTCGCGAAGGTGTGCCCGGAATGCCCGCGCCTCACGAAGGACGAGATCGCGCGCCTGGACGCCGCGCGGCGCTACGGGCGGGGCACCCGCTACGCGCGCCAGTGGATCTACGCCGCGTTCGACATGGAACTCAGCACGAACCCGCGGCCGGCGCTCGAGGTGTGGAAGGCGCTCGAGTCGCAGACGCCGCTCGGCCACGTCGAGGGCACGATCTTCCCGGCCTCCTTCAGCCACATCGCCTCGAGCTACGCGGCGGGCTACTACGGCTACATGTGGTCGGAAGTGCTGGCGCTCGACATGCTCTCGGCGTTCAAGGGGAACCTCCTCGACCCGAAGGTGGGGGCGCGCTACCGCGACACGATCCTCTCGCAGGGCGGCCAGCGCGAGCCCGGCGACATGGTGAAGTCGTTCCTCGGGCGCGATCCCTCGAGCGCGGCGTTCTTCGCGGAGATCACCGGCCGGCGCTAGTTTCCGGCGGGCCCCGTCCTTTGGCCGCACGTCGAATGGGGGCTTCGGGGCCCCCGTTCCCTTTATACTTCCCGGTTCCCGATCTTCCTTTTTCCCGAACCGGAGACCATTCCATGTTCACCCTGATGGCGCTGCCCTACGCCGACAACGCGCTCGCCCCCGTCGTCTCGCCCAACACGATTTCCTTCCACTACGGCAAGCACCACAAGACGTACGTGGACAACCTCAACAACCTCGTGAAGGGCACGGAGCTCGAAGGCCAGTCGCTCGAGGCCATCGTGACCGCCACCGCCGGCAAGGCCGACAAGGCGCCGCTCTTCAACAACGCCGCGCAGATCTGGAACCACGACTTCTACTGGAACAGCCTGAAGGCGAACGGCGGCGGCGTCCCCACTGGCAAGGTGGCCGACAGGATCAACGAGTCGTTCGGCAGCTTCGACGAGTTCAAGAAGCAGATGGCCGCCACCACCGTGGGGCAGTTCGGCTCCGGCTGGGGCTGGCTGGTCGCCGACGCGGCGGGCAAGCTCAAGGTGGTGAAGACGGGCAACGCCGAGGTGCCGCTGACGCAGGGCCTGAAGCCGCTGCTCACGATCGACGTGTGGGAGCACGCCTACTACCTCGACCACCAGAACCGCCGCGCCGATTACGTGAACGCCGTGATCGACAAGCTGCTCAACTGGGAATTCGCGGCGAAGAACCTGGGCTGACCCAAGGCGGGCTTCCACCGGAAGCCGCCGGGAACGTTCGCCCGCGAGGGCCGCTCACGCAGGTGGCGGCCCTTTTTCTTTCCTACTGCACGCGCAGGCGGTTGCCCGGCTGGATCACGGTGCGCGCGGTGAGGTTGTTCAGGCGCATCAGGTCCGGCACGGCCTTGCCGAACTGGCGCGCGATGCCGTAGATCGTGTCGCCGGTCTGCACCGTGTAGAAGTTGGAGCCCGTCCGCGCCGGTGCGGCCGGGGCGGATGCGGGGGCCGTCGCGACGGCGGGAACGGCCTGGGCCGGCGCGGGCGCCTTGGCGGCTGCCACGGCAGTGGCCGCGGGCGATGGACGGCCCGGCACGAGGATCGGCTGCGCCGCCGTGAGCCGGCCCTTCTTGTTCACCTGCAGGTTGTTGACCTGCTTGAGCGTCGCGGCCGACAGCCCGTAGCGCTTCGCGATGACGTCCACCGCCTCGCCCTTCTTGCCCGGGATGGTCGTCCAGGTGACCAGGGGCTTGTCCCAGCTCTCGAGGTTCGCGCGGAAGGCATCGGCCTTGTCGAGCGGCACCACGAGCGTTCCCGTGTGCGCGACGGCGACCGGCTTCGTGTGCGAGGGGTTGAGCGCGACGAACTCCTCCTCCGGCATGCCCGCGAGCTTCGCGGCGAGCTTCACGTCGATCTTCTCGGGCGCGGCGACCGTCGTGAAGTAGGGCTGGTCCGGGATCGACTCGAGCTCGATGCCGTAGAGGGCGGGCGCCAGGACGATGTTCTTCACCGCCACCAGCTTCGGCACGTAGTTCATCGTCTCCGGCGGCAGCTTGAGGCTCAGGAAATCCGTCGGCAGGCCGCGCTTCTGGTTGTTCGCGATGGCGCGCCCGACGCAGCCCTCGCCGCAGTTGTAGGCGGCGAGCGCGAGCTCCCAGCTGCCGAACATGTCGTAGAGGCGCTGGAGGTAGCTGAGCGCCGCATGGGTGGCGGCCACGATGTCGCGGCGGTTGTCCTTCCACCAGTCCTGCTGCAGTCCGTAGTTCTTGCCGGTGGAGGGGATGAACTGCCACAGGCCCGACGCCTTCGCGCGCGAATAGGCGTGCGGATTGAAGGCGCTCTCGATCACGGGCAGCAGCGCGATCTCCGTGGGCATGCCGCGCTTCTCGACCTCCTCCACGATATGGTGCAGGTAGCGGCTGCCGCGGTCCACGAAGCGCTTGATGTAGTCCGGCCGGCTGGAATACCAGGCTTCGTGCTCGAGCACCATCGGCGATTCGAGCGGCTCGAGCAGGAAGCCCTTGCGGATGCGCTGCCAGAGATCGGCGTCGGGCATGGGCAGGTCCGCGTCCTCGAACGGCTCGGGGAGGGCAGCGGGCCGCACCGGCGCGGCGCCCGGGGCCGCAACGGGCGCGGGCGGGTTCGGCGCGGCCGAAACGGCGAGCGCGGCCATGAGGCCGAACGCGACCCCGCAGAGATGGCGGTGGAATTGCTTAATCTTTGTTTCCATTGAACTTTTCGAATGCTACGCCGCCGGGCGGGTCGGGTCAACGGCCCGGGGCGATCGGCCGGCAGCCGTATAACGGCCGGGGAGGGGATTCGGTTACGGCGCGCGGTGCGCCGCGAGGGCCCGGAACTCGGGCTCGGTCATGCGCACGAGCTCCCATTCGGGGAGGATCCGGCCGCCCAGGGACTCGTAGAAGCGGATGGAAGGCTCGTTCCAGTCGAGCACGCGCCACTCGAACCGGCCGCAGCCGCGCGCCACCGCGAGGCCCGCCAGGTGCGCGAGCAGGGCCTTGCCGATGCCGGCGCCCCGGTGGGCCGGCTCGACGAAGAGGTCCTCGAGGTAGAGGCCCGGCTTCGACAGGAACGTGGAAAAGGTGGTGAAGAAGAGCGCGAAGCCGACGCTGCGACCGCCGCGCTCCGCCATGAGCGCCTCGGCGGCCGGCCGCGGGCCGAAGAGGGACGCGCGCAACGTCTCCGGCGTGCCCTGCATCTGGTCCAGCAGCTTCTCGTACACGGCCAGCTCGCGGATGAGCCGGTCGATATCCGCGCAGTCGTCGGGAGTGGCGGTACGGATCGCGAAGTCGGTCATGGCTATCGGTAGTGGTTCTTCCATTCGCGCACGGCGGCGAACACCTCGAGCGGGGTCGCGAGCGGGCGGCCCGCGTGGCGGACGGCCGAGGCGGCCACCTCCGGAACGTGGGCGCGAAGGAACGGGTTGGTCTCGATCTCGAGCGCGATCGTCGAGGGCACGGTGGGCTCGCCGCGGACGCGCTTGTCGCTCTCGGCGAAGAAACGCTCGGCCAGGCGCGCGTTGCCGGGCTCCACGGCCTGCGCGAACCGCAGGTTGGCGAGCGTGTATTCGTGGGCGCAGTACACGCGCGTGGCCGGCGGCAGCGCCGCCAGCTTCGCGAGCGAGGCGGCCATCTGCGCGGGCGTGCCCTCGAAGAGCCGGCCGCAGCCGCCCGCGAAAAGCGTGTCGCCGCAGAACACGAACCCCTCGCCCGCGTAGGCGATGTGGCGGGCGGTGTGTCCGGGGACGGCGATCACCTCCAGCGCGAGGCCGAGCCCCGGGACGGTGATGCGCTCGCCCCCCGCCAGGGGCCGCGTGACCCCGGGGATGGACTCGCTCGCCGGTCCGAAGACCTCGACGCCGCCCCGGTCCGCGAGGGCGGCGAGCCCGCCGACGTGGTCCCGGTGGTGGTGGGTCGCGAGGATGGCGGTGAGCTCGAGGCCCCGGCGATCGAGGAAATCCGCCACCGGCGAGGCGTCGCCCGGGTCCACGAGGGCGGCGTGCCGCCCGTCCTCGATCACCCAGAGATAGTTGTCCTCGAAGGCCGGGACGCCGTGAATCTGCACCATGGGGTCCGAGTCTATTAGAATTGCGCCATGCCGACCAACACGCTCGCCCAATGGTTCGCGACGCCGCTCGGGGCCTACCTGCTCGAGAAGGAGCGCGCCTACCTCGACGACGTGACGCCCGACATCTTCGGCTTCCACGCCCTGCAGCTCGGCCTGCCCGAGTACGACCTGCTGCGCGAGAATCGCATCACCCACCGCATGCGCATCGACACGGGCGGGGACGTGGCCGTGCGCGCCCGGGGCCACGAGCTGCCGATCGCCACGCAGTCGATCGACCTCGCGCTCCTGCCGCACACGCTCGAGTTCTCCGGGGAGCCGCACGCGGTCCTGCGCGAGATCGACCGCGTGATGATGCCCGAGGGGCGCCTCGTCATCCTGGGCTTCAACCCGTGGAGCCTCTGGGGCCTTCGCAGCACCATGGGCCCGAAGCGCCATGAAATGCCCTGGAACGGCAACTTCGTCTCCCTGCTTCGCGTGAAGGACTGGCTCGCCCTGCTGGGCTTCGAGGTGTCGGCCGGCCGGCTCGTCTGCTACGTGCCGCCCGTCCGCAAGGAGCGCTGGCTCAAGCGGCTCGCCTTCATGGAGCCCGCGGGCGACCGCTGGTGGGCCGTGGGCGGGGCCGTCTACATGCTGCAGGCCATCAAGCGCGTGCGCGGCGTGCGGGTCATCACGCCGGCCTGGCACGAGGCCGCCGCCCGCGAGAAGCGCGTGGCGCTCGCCACGAAGCGCGAAGGGACCGCGTCCCGCGCCTCCACCATGCGCATCGTCAAGTGACGGCGCATCACGATCACGCGCCGGCCGCGAAGCCGGTCGAGATCTACACCGACGGCGCATGCAAGGGCAATCCGGGCCCCGGGGGCTGGGGCGCCCTGCTCACCTTCGGCGGGGAGGAGAAGGAACTTTTCGGCGGGGAGGCGCAGACGACGAACAACCGCATGGAGCTCACCGCCGTCATCGAGGCGCTCACCGCGCTCAAGCGCCCGACGCACGTCGTCCTGCACACGGACTCGCAGTATGTGATGAAGGGCATCACCGAGTGGATCCGCGGCTGGAAGGCGAAGGGCTGGCGCACGGCCTCGAAGGAGCCGGTGAAGAACGTGGACCTCTGGAAGCGCCTGGACGAGCTGGTCGCCGGCCATCACGTTCAGTGGCGCTGGGTGAAGGGCCACTCGGGCCACCATGGCAACGAGCGCGCGGACGCGCTCGCCAACCGCGGCGTGGCGTCGATCGGAAGCTGAAGCCTTGGGCGCCCGCCGCATCGTCCTCGACACGGAGACCACGGGCCTCGAGCCCTCGCTCGGCCACCGCGTGATCGAGATCGCCTGCGTGGAGCTGTCGGGCCGCCGCCCCACCGGGCGCAACTTCCACCGCTACCTGAACCCGGACCGCGAGATCGACATCGGCGCGATCCAGGTCCACGGCCTCACCAACGATTTCCTCGCCGACAAGCCGCGCTTCCCGGACGTGGCCGACGAGTTCCTCGAGTTCGTCGAGGGCGCGGAACTGCTCATCCACAACGCGCCCTTCGACGTCGGGTTCCTCGACGCCGAGCTCGCGCTGGCGAGCAAGCCCGGCATCCGCACGATCTGCCGCGTGACGGACACGCTCGCCCTCGCGCGCGAGCTCCACCCGGGCAAGCGCAATTCCCTCGACGCGCTGTGCGATCGCTACCAGGTGGACAATTCCGGCCGCTCGCTGCACGGCGCGCTCCTCGACGCGCAGCTGCTCGCGGACGTCTGGCTCGCCATGACGCGCGGGCAGGATGCGCTCGACATCTCGCTCGCGGGCGGGCCGAGGGCGGAGGTGCCCGGCGCCGCGCCCGCGCGTCCCGCGAAGCTGGCCGTGGTTAGGGCGAGCGACGAGGAACTCGCGGCGCACGCCGCGCTGTGCGAGCGCATCGACAGGGAAAGCAAGGGGCGCTGCCTGTGGAAGCAGGCGGCGGTGCCCGGATAGGCGAACATGCCCCTGCCCGAGCCTTCCCGCGAAGAGCGGCAACGCCTCGCCGCGCGGCTGGTGGCCCTGGGCGCGATCCCGATCGCGGTCATCTGCGGCGCCTTCGCGCTGGCGCGGGCCCTGCTCGGCACGGGACGCGAGGCCGAGGCGTACACGTGGGGCATCGCGCTCGCAGTGTCCGTGGGGTCGGTGTTCGTGCTCGCGCAGCGCACCGCGCGCGTGCTGGGCGGGGAAGTCGAGGTGATGCGCGAGGCCCTGCGCCGCGCCGCCTCCTCCCAGGGGCCGGACGACTGGCCCGAGCTTTCCGAGCCGCTCGAGGGCCTCAAGCGCGAGGTGCTCGCCCTGGCGGGCGACTTCCAGGCGCGGGAACTGCGGCTGCAGGAGCGGCTCGACACCTCGCGCCAGCAGGTCTTCTTCCTCACCACGCACGACGCGCTCACGGGCCTCGCGAACCGCAAGACGCTCGAGGAGCGGCTCGAGACCGCGCTCGCCTCGGCGCGCAGCGTCGGGAGCACGCACGCGCTCGTCTACCTGGACATCGATTTCCTGCACCGCATCAACGACGCCTTCGGGCACCTGGCCGGCGACGACCTGCTGCGCCGGCTGGTGCCGGTGCTCAAGTCGTGCCTGCGCGAGGAGGAGCTGCTCGCGCGCATCGGCGGGGACGAGTTCGCGGTGCTGATCGAGAACTGCAGCGCCGAGTACTCCCTGCAGACGGGCACGCGCATCCGCGACGCCGTGCAGGGCTGGCAGTTCGAGTGGAGCGATCACGCCTTCCAGGTGGGCGTGAGCGTGGGCGTCGTCGCCATCACGCGCCTCACGCCGAGCCTGTCGGCCGTGTTCAACGAGGCCGACAGCGCCTGCTTCGCGGCCAAGGAGCAGGGCAGGAACCGCGTCGTCGCCTTCCACGAGGCCGAGGCCTCGCAGTACATGCGCCAGACGAGCCGCGGCTGGCTCAAGCGCATCAACGACGCCATGGCCGCGGGCGCCTTCACGCTCTTCTACCAGCCCATCGTGCCCATCGCCGCGCCGAAGGACCCGGGCGCGCCCCCGCGCGTGGAGGCGCTGCTGCGCATGAGCGAGACCGGCGGCGAGCTCATCCTGCCGATGTCGTTCATCCCGGTGGCCGAGCGCTACGACCTCATGCGCACCATCGACCGGTGGGTGATCGACCGCGCGTTCTCGGACTTCCGCCAGCTCAGCCGCGCGCGCGATAACGCGAAGCCCGCCGAATTCTCGATCAACCTCTCCGGCCACACGCTGTCGAGCCCGGAGTTCGCCGACTACGTGAAGGAGCGCCTGGCGACGATCGGCGTGCCGGCGGCCTCGATCGTCTTCGAGATCACCGAGACGGCCGCCATCGCGAACGTCGAGCGGGCCCGTGCACACATCGAGGCCCTGCGCACGATCGGGGTTCGCTTCTGGCTGGACGACTTCGGCAGCGGGCTCTCGTCCTTCAACTACCTGAAGCACTTCCCGGTCGACGGACTCAAGATCGACGGCCTCTTCGTGCGCGGGGTGGCGCGCAGCTACCTGGACTACGCGCTCGTGGAGGCCATCCTGCGCATCGCGACCACGATGGGGCTCACCGCCATCGCCGAGTACGTCGAGGGCGAGGATATCCTCAAGAAATTGCAGGCCATCGGCGTGCCCTACGGCCAGGGCTTCCACCTCGGTCCCCCGAAACCCCTCGAAGCCCTTTTCTCGGACCTGGCGCCTCGCTCCCCCGCCTGAGGGGAGCCAAGGTCACGGGGGAGGGGGGGGATTGCCCAGTCCGGGGGAGGCAGTCCCGAGCCCCCCGGAAGGCCGGCCGTGACGCCCCCGGGGGCATCGGCTATAATCCGCGCGTCTCGGCGCCGGCCCATTCCCACGAGGTTTCCGGGGCGGTAGAGCCCGCAGGACCTCTCCCCAAGAAACCGCGAGAAACCATGTCCCGAACTCGTATCCTCATCGCCGCCGTCGCTTGCGCGCTCGCGACGTCGGCCCATGCCGCCGGCGACGCCGCGGCCGGCAAGCAGAAGGTCTTCCAGTGCATGGGTTGCCACGGCATCCCGGGCTGGAAGACGGCCTTCCCCGAGGTCTACTCCGTGCCGAAGCTGGGCGGGCAGCACGCCGCCTACCTCGTCGCCGCCCTGAAGCAGTACAAGGCAGGCGACCGCGACCACACGACGATGCGGTCCATCGCGGCGACGCTCTCCGAGAAGGACATGGAAGACATCGCCGCCTACTATTCCCAGGGCACGGGCGCCTCGCCCGCGGCCGGCAAGTGAGGCCCGCCATGATCCGCTCGAGCCTCCTCGCCGCCACCCTGCTCGCCCTCGCCGTCCCCGCGTTCGCCGCCGCCGGCAACGCCGATGCCGGCCGCGAGAAAGCCACCCCCTGCAAGGCCTGCCACGGCGAATCCGGCGTGAGCGTGAGCCCGGAATTCCCGAAGATCGCGGGGCAGCATCCGGACTACATCCTGGTGGCCCTTCGCCACTACAAGGCCGGCAAGCGCAAGAACCCGATCATGGCCGGCCAGGTCGCCACCCTCTCCGAGGCCGACATGCGCGATCTCGCGGCGTACTTCTCGTCGCAATCCGGCCTCGCCGTCAAGTACTGACGGCCGGACGGCGGGCCGGCGCTCAGCCGGCCGCCTTGCGCAGGACGCAGTCCAGGTAGCCCCCGCTCTCGAGCGGGGCGCCGCCGCGCTGGGACTGCCACATCGCCTCCACCAGGCAATCCATCACCGCGTGACGCGCCTCGTGCTCCGAATCGAGCCGCGAGGCTAGTTGGCGCACGGCCTCGCGGATGCCCGGCGGCTGGTCGATCGACACCTGCTCGTCGATCGCGAGGTGCAGGGCCAGGTGCAGGAAGGGATTGGTCTCGCCGTCCTCGGGGGTCCACGTCCGGTCGCGCCAGCGCTCCGGGTCGTCGAGGTGGCGGTGGTACTCGGGGTGCTCCATCACGATCGCGAGGGCGGCCTGCTCGAGCGGCGTGAGCGCCCCGCCGGCCAGGGCCTTGGCCCGCAGCGCGAAGAAGAACTCGCGCGCCTGGTCCCTCGTCGGGTTGAAGAGGCTCACTTCGGCAGCTTCGAGCGCTTCGGCGCGGGCGGCGCCGCGAGCTTCGCCTTGTCCTTCCAGCCGCACGCCGCGTAGACGCGGCATTCGCCGCACCGGGGCTTCCGCGCGAGGCAGGTGTAGCGCCCGTGCAGGATGAGCCAATGGTGCGCGTGCAGGCTGAACTCCGCGGGCACCGCCTTCAGCAGCTTGCGCTCGACCGCCAGCACGTCCTTGCCCGGCGCGAGGCCGGTGCGGTTGGAGACCCGGAAGATGTGCGTGTCCACCGCCATCGTCGGCTCGCCGAAGGCCACGTTGAGCACCACGTTCGCCGTCTTGCGGCCCACGCCGGGAAGCGCCTCCAGTTCCTCGCGCGTGCGGGGCACCTGCCCGCCATGCCGCTCGAGCAGCAGGCCGCAGAGCGCGATCACGTTCTTCGCCTTGGTCCGGTAGAGCCCGATGGTGCGGATGTAGCCCTCGAGTCCCGCGACGCCCAGGGCCGCGATGGCCGCGGGCGTGTTCGCGACCGGGTAGAGCCGGCGCGTGGCGAGGTTCACGCTCCGGTCGGTCGCCTGCGCCGAGAGCACCACGGCGACCAGCAGTTCGAAGGGCGTCGCGTACTCGAGTTCGCTCCGGGGCTCCGGATCCGCCTCGCGCAGGATGCGGAAGAACTCGCGGACGGCGGCGGGCTTCATGGCGGGCACGGGCGTTTGCCTTTCAGGACTCGTAGGCCGCGAGCCGCGTGGCGCGTTCGGCCTCGTCGCGCGCGAGGCGCACGGCGCGGAAGGCATGGCGTTCGCGCGAGGCGCCGGCCTCGGGAAGCGACGGCGCGGGCACGAGCGCGATGCAGTCGACGGGGCAGGGCGGCAGGCACAGCTCGCAGCCCGTGCACCACGAGGCGATCACGGTGTGCAGGCGCTTCGAGGCGCCCACGATCGCGTCGACGGGGCACGCCTGGATGCACTTCACGCAGCCGATGCAGGTGGATTCGTCGATCAGCGCCACCTGCGGCGCGCGGTATTCGCCGAAGGCGGGGTCGAGCGGCTTCGCGGGCAGGCCCAGCGCCTGCGCGAGGCGCGCCGCGCCGTCGTCGCCCCCGGGCGGGCATTGGTCGGCACCGGCCTCGCCGCCGGCGAGCGCCTCGGCGTAGGCGCGGCAATCGGGATACCCGCAGGCGGTGCACTGCGTCTGGGGCAGCAGCGCGTCCAGCTTCGCGACGAGCGCCTCGCGCGTCATGCGCCGAGGTCCGCCGGGACGAGCGGCGCGAAGGCGAGGTCCGATTCGCGCGCGATGCCTTCGTGCGCCACGCGCCCCTTCCACAGGAGCGTGCCCGCGGCGAGGCCGGGGTCGTCCCGCAGCGCGCCCGCGATCCCGCCCTGCGCGAGGGCGAGCGCATAGGGACCGGCGACGGCGGAAAGGGCCTGCGCCGCCGCCCGCGGGACGGCGGCGGGCATG
>CAZPLW010000032.1:0-25638 GCA_964587315.1 uncultured Lysobacter sp.
ACGTCGCCCCGCAATCGATGCCGGAGGGCGTGGAGGTGACGAGGCCCGTGCCGCCACCCGACTTGGACACCGTGAGCGCGAAGGTGGGCAGCACGCCCGTCCCGCCGAGCGTGACCTGCAGCGTGGGCCGCACCGGATCGCTCGTGGAGAAGGACAGCGTTGCCGCACGTGCGCCCGTGGCCGACGGCGTGAAGCTCACGGTGATCGTGCACGACGAACCCGCGGCCACGCTCGAACCGCAATCGTTCGACTGGCCGAAATCCGCGGCATTGGCGCCCGCGATGCCGAATCCGCTCACCGAGAGCGCCGCCGTGCCGGTGTTCTGCAGCGTCGACGTGAGTTGCGCCGCGCCCGCGCCCAGCGTCCGGTTGCCGAAGGCGAGCGCCGTGGGCGAGAGCCCCGCCACGGGCACCACGCCGGTTCCCGTGAGCGCGACCTGCAGCGTGGGCCGCACCGGATCGCTCGTGGCGAAGGACAGCGTCGCCGCGCGCGCGCCCGTGGCCGACGGCGTGAAGCTCACGGTGATCGTGCACGACGAACCCACGGCCACGCTCGAGCCGCAATCGTTCGACTGGCCGAAGTCCGCCGCGTTGGCGCCCGCGATGCCGAATCCGCTCACCGAGAGCGCCGCGGTGCCCGTGTTCTGCAGCGTGACCGGCAGCGTCGGCGTGCCCGTGCCCAGCAGGCGGTTGCCGAAGGCGAGCGTCGCGGGCGAGAGTCCCGCCACGGGCACCACGCCTGTTCCCGTGAGCGCGACCTGCAGCGAGGGCCGCGCCGGATCGCTCGTGGCGAAGGACAGCGTCGCCGCGCGCGCGCCCGTGGCCGACGGCGTGAAGCTCACGGTGATCGTGCACGACGAACCCACGGCCACGCTCGAGCCGCAATCGTTCGACTGGCCGAAGTCCGCCGCGTTGGCGCCCGCGATGCCGAATCCGCTCACCGAGAGCGCCGCGGTGCCCGTGTTCTGCAGCGTGACCGGTGACGTCGGCGTGCCCGTGCCCAGCAGGCGATTGCCGAAGGCGAGCGTCGTGGGCGAGAGGCCGGCGACGGGCACGACGCCGGTGCCCGCGAGCGAGACCTGGATCGTGGGCTCGAGCGGGTCGTTCGAGGTGAGCGTGAGCGTGGCCGAACGCGCGCCGGTGGCGGCCGGCGTGAAGGCCACGGTGATCGTGCACGAGGCGCCCGCCGCCACGCTCGAGCCGCAGTTGTTCGACTGTCCGAACTCCGCGGCATTGGTGCCGCCAATGGCCACGCTGGCGACCGAGAGCGCGGCGAGCCCGGTGTTCTGCAGCGTGACCGGCAGCGTCGGCGTGCCCGTCCCCAGCAGGCGATTGCCGAACGCGAGCGTCGTGGGCGAGAGCACGGCGTCGGGCGTGTTCACCGCGAAGCTGGCGGTGACGCCTTGCGCGGCGGACATCGCGAGCACGCAGGTGCCGGTGCCCGTGCAGGCCGCGTTGCCGCTCCAGCCGGTGAAGGAGGAACCGCCGGACGCCGCGGCGGTGAGCGTCACGGTCGAATCCAGGATGAATTGCGCCGAGCAGGTGGCGCCGCAGTCGATGCCGCCCGGCGCCGACGACACCGTTCCCGATCCGCTGCCCGCCTTCGCCACGGTGAGCGTCGGATCGCCCGCCAGCAGGGTGTTCAGGACCCAGCCCATGTCGCGGAACATGCCGAGCATCACGGGGCCGGGATCGTGGATCGATTCGTTGCCCGAGAGCGAGAAGGTCATCAGGGCGTTCCCGGTGCCGTTGAAGCTCTCGGCGAGGTGCGCATAGCTCGAGCCGTTGCTCCACACGGCCGGCGCGTGCAGGGCGACTCGCGCGCCGCCATTGTTGGCCCGGGCGTTCGGCGCGTCGAAGAAGACCGCATTGCTCGTGAGCTGCGTGCCGAGCGCCGCCGACGGGTTGGGGAACGACGCCGTGTCGAGGAGCGCCGTGCCGGCGTTGTTCTCGGCGAACCGGTCGTAGATGGCGGGCGTCGTGGTGAAATCGGGCGGAAAGCTCCAGGTGCCCTGCCCCGTCCCCGCGTCGTAGTCCATGCTGCCGGTGAACCCGAGGCCGTGCCCCAGCTCGTGCAGGACGACGGTGACGAAGTCCACCTTGCCCAGCGGCGCCAGGCCATCCGTCCCGTAGTACCACGACGAATCGAACGCGCTGCTGAAGAGCGCGCCGATCTCCGCCGACGAACCATTCAGGTCTGAACCGCGGAGCGCGTTGGCGAGCGCGACAGGATAGAACGTGTTGGCCTGCGGCGCTCCGGTGAAGCCCGTATAGAAAGTCGAGGGGCCCGCGGCGCCCAGCACGCCGGGACCCAGGGCGGCCCAGCACGCGTCCACGGTGATGGCCACGGGCGACTGGATGAGCGAGGCCCAGATGCCCGCGGCGAAGCTGAACGCCGCCTGCGCCGGAGCGCTCCACGCCACGCACGTGCTCCCGAAGAGCATCGCGCCCGCGGGCAGGAAGTTCACGTTGATCGTGGCCTGCGCGAAGGAAAGGTCCTTCTGCCGGCGCTGGTAAGCGAGCGGCGGCGTGACGCGCAGGCCGGTGAATGCCGGGTCGTAGCGCAGCGGGACGCCGCGCTGCATCACGATCACGCCGGCCCCGTCGTCGATCGTCTCCAGATCCGCCCGCGGCGCCGCCCACGACGACCCGGCCGCGCCCAGCGCGAGCAGCGCCACAGCCAGGGCACGGCGGAAGGGTCGGGACATCGAATTCATGAAGGACACCTTACGCCCGGCGTCCGCGCGAGCGCCAGCACCGGCACGCTACGGCGGCAACGGCGTGACGGCGAACACCTCGACGATCGCGACGCCCGTTCCCGGGGCCCCGCCCGGGGATGCCGACAACCCGCTCACGATCGCCGTGTAGGCGCCGGGCGCGAGCGTGAGGTGGACGGCGGACTCGCGGAAATCGGGCGGCTGCAAGCCGAGCGCCTGGACCTGCGATGCCATGCTGCCCGACTGCCAGTTGTCGTTGCGGGCGATCTCGTCCGGCCCCGAGAAGACCTGCAGGAACGGGTTGGAGAGCGGATTGACGATCCCGAAGCCGGCGAGCGACGGCCCTCTCGCGCGGACGACCACGGTCTGCGGGACGGCGCCCTGGATGACGAAGCCCGCGATCATCACGTCGTTGCCGGTCTGGACGAGGCCGCGCGTCGAGATGTTGACGAGGGCTCCGTTGGACGGATCGGGATTGAAGACCTCGACGATGCCCGTTCCCGTCATCGGGACTCCGCCCACCACCGCCGGCACGCCCTCGACGACGACCGTGTAGCCGCCCGGCGCAAGGGTCGCACGCAGGGCCGATTCGGACGCTTCCGATGGTGCGAGGCCCGCCGACTGGATCGCCGCGGCATCGGGCCCCGAGGCCCAGTCGTCGTTGCTGGCGATCACCGTCTGTCCGGCGAAAAGGGACATCCGCGGATTGGGCAGCGTGTTCGCCAGCCCGAACGGCGCCAGCGACGGCCCGCGCGCGCGGACGACGACGGTCCTGGGCGTGTCGCCCCCGATCACGAAGCCTCCGATCAGCACGTTGTCGCCCAACTGCACGGCCATGCGGGTCGACAGGTTGGCGAACTGGCCCGCCGTCGCGATGACCTGACTGAAGTTCGCCATCACCGAGCGCGGCGCGTCGACGGTGACCGTGCACGGACCGGCGCCGCTGCAATCGCCGCTCCAGCCGTCGAACCGCCACCCCGCGCTCGCCGTGGCCGCGAGGGTCACGATCGTTCCCGTCGGAACGTCCGTCACGCAAGCCGACCCGCAATCGAGCCCGGCCAGGCTGGAGGCCACGGAGCCCGGGCCGTTCCGGACGATCGAGAGGGACTGCATGCCCGGTGGCGAGGCCATCGCGAAGCGCGCGATGAAAGCGCCGGAACCGGTACGACCGGCCACCACGGCGCGACCATCCGAAAGCAGGCGCATCGCCTGGGCGAGCGGTGTCGGTCCGCCGATGGACGTCGGCATGACGGAGCCGATCCCGAAGCTCGTGTCGGGACTGCCATTGCCCGCAAGACGGACCATGTGGATGCGCGTCGAATCATTTCCCGCCGCGACGATCCGTGCCGATGCATCGATCGCGATGGCGTGTGCCTCGACGCCGGCGCCGGCGAGCGTGATCAATTGCCCACCCGCGGTACCGAACGTGGTGTCCGGCGCTCCGCCATCGTCGAACCGGAGAACCTTGATGGCAGGTGCGGACGATCCGAGGCCGATGGGTGCCGCTCCGCCGACGACGATGCGGCCGAGCGAATCGATCGCGACCGCGCGCGCGATGCCGGGGAGACCCAGTGCTCCGAATGTGTCGAGCGGAACGACGCCGCCGGCTCCGAATCCGGCATCCAGCACGCCGGCCGGCGTGAATCGCGCGAGGACCGGCGCGCCCACGTTGTCGGCGTCCCCCACGGCGACGATGCGACCGTTCGCATCGAGGGCGATGGCCCGGATGCCCGCGAGGCCGGAGCCCGTGTCGACGATCACCTGGCCGCCCGTCCCGAACGACGGGTCGGGCGACCCGTCCGCGAGGTAGCGCGCGAGCGCGAAGCGAACGCGTCGGATGCCGCCGACCAGGCCGTTCACGTAGCCGCCCGCGACGAGCCTTCCGCTGGCGTCCCGGGCGAGCGCGCGCGCCGCGGATTCGTCGGTCGCCGACCCGAAGGGCGTCACGACCTCGCCGTTCGTGCCGAACGCCGCGTCGCGCTGGCCATCGGGAAGCAGGCGGACGAGCGCGAACTGGCGATAGCCCGCGCGGATCGCCGAGCCCGCGATGACCACGCGGTCCGAGCCGTCGACGAGCACGGCGTCGGCCCGCGATTCGCCCCCGCCGACCCGGGTGACGACGACACCCGTCATGGCGAAGGTCGCATCGGCCGCGCCATCGGCTTCCCGTCGCGTGACGACGACCTGGTCGCCCCCGGGACCCGCGACGCGGCCGGCGGCGACGATCTTCCCGCCTGCCGCGAGGTCGAGGGCGTTCCAGGTGGTCTCGCTCGCGTTGCCGCTCGCCACCGTCGCCGGCGGGGACACGAAGTTGCCGCCGTTGAAGGCCGGATTCTGCGCGCCGGAATCGAGGATGCTTCCGAGCACGAGCGAACCCTGCGCGCTGCCCGCCCAGTAGTGGCTGCCGGCGTCGCCCGGCGCGAGGTCGTTCACCGAGGATCCGGGCAGGGTCACGCGCCCGCCCGTGCCGAAGGTGGCGTCGAGCGTTCCGTTGTCGAGCACCCGCGCGAACGCGAAGGATGAATCCGTGCCGCTGGTGCTGCCCGCGACCAGGATGCGGCCCGCGCCGTCCACGCGAACGGCGTTGCCGTAGTTCGACGCCGTGCCGCCGAATCCGAAGGAAGCCACGCCGCCGGCCCCGAAGGAATTGTCGAGAGCACCCGAGTCGAGAAGGCGGAACACCGCCATCTCCGGCGTCGGGCTTCCCGGGACGATGACCTGGCCCGCCACGACGATGCGGCCGGTTCCGTCCAGGGCGACGGCGCCTGCGCTCGTGGGAAGAGTCAACGCCAGGGAGACCTTTCCCGTGCCGCCGAACGAGGCATCGAGGGATCCGTCGCCCAGCAGCCTCACCAGGGCCGCGAACACGCCACCCGTTCCGGCCACCACGATGCGGCCCGAGCCGTCGATGGCGACATCCTTCGCGCCCCCCGTCGACGGCGGGAACGAGGTCGTGAATAGGCCTGCCTGGCCGAACGTGGTGTCCAGCGCGCCATCCGGCGTGTAGCGCGCGACGGCGTAGCTCGTGGCGAGCAGGGTCACGCTGCCCGTCTGGCCGACGACCACGATGCGCCCGCTGGCGTCGAAACGCGCCGCCGTCGCCTCCGAGTTCTCGCCGGGAAGCGTCGTGCTGACCGAGCCCCCCGAACCGAATGTCGCATCCGGCGTGCCGTCGGGCAGGAACCGGGCGAGCGCGAAGCGCGCCACGCCGGTGGGTGTGTCGCGCGTCGAACCCACCACGACGATGCGCCCGACGGCATCGAGCAGGACGCCGCTCGCATAGGCGTTGCCCGGACCGCCGTTCACGCGACCCTCGCTTCCGAACGAGGAGTCGAACGTGCCGTCCGGGTTGAAGCGAACGAGCGCGAACTTCGAGGGCTGGCTGAATCCGCCCGTCGAACCCGCCAGGACGACCTTGCCATCGGGCTGTCGCACCACGCCGCCCGCTCCGCCCGAACTGGACTGGAAGCCGGTGACGGTCACCTGCGTGTTGACCACGCCGTTCGTGCCGAACGTCGCGTCGAGCTGGCCGGGGAACGCCATCACCGACGAGGACGCCAAGGCCAGGAGCGCGACCAGAAGACACTGACGATAGTGCACGTTGCCTCCCGACCGGCTCGACGGTCTCCGGCCTTCGATCCGTTACGGCGCCGCGGGAACCGCGAACACCTCGATCAGCGCCACACCCGTGAACGCGCCCGCGCCCGAGACGATCGCCGTATAGCCTCCCGGCGGCAGCGTGAGGCGGAGGGCGGACTCGAAGTCGCTCGCCGGCGCGTAGATGCCCAGGAGGGACGCGGCGTTGGGGACGCTCTTCCAGTCGTCATTCTCCCCCAGGATGCTGGCGTCCGCCGCCTGGATGCGCAGGACCGGGTTGGCGAGCGCTCCGGAGACGCCCTGCGCCGCGAGCGACGGCCCGCTCGCCCGGACGATCACCGTCTGCGGCGCGTCGCCCAGGATCACGAAGCCGCCGATCATCACGTTGTCGCCGGTGCCGACGAAACCCCGCGTCGCGATGTTGATGAGCGGCGCCTGCGGCAGGTCCACCTCGAAGGCCTCGACGAGCGCCACGCCCGTCGCGCCCCCGGCCCCGCGGACGATGGCCGTGTAGCCCCCGGGCGGCAGCGTGCGGATGACGGCCGCCTCCTGGTCCGCGAGCGGCTGGAAGCCGGTGGCGACGATCGCGTCCTTGTCGGGGGAGAGCTTCCAGTCGTCGTTGCTCGCGAGCAAGGTCTGCCCCGAATAGAGCTCGATCGTCGGGTCGGCGATCGCGCCCGCGACCCCCACCGCGGCGAGCGACGGCCCGCGCGCGCGCACGACCACCGTCTTGGGCTGCGTCCCGCCGATCACGAGCCCGCCGATGAGCACGTTGTCGCCGCCGCCGACCGCCATGCGCGTGGAGAGGTTGCCCAGGCGCGGCACGGTGGCCGGCAGCGAGAAGTACGCGGTGACGTTCCGCGCGGCGCTCATCGTCACCGTGCACGGGCCCGTTCCGCTGCAGGCGCCGCCCCAGCCGCTGAAAATGGAACCGATCGCGGGCGTCGCCGTGAGCGTGACCGAGGCCCCGGTGTCGTACGAGGCGACGCACGTGGCGCCGCAACTGATGCCCGTGGACGCCGAGGCCACCGTGCCGCTGCCGCTGCCGGCCCGCGCGACCGTGAGCGTCGCCTGGCCGGCCGGCGCGAGCGTGAAGGGCGCCAACACGTTCCGGTTGGCCGACATCGTGACGACGCAGGTGCCCGTTCCGGCGCAGTCCCCGCCCCACCCGGCGAAGATCGATCCGGTCGCGGGCGTCGCCGTGAGCGTGACGACCGCACCGATCGGGAACTGCGCGGAGCAAGCCACGCAGTTGTTGATGCCCGCGGGCGCCGAACTCACCGTGCCCGAACCGTAATTTCCACCGGAAAAGCCGGCCACGGTGAGCAAGTAGCTCGTGGCGACGGGCGTGATCGAGATCCCGAGGGGGTTGTAGATATACGCGGGCTGGACGGTCGCGCTGCCCGAATAGCCGGCAATGACCTGCTGGTATCCCTCGGGAAGCGTGCTCGTCGTGCACGAAGCCGAGTCGGAAACGACGGGCACGTCGACGCAACCGGCGATCGGAATCGAGGGATACGAGCCGTTCTGCAGGCGCCCGAACGTGACGGTGCCGGTCACCGGCGCGCTCGAGGTCACCGTCACGTCGAACGTGACGGGCGTCCCCACGACCACGGAGAACCCGCTGGGCGAAGACAGGGCGATGGTGGAAGACGCCCTCGGATCCACGCCATCGCCCGTGAGCCTGAAGTTCATGTAGTTCGAGTCGGTGGCGTTGGAGACGATCTCGAGAGAGCCCGTGCGGTTGTAAAGGGTCGTCGGCGTGAAGGTGAGGTTGATGAGGCAACTCGTGTTGGCGGGCAGCGAGGCGGGGCAGTTGTGCGTGGCGGCGAATTCGCCCGCCACGTCGTCGCCGGTCGCCGTGATGGAGGACACGAGCAGGGCTTGGGTGGCCGAGAGGTTGTTGAGGCTCAGCACGACCGGCGCCGACGGGATTCCCTGGCCCTGGCTGCCGAAATCGATGCCGTCCGCGACCGTGCCGAGATTGAGGCTGCCCCCCGTGTCGGAACGCCCCACGTTGGCCGGCGTTCCGCCGACGCCCGCCGGATTGAGGAACGTGTCGGGGTCGTAGGTCGTCTGCGTGAACTTCGCGCCGAAGTTGCCGCTGCGGTTGGCGAGCTGGCCGGAGCTGTTGTCGCCGAAGAGCTTCAGGCGCCACTGGCTGTCGACCAGGACCGAGTGGGCGCCGCCGGCGTAGACCTGCTGGTAGTTGGCGCTCCCCGGCACCGGCGTGGGCGAGAGGATGCAGCTCCAGCCCAGGGCCGCGCCGCAGTTCTTCGGCGCCGACTGCGGCGTGCCGTTCGCCTGCCCGCGATGATTGAGGCCCCAGGACACGATGGTCCCGTCGAACTTGCGCGCGAGCGCGAAGGAGAAGCCCGCGGAAATCTGCCGGACGCCCGAGAGCCCGGGGATCTTCGTGGGCGTGGCGCGGAATCCCGCCGTGTTCAGCGCCGTCTTCACGGGGGCCGCCGGGTCGCCCAGCTGGCCGTAGATGTTGGCCCCCCAGGACCACACGGTGCCGTCGCTCTTGAGGGCCAGCGTATAGCTCGCGCCCGCGGCGATGTCGACGACGTCGGTGAGGCCCGGGATGGGAACCGGCGTCGGATACTTGCCGGTGCCGGTCACCACATCGGGCCCGAGCTCCCCGAACTGGTTGCTGCCCCAGGCGACGACGGTGCCGTTCGAAAGGAGCGCGACGCTGTGCATGTAGCCCGCCGCGATGCGCACCACCGTGCCGTTGATGCCGGCGACGAGCGCCGGCGTCGACTGGTCCGCCGTCTTCCCGTTCTGCCCGTAGAAACCGCTGCCCCAGGCCCAGACGGTGCCGTCGCTCTTGAGGGCGACAGAATGCCGCCAGCCGGCGCCGATGCCGACCGCGTTGTCGAAGGCGGGGATGACGTTGGGATACTTGTAGCAGGGGAAGCTGCCCGGCTCGCCCGTCACGGTGCAGAAGTTGCCGTTCGTGCCCGCCACGCCGAGCTGGCCCGCCGTGTTGAGACCCATCGCGAATGTCTGGAAGCCCGCCATCAGCGAATGCTCCAGCCCCGCGGCGACGAGCCCCCCGCCGGTGAGGACCTCGGTGGGAATGCTGGAGGAGGCCGTGGTGCCGTTCCCGAGCTTGCCGCCCGTGTTGTCGCCCCAAGCGACCGCGTAGCTGTATTGGGGCTGGACGACCGTGTGGCTGATGCCGGCGGCGACCGTCGCTTCCTGGCCGTACGGCGCGTCATACCAGTAGTCGGTGTTCGTGTCGAAGTTCGACTCGACGGCGCCGAGGGTGACCGTGGTTCGCGTGTTCACTCCCCCGGCTGGCGGCGTCACGTGCCGCACGCACAGGATGTCGCCCGGCTTCACCGTGCCCGGCGCGGTGGTGTAATTCGCGCAGCCGATCGAGTACTGGCCGCCCGTGACCGAGATCGTGCGCGTGCCCGTGAAGCCGGTGAGGCCGACGGGGTTGGAGGTGACCAGCGCGCCGAAGGTGGAGCCGGCGCCGTCGGGCGAGAGCGGAAGGGGCGAATCGACCGGGTAGGACGACGGCACCCTGAGCTCGAAATAGTTCGAGCTGGGCTCGAGGTAGCCGTTCCCGCTGAACTCGGTCGTGATCGTGTAGTACCCGGTCTCCGTCGGCGTGAACGTGCAGGAGGTCGTGGTCGGCGTCACGAATTCCGTGAAGGGCACCGCCGTGCAGCCCGGGATCGCCGACGCGCCGAGCGAGAACGTCACGGTGCCGGAGATCGGGGCGATGAAGATCAGGTCGGTGGCCCCGACGGTGGCGGAGAGCCTGACCGGGTTGCCGGACAACGCGACGCCCGGCGAGGCCGAACCGTTCACCGTGGTGGCCGTCAGGGCCCGGGCCGGCATGGCGGCGACGAGCAGGGCGGCCAGGGCCACGAGGCTGGCCAGCCGGACAGGACTGTTGTCGGTTGTTGTGTCCTTCACCCGCGCATCATCTTCCGACCGGGAGGGCGACGCAATGAACGAATTCACGCCGCGGAAGTGCGCCACGTCACGAAATCGGCGCACCTCCCGGCGGAACTCCCGGCCTCAGAGCCCGAACACCTCGACAATGGCGACGCCGGTGGTGCCGCCCACGCCCGTCACGATGGCCGTGTAGGCCCCGGGGGCGAGCGTCATGAGGATCACCGACTCGCGCGAGTCCGAGGGCGCGAAACCGCTCGACGTGATCTGCGCGGCGTTGGAGGCCGTGCCCCAGTCGTCGTTGTTCGCGATCTCCGTCTGGCCCGAGAAGAGCTGCAGCCTCGGGTTCTGCAGGGGGCCGACCACGCCCTGCGAGCCGAGCGACGGCCCGCGTGCGCGCACCGCCACCGTCTGCGGCTGGTTGCCCTGGATGATGAAGCCCGCGATCATCACGTCCCCGCCCGTGAGCACCTGCCCGCGCGTGGCGATGTTGATGAGCGGGATCTCGGGCTTGTTCACCTCGAACACCTCGATGATGCCCACGCCCGTCGTGCCGCCCGCGCCCGTCACGATGCCGGTGTAGGCGCCGGGGTTGAGCGTCGTGTAGATGGCCGACTCGAACGCGTTGGACGGCGCGAAACCGGAGGCGTTGAGCGTCGCCTGGTTGGGGTGCTCCTGCCAGTTGTCGTTCGCGTCGATCTGCGTCGGGCCCGAGAAGAGCTGCAGCACGGGATTGAGCAGCGCGTTGGGAACGCCCAACGGGATGAGCGAGGGCCCGCGCGCGCGGATCACGACCGTCTTGGGCTGCGTGCCGCCGATGATGAGGCCGCCGATGAGCACGTCCTGGCCCGTGAGCACCTGCATGCGCGTGGAGATGTTCACCAGCCGCGGGATGTTGGCGGGCGCAAGCGCCTGCAGCGTGCGCTGCACCTGCGGCGCCGCCGCGAAGCTGCCGTTGCCGGCCTGGTCCGCGGCCACGATGCAGCTGCCCACCGAGTTGCCCGTGAGCGTGTTGCCGCCCGTGACCGAGCAGATGCCGGGGGTGAGCGAGGAGAACGTGACCGGCAGTCCCGAGCTCGCCGATGCCGAGAGCGGGATCGAGGTGCTCACGCCCAGGAACGCCTGCACGTTGAACGTGATGGTCTGCGTCTGGCCGATGCTGAAGGTGATCGTGGAGGCGGGCGCGGGCTGGAAGTTGCCCGAGGCGCCGGCGTTGCCCGTGATGGAGCACGTGCCGTTCGAAACGCCGGTGACCGTGTTGCCCGCGACCGTGCAGATGCCCGGCGTGGTGGAAGTCAGCGTGACCGCCGCCCCCGAGTTGGTGGTGGCCGTGAGCGTGCCGTTGCCGGGCGGGTTGATCGCCGGCGGCGTGCCGAAGGTGATGTTGGTCGCGTACCGGAAATTGCCCGCCGTGGCGTTGTTCACCGCCGCGCCGATGTTCGTGCCGTTGATCTGCTTGAACTGCAGCGAGAGCGTGAGCGCGCCGGGGCCGAGGTCCGCGGGGATCCAGTCGAAATGGCCGCGGTCCGGGATGTCCGCGATCACCTGCTGCGTGACGCCGACGGTGGCCGTGATGGTGACGAGCTTCGAGTTGGCGGGCGAGGTCCACTCCAGCCGCTCCAGCTGGCCCATCTGGTAGTTGCGTCCGGCGGACACGTTGGTGAGGGCGCCCGCGCCGCCACGCACGGCGAGTACTCCGTCAGTCTGGTCCGCGATGTTGCCAGGCACCCCTGTCGTACCGCCGGAGCGAATGCGGATTGCGAAATAGGCAGCGGACGTGACGGCGCCAGGCAGCGTGACTCGCGTGGACGTGACCGGATTGATGTTGAGGCTGCTCAAGGACGCGATGTTGGTCCAGGTCGCACCGGCCGCATCGGTCGAATAGTCGATTGCCACGGTCGTATTGGCGGCCGGATTGGTGTTCTTCCAGGAAACCCAGATGGCCTGGCCGGCGTTGAAGGTGTCGTCGCGCCCCGGCGACAGGAGCGTGAGCGAGGGATCCGTCACGGAGAAGGCGGAACTCGTCGCGGAGCCCCGGATGGTACCGCCCGCGTCGCGACAGGTAAGCGTGAGCGTCGTGCTGCCAATTGCTGCGTTCGCCGGAATGGTGATGATGCCGTAGCCCGTATTGGGCGCTCCCGCCAGAAGCGAGGTGGCACCCATCGCCACGTCGATCCAGACGCAACCCGGCGCGTCCCAGCGCACGGTACGCTTGGTGCCAGCGGCGAACCGCGATCCGGCCCGCGGCTCGGAGATCGAGATGTTGTAGCCGCGGCCCAGGTTCTCGCTCTGGAACGGGAAGCGGTCGATCACGCGGCCCGTGTTGTTGCTCGTGTCGTGGAAGACGCCCGTGTACTGCTGCGCGCCGGTGCTGGGGTTCCCGGTCGCCGGGGCCTGCGTCCAGTAGTTGCCGCCCAGGGTCGCGCCGCGGTCGATATTGATGGTCGGCGTCGAGGAGATGCGCGAGTTGGTCGAGTTGATCGTGCGGTTGCCGCCGATGAAGAAGCCCGTGGTGGCGGGGCTGTCCACCCAGAAGCCGCGCAGGTTGTCGACGCTGGTGTTGTTGAGGATCGAGGTGCTCGTCGTGTTCGAGGCGGCGCCCGGGTTGTAGGTGATGGCTCCCCCGTCCGATTCCACCGAGTAAGCCGCCTGGCAGGCGCCGTTGGTGCAGGTCTGCAGCGGGCCGCCGAAGGCCGGGCGCGGCGAGGAGAAGTTGCGCGCCACGACCGTGTTGTCCGCGTTGCGGATCACCATCTGGTCGTTCACGTTGAACGTGTTGGCGTTGCTCAGGATGAAGTTGGTGTTGGGCTTCTGCTTGAACTGCGTGCCGCCCGCGCCGGCCGTGCAGTACTGCTCCGTCTCGAGGCCGCCGGAGACGAAGGTGCCCACGATGCCGTTGTTGGTGAAGGTGTTGCCCAGCACCATGTTGCTCTTGCCCAGCCACACGCACACGCCGCACTCGGCCGTGCCGCTCACGTTGTTGCCGTAGATCCAGGTGCCGTTGGACGAGCAGTTGGACCAGATGCCCGATGCGCCGAGCACGCGTCCTTCCGACAGGGCCGTGTGGATGACGGTGTTCTTGCCGACGTAGTTGTTGAAGGACGGTACCGTCGGCTGCCCATTGGGACTGTTGAGCACGGTGAAGTCGATCGCGTCTTCCTTCGCACCCTGGACGAGGTTGTTCTCGAAGCGGTTGTCGGAAGTGTTGTAGAAGACGAGGCCGCCGCCGTCGAACGAGTAGGTGTTGCCGCTCTTGGGTTGGCCGAAGGTGTTGTTGATGAAGCGGTTGCCGGAGCCGCCCACCACGCCCAGACCCGCAGCGTTGGCCACCCCGGTCCTGACGACGTTTGAATTCATCACCAGCGAGTCCGTGGTGTCGATCATGAAGAGGCCCGTCTGGTAGGACGTGATCGTCACGTTGTCCAGCACTATGCGGTCATTGCCCTGCGAGAGAAGACCGAAGCAGCATCCGGCCGACGGCGTGTTGATGATCACGTCCTTCAACTTGATGTCGGTGAGACGGCCCGCAGGCAGGTTCGTGAAGTTGAGGATCTGAACACCACCTTGGCTGCCCTGAATGGTGACGCCGATCAATTGCGCGCCGCTCGCACTGGCATTCAGGTAGTTGGTGAAGTAGACCGCATGATCGGCCGCCGGCAAGCCTTGAAGGATGACCTGCGAGGGCGTCGTGCCATTGGCACCTCGTACCGTGACGGCACGTCCGATCGCAAAGGCGCCATTGTTCGGGAATCCAGGCGCCGGCGGAGCATACGTCCCGGCATTGAGACAGACGGTATCGCCCGGTGCGCGCGCCTGGATGGTGGCTGTGAGGTCCGCTCCGGGGCTGATAGTGACCGTGCACGCCTGCGCATGGGCGAACGAAGCGGACCCCATGAGGACGAAGCCGGCGACGATGCGGATGAATCGGTTCATTGCGTGTCTCCCGTGTTGCATCCGTAATGCCCGTGCCGCCTGCGATTCCGGCCCGGAAGGCTCGCGGATGCTTTGTATCGTGCGCTGCGGGGTCCCGTTGGCGGAGGCTTGCGTGGCGCTCCGCTCGAGGGAAATGGCTATGGGCGCAGTATAGGTCCCGCCCCCGACCCCGTCACTAGTCGCAAGGCAGCGACAATGCCCCGGATGTCGGGGGCCGTCTGCGGCAAATTCGGCAAGCGGAATTACCGGCGACAGCCCCAGCTTTCCCGCGCCACCCACATGGGGCAAGCTACCGGATCGTCGTCGCCATCCACTACGACCGGGGCAAGGTGTTCGTCCGCCACGTGTTCACCCACGCCGAGTACGACCGCTGGTCGAGGAAGATGAGAAAGGGCAGGCCATGAAGGCGATCGCGTTCAATCCGTCCACCGTGGAGCGCACCTGGGTCGCGTTCCAGGAGAGCGTCGGCGGCCTCGCGCCCATCGCGACCCGGCGCGACCGCGAACGCGCCGTCGCGTTGATGAACCGCCTCGTCGACATCGTGGGAGGCGACGAGCGCCATCCGCTCGCGAGCCTGCTTCACGTCGTCGGCGACCTGGTCGAGGATTACGAGTCGCGGGAAGGCGCCTTTCCCGACGCCGCGCCGCACGAGGTGTTGCGCCACCTCATCGAGGTGAACGGCCTCACGCAGGCGGACCTGGGCAGGGAACTGGGCGGGCAATCCGTCGTGAGCGCCATCCTCGGGGGAAAGCGCGCCATCAATGCGCGGCAGGCCCGGGCGCTGGCGGACCGGTTCGGAATCTCTCCGGCCGCGTTCGTCTAGCGATTCGCCCTAGAACGGCCAGAACCGCCGCCTCGGCGGCGGCAGCGCGGCGCCGGGGATCTCGAAGCCCGGATCGGGAACGGCGAGCTCGGATTCGATGGCGCGCAGCAGCTCGATGCGCTCCATCTCCGGCCCCTTCCCCTGCCTGCCGAGGATCGCGTAGAACTCGAAGCCCTCGGTGGGATGGAACGCCACCTCGCGCAGGGCCGTGTAGCCGAGCGCGTGCAGGTCCGCGAGGATCAGGCGGAAGGAATGCGGCACGAAGCACCAGTCGTGCACGTCGAGGTAGGCGGCGTTGTCGCGCACCTCGCGGATGCCGGTCTTCGCGTCCTCCAGGCCGTGCACGAAATCGTAGGTGCCGCTGCGCGTCGCGTCCCAGCCCAGCTCGCCGCCCTTCCGCACCACGTTGAGGAAGTACTCGGCCACCGCGCCCTGCGAGTGCACGCGCTGCCCGGCCACGTTCGCGTCGATCACGCGCGCGAGGCCCGTCACCGGGCGGAAGCGGTCGAAGCAGAAGCGCTTGTCGGGCACCACGAGGCAGAGCACGCCCGTGTCCTTCAGCACCGCCTCGCAGTTCGCCAGGAACGCGATGAGGTCCGGCGTGTGCTCGATCATGTGCGAGGCGATGATCCAGTCGTACCCGTGGGGGCGCCCCGTGAGCTCGGCGTAGGACTGGCCGGACCAGACGAAGTCCACCTCCTCGATCCGGTCGTGCGCCACGGGCTGCGTCGCGTACTTGACCACGAGCTGCTCGCGCGTGAGGTGGTCGATCACGTGGACGCGGTAGCCCTCGCGCTTGGGGGCGAGCGGGTCGTGGCTCGGGCCGATCTCGATGCCGAGGCCGGCCTTGTCGACGAAGGGCAGGATGCGGTCGCGGCGGCTCATGGGCGCGCTTGGGTCGTTGACGCCGGCCAAGGTCCGGCCGAGAATGTGCACATTGTATACGCTACCCTGCCCATGAGCGATCCCGTTACCCTGCGGCTTGATCCGGAAACGCGCAAGCGCCTCGACCGCCTCGCCAAGTCCACCGAGCGTTCCCGCGCCTCGCTCGCCGCCGAGGCCGTGCGGCAATTCGTCGAGCTGAACGAATGGCAGATCGCCGCCATCGAGGAAGGCGTGCGGGAAGCGGACGGCGGCCGCTTCATCGACCACGCGAAGCTCAAGGCCAAGTGGGAGAAGAAGCTTGCGGCTGCGGTGGACAAGGCTCGCTGAGGCCGATCTCGCGGGCATCGCCGACTACATCGGGCAGGACAGCCCCGCGGCGGCGGCCCGCGTCGTTCTCGAGATCATCGACGAAGCGGAGCGCACGCTCGGGACGAGACCGGCGATCGGGCGGGCCGGACGCGTCATCGGCACCCGCGAACTGGTGATTCCGGGGCTGCCCTACGTCATCGCGTACCGCGTGCGCGACGGCATTCTCGAGGTATTGCGGGTGTTGCACACTTCCCGGCGGTGGCCATCCGATCTGTAGATCCGCGCTTCACGCCCGCCCGTACACGTCCTCGAAGCGCTCGATGTCGTCCTCGCCCAGGTAGTCGCCGCACTGCACCTCGATGATGACGAGGTCCTCGTCGCCCGTGTTCGCCAGGCGATGCTTCTCGCCCATCGGGATGTAGGTCGACTGGTTCTTGCCGAGCGTCGCCTCCTCGAGGGCCCGGGTCACCTGCGCCTTGCCGCTCACGACGACCCAGTGCTCGCTGCGCTTCTGGTGGCGCTGCAGCGAGAGCGACTGCCCGGGCTTCACGACGATGCGCTTGATCTTGAAGCCCTCGCCGTGGTCGATCGTCGTGAACGATCCCCAGGGGCGAGACACCGTGCGGTGGAACGTGACCGCCTCGTGCCCGTCGCGGCGCAGGCGCTCCACGACCGTCTTCACGCCCTGCGCGCTGCCGCGGTCGGCGACCAGCACCGCGTCGGGCGTGTCGACCACGATCAGGTTGTTCACCCCGACGGCGGCGACGACGCGGCCGCAGGTCTGGATGTGGCTGTTGTGCACGTCGACGAGGACGGCCTCGCCCACGACCGAGTTGCCCTCGGCGTCGCTCGCGAGCGCGTCGTGGATGGCGCTCCAGGAGCCGATGTCGCTCCAGTCGAAGGTGGCGCGCACCACGGCGACGTCGCTCGCGCGCTCCATCACGCCGAAGTCGATCGAGATCTCGGGGACTCTCCCGAAGCCCTCGGCCGCGATGTCGAAGACCCGCCAGCCCTGCTGCGTGCGCGCCTTCGCGTCCTGCCAGCATGCCCGGACGGCCGCGACGAGCTCGGGCTGGAGCGCCTGCGCCGCCGCGAGCAGCGCGCCCGCCGAGAAGCAGAAGAGGCCGGCGTTCCACAGGTGCCGGCCGCTCGCCACGTACTTCTCCGCGATCTCGCGGTAGGGCTTCTCGACGAACTTCGCGACCGCGAACCCGCGCGTGCCGGCGATGGGCTCGCCCAGCTCGATGTAGCCGTAGCCCGTCTCCGGATGGTCGGGAACGATGCCGAAGGTGACGAGGAGGCCGCGCTGCGCGAGCTGCGTGGCGACGGCCACGTCGTTCGCGAAGGCCGCCTGGTTGGTGATGAGGTGGTCGGCGGGCAGCACCACGAGGATCGCGCTCTCGCCGTGGGCCTCGGCCGCCCGCAGCGCCGCGAGCACGATGGCCGCGGCGGTGTTGCGGCCGAAGGGCTCGAGGATGAAGGTGCCGGCGAGGCCGCTGCCCTCGTACTGCTCGAGGCTCGCGCCCAGGAACTCCCGGTTGGTGACCGTGAGGACCTCGACGGTGCCCGGCAGCGCTCTCGCGCGGTCGAACGTGCGCCGCAGCAGGCTCGTGTCGCCGCCCACCTTCATGAAGGGCTTGGGCGTCGCCTCGCGGGAGACGGGCCACAGGCGGGCGCCGACACCTCCGGAAAGGATCACGGGAACAAGCGGCATGACGGCGGCAGGGTTCATGGCGTGGCGTTCGGGGGCGCGAGGGAGGCCGATTATATCCCCCGGGCCGGGCGTCCCGAGAGTGAAACCCGCTACAATCCGGGCAGCCGGCATGCCGTGCCGCGCGCGTCCCCACGCGCCGCGCCCGCCGGCCCGCCAACCCGACAGCCGACCTTGAGCCCGATCCCCGTCCGCGCCACCCCGAGCCTCGTGTCCCCGTGGGCCGTGGTGCGCACGCTGGGCACGCACCGGCGCGTCGTCTTCCAGATGGCCCGGCGCGACATGATCGAGCGCTACCGCGGCTCGCTCTTCGGGTTCCTCTGGAGCATCCTCAATCCGCTGCTGCTGCTGGCCGTCTACACGTTCGTCTTCACCGTCGTCTTCAAGGCGAAGTGGCCGGGCTCCGCGGGCGGCAGCGCGGACTTCGCGGTGAACGCCTTCGTCGGCCTCCTCGTGTTCACGATCTTCGCCGAATCGGCCGCGCGCGCGCCCACGCTCGTCGTGGGCAACGCCAACCTCGTGAAGAAGGTCGTCTTCCCGCTCGAGGTGCTGCCCTGGGTGCCGCTCGCCTCCAGCCTCTTCCATGCCGGCGTGAGCTTCCTCGTGCTCCTCGTCTTCGCCGCCATCGCCACCGGCACGCTGCGGCCGACGGCGATCCTCTTCCCGCTCGCGATCGTGCCGGTGGTGCTGCTCTCGCTCGGGACGAGCTGGTTCCTCGCCTCCCTGGGCGTCTTCTTCCGCGACGCGAGCCACACGGTGGGGCTGCTCGTCACCGTGCTCATGTTCGCGAGCCCCGTCTTCTACCCGATCACCGCCGTGCCCGAGGAGCTGCGCGCGCTCTTCTCCCTGAGCCCCATCTCGCGCTCGATCGAGGATTGCCGCCTGCTCGTGATCCAGGGCGTCCTGCCGGACTTCGGCGGCTTCGCCCTGCACACGCTGGCGGCCGGGCTCGTGGCCTGGGCCGGGCTCGCGTGGTTCCTCAAGACGAAGCACGCCTTCGCGGACGTCCTCTGATGAACGCCCTCGCGAGCCCCGCGGTCGCCCCGGCCATCGACGTGCGCGGGCTGTCGAAGTGCTACCACATCTACGAGAAGCCCCGCGACCGGCTCGCGCAGGCGCTCTGGCGCGGCCGGCGCACCTTCTACCGCGAGTTCTGGGCCCTGCGCGAGGCGAGCCTCTCGGTGGCGCCCGGCGACGCGGTGGGCATCGTGGGGCGCAACGGCTCGGGCAAGTCGACGATGCTGCAGCTCATCTGCGGCACGCTCTCGCCCACCGGGGGCACGGTGGACGTGCGCGGGCGCATCGCCGCCCTGCTCGAGCTGGGCAGCGGCTTCAATCCCGAGCTCACGGGACGCGAGAACGTGGTCATGAACGCGACGATCCTGGGTCTCACCGCCGAGGAGATCGCCGGGCGGTTCGACGCCATCGTCGCCTTCTCGGAGATCGGCGAGTTCCTCGAGCAGCCCATCCGCACCTACTCGTCCGGCATGATCCTGCGGCTCGCCTTCGCGGTGGCCGTGAACGTGGACGCCGACATCCTCGTGATCGACGAGGCTCTCGCGGTGGGCGACGCGCGCTTCCAGCTCAAGTGCGCCAAGGCGATGGACCGCCTGCGCGACAGCGGCAAGACGCTCCTGTTCGTGAGCCACGACGGCAACGCCATCAAGCGGCTGTGCTCGAAGGCCGTGCTGCTCGAGCGCGGCCGGCTCCTCGTCGAGGCCGCCCCGAACGACGTGCTCAACGTCTACAGCAAGCTGCTCGCCGACGACCGCGTCGCCGAGGCCGTCGCCGAGGACATCGCCGCGATCGCCGCCGCGCGGGCGCGCGGCCCCGCCTCGAAGCCCTCGCCGGGCCCGTCCGCCGCCGCCCCCTCGCCCCGGGGCGAGGAGCGCGAGCGCCTGCTGCTCACGCTCGGCCGCGGCAGCGACCAGGTGGCCGACGAGGAATTCAGCTACGGCGGCACGCTGGGGCGCATCGACTCGCTCGTGGTCACCGACGCCGCCGGGCACCCGCGCACGACCTTCACCACCGGCGAGAGAGCGCGCGTCGACATGCTCCTGGCGGGTGGCGAGCGCGACCTCGAGGACACGATCTTCGCCATCGTGCTGAAGGACGTGAAGGGCCAGGACGTCTACGGCACGAACACCTACTTCCAGAACGTTCCCACGCCCGTCGTCGCGGCCGGGTCGCGCCTTCGCGTCTCGTTCGACCTGGCCGTGAACCTCATGCCCGGCACCTACTTCGTCTCGCTCGGCTGGACGCATTTCGAGGGCACGGAACTGCGCGTGATCCACCGGCGCTACGATGTCGTGCGCCTCGAGGTGCTGGGAACGGACCGCTCCATCGGCATCGCCAACTGTTTCGCGAAGATCGGCTTCGAGGCGCTGCCGTGACCCACTCCGCCCGGAACCCCACGCCATGACGACCGCACGGGAGCTTCGCGACCACCTCGCGCGCACGTACCGCCTCGACGAAGCGGCCGGTGTCTGGGAGCGCGTGCCGCGCGCGCCCTTCGCCTACTCCGACGGCGCCGCCGCCGAGGCGCGCGTGGCCGCCGCCATCCGGGCGGCCGCCGACCGCACCGCCGGCTCGGAGGAACTCGCCCGCGAGATCCGCGACTGGCCCTCGCTGTACCACCTGTCGCCGGAACGGCAGAACCTGCTCCGGCCCCTGCTCCACGGCCTGAAGGGCCTGGTGCTCGAGATCGGCGCGGGCTGCGGCGCCATCACGCGCCAGCTGGGCGAGAACGGCGCGACGGTCCTCGCCGTGGAGGGCAGCTTCGAGCGCGCCGCCACCGCGGCCGCGCGCTGCCGCGACCTGCCGAACGTCGTGGTGCTGTGCGACAACTTCCGCGACGTCGAGCTGCCCTTCGCCTTCGATGCCGTGACGCTCATCGGCGTGCTCGAGTACGCCCGCCTCTTCCTCGCCGGCGACGATCCCGTGCAGGACCTGCTCGCTCGCGCGCGCGATCGCCTTTCCGGCGACGGCATCCTCGTGCTCGCCATCGAGAACCAGCTGGGCCTCAAGTACCTCGCCGGCGCCCGCGAGGACCACACGGGCATCGCCTACTTCGGCGTGACGGACCGCTACGGGCCGGCGACGCCGGTCACCTTCGGCGAGAGCGAGCTTCGCGGGCGCCTCGCCCGGGCGGGATTCGGGCTGTCGCGATTCCTCTACCCCTTCCCCGACTACAAGCTGCCCTCGGTCCTGGTGAGCGAGAAGGCCTTCGCGGACGCGCGCTTCAGCGTCGGCGACCTCGTGGCGACCACGACGGCCCGGCGCCACCCGCACGAAGGCCCGTTCGCTTTCTCCGAGACGCGGGCGCGCGACGCGTTCCTGCGCAACGGGCTCGGCGCCGCCACGGCCAATTCCTTCCTCGCGATCGCGGGCCGCGACGACGCCGCGGCCGCGCGCCTGCCCGACGAGGCCGTGCTGGCGTACGCCTGGTCGGCGCGCCGCAAGCGGCGCTACGCGAAGGAATCGCGGTTCGTGGCCGGTCCGGACGGCATTGCGGTCACGCGGAAGGCCCTGTACGCGGACGCCCGCCCGGCCGGCGGGAACGGCCTTCGCCAGGCGGTCCGCGACGAGACCTACGAGCGCGGCGAGGTGCTCTTCCGTGCCATCGAGCGCGCCGTGATGCGCCTGGGCTGGTCGGTCCCCGATCTCGCCGACATCCTGCGGGGCTGGGCCGCGCGGCTCGAGGCCGAGGCGAAGGGCGCGGCGCGAGTGCCGGCCGGCCTGCCGCCCGCGTGGTTCGACGGCACGCCGTTCAACATGATCCGCCGCGCGTCCGACGGCGCCCTCGTGCCCTTCGATCTCGAGTGGGAGCCGTCCGCGGACGAGCCGCTGCCGGTCGCGCGGGTGCTCTTCCGCGGCCTGTGGAACAGCCTCGCGCGCGTCGACGAGGCGGCCGCCCCGCGCGGCGACACGCCCGTCGACCTGCCCTCGCTCGCGGGCGCGGTCCTCGCCGCGCTGGGGCACCCCGTCTCGTACGACGAGGCGCTCGCCTGGATCCGCGCGGAGTACGCGTTCTCGAACGAGGTCTCGGGGCGAAGCGACGCGCCGCCCACGCTCGTGCCGGACCTTCGGCTCGCGGGGTTCGCGGACCACGGCGACACCCTGCCGCCGCGCGTGGCGAGCGGGCTCGGCGGCTCGGTCGAGGCGGGCGCGCAGGCCGCGAACTTCCGCATCCAGGCCTACTACCGCGCGACGGCGGAAGGCTACGGCGAGGAGCGCAGCGTGTCGTTGGCGGGCGGCGGCAGCGGCGCGCGGCTCGTGGCCACCCTGCCCTTGCCGGCCCGGGCGGAAGGCTACGACACGGTCCGCCTGGACCCCATGGACATTCCCGGCCTCGTGCGCTTCGAGCGCGTGGCGGTGATGGACGGCGGCGGGCAGGTCCTGTGGGAGACGCGGCGCTGCGCCTTCGAGGATTTCCACCAGGTGACGGGCCTGCGCTCGCTCGGGCACCTCGTCGCGAGCCGCAGCGGCACGGTCTGGTTCGCCGAGACCGGCGATCCGCACGTCGACCTGCCGCTCGACGGGGAGGCGCTGCGGCGGCTCGCGGTTTCCGGCGGCACGATCGTGCTCGAGATGTGCCGGCTGGAGGCGGGCGAATTGTCGGCGATCGTCAGCCTCGCGGCGCTCGCCGCGCCACCCTCGCCATCGAAATCGAGATGAGCCGGTTCGATGCCGCGGAGTCGTCGGCGATCGCGAGGATGGCGGCGCTTTCCGGAGGCGCCAACCCGCCTGTCCCGGGCGACACGCGCAATTGAACCGCACTGGCGACGAACGGCCCTTCCAGCGCGGATGGCCGCCCGATTCCCGCCTCGTTTCGCGATGAATCGCCCTGCCCGACGGACAACCGGCAGTCGCACGCATCAGCCGGGTCAGTGGCGACGACGACAATGCGCCCCCCTACCGAGCACCTGACGCATCCCAAGTATCGGCCGGACATCGATGGCTTGCGGGCCATCGCCGTCCTATCGGTGGTCGCCTACCACGCCTTTCCTCCCGGGATGAAAGGCGGCTTCCTGGGCGTTGACATCTTCTTCGTCATTTCCGGATTCCTCATCCCCACGATCATCTTCACCAGCCTGGACACGAATGGATTCGACTTCGTCGAGTTCTACAGTCGCCGGATCAAGCGCATCTTTCCCGCCCTGGCGGTGGTCCTGGTCGCCAGCTACTGTTTCGGCTGGGCCGCCTTGCTGCCCGATGAATTCGAGCAGTTGGGCCGGCACATCGCAGGGGGCGCGGGATTCGTTTCCAACTTCGTCCTGTGGGGGGAATCCGGATACTTCGACAAGGCGGCCGAGACCAAGCCGCTGCTTCACCTGTGGTCGCTCGGCATCGAGGAACAGTTCTACATCCTGTGGCCGTTGCTGCTATGGCTCGTCTGGAGACGCCGCTTCAACCTGCTGGCGATCACCCTGGCGATCGCGGCGGCTTCCTTCCTGCTGAACGTCGCGCGCATCCACGATGATCCGGTCGGCGTCTTCTACCTTCCGCACGCACGGTTGTGGGAACTGCTGATCGGCTCGATCCTGGCTTACCTGTCGCTCTACGGCACAACGGCCTTCGCGGGCGCGCGCGCGCGGGTCGCCGGCAGGCTCGATCGCACCTTGGACGCCGGGCGGCCGCCTGGCGTGGGCCCGCATTGGGGCCCTTTCGCATCCTGGACGGGCGTTGCCGCACTGGGAGCGGGCTTTGCGGCGCTTTCCAACACCCGGGCATTTCCGGGCTGGTGGGCGCTGCTGCCGACCCTGGGGGCATTCCTGGTCATTTCGGCGGGACCGCACGCCTGGTTCAACCGTGTCGTGCTCGCGAACCGGGTGCTCGTTTGGATCGGGCTCATCAGCTTCCCGCTCTACCTGTGGCATTGGCCGATCCTGTCCTTCGCGCGGATCCTCGAGTCTCGAACCCCCTCGATCGACATCCGGGTGGGCGCCGTGCTGGCCAGCATCGCATTGGCCTGGGTCACCTACCGGTTCGTCGAACGCCCCCTGCGATTCGGCGGCAACGGACGCGCAAACACGGTCTTGCTGCTCGTCTCGATGTTGATCATCGGCTTGGTTGGCTACGGGAACGCCATCGAGCCCCTGTCGGCAAGATTCGGCGTCGGCAAGATCGTGAAAGCGGCGGGCGAATGGGATTTTCCCGGCACCGATTACGTAAGGAAGGATTTCGAAGGCCGGCCCTACTTCGTTCTCGGCTCCCGGCACCCAAGCGAAACGCTCTATATCGGTGACAGCAACATGGAGCACTACTGGCCCCGGATCAAGGAACTCACCAAGTCCCGACCGGCACAAACCAATACGGCCGTGTTCATGACGCATGGGGGCTGCCCGCCCATTCACAATGTCGCGGGCGACGGCGAAGGTCACGACCGCTGCAAGGGCTTTTCCGAAACCGCGCTCAAGTACGCCCTGACGAACGGGAACGTGGACACGGTTGTCGTCGGCGCGCAATGGTTCGGCTACCTGGGCGGCTCGAACTACTTCTACCAGGACGGCGACACGAAGCACTACCTGAAGCCGGGGGGAGAGGGAAATGCGCTGGCCCTCGCCAAGCTCCAGGAAATGCTCGCGACGCTGAAGGGGGCGAACAAGCGCGTGTTCCTGGTGCTGAACAGCCCGATCGGCGCGAGCCTGGATCCCAAGGGGATGATCCAGCGGTCATTCGGGCATTTCGCCATCCGTCACCAGGAAATTCGGCTGGATGACTTCCTGGCGACGTATGGCGGGATCAGGACGGACCTGCGCTTGCTGGGAGAACGCGCCGGCGTGAGCGTGATAGATCCCCTGCCGTTCCTGTGCAACGAGACGTCCTGCAGCGCGGTAACGGCAGACGGGACCCCCATGTACAAGGACGGACATCACCTGAGGCCCGGTTACGTCAGGGAACAGGTCCGGTTTCTCGATGACACCCTTGCGCTGCGACCCGCGACCTGAATCCTCCGCCGGGCTACAGGCGCCAGTACGAACGGCCGGAGGCCGCGATCGCCTGGCGGTCCAGCACCGACTTCACGTCGATGATGCAGCCGCCGGGCAGCGCCGTGGACACGATGCGCTCCGCACCGGCCTCGATGAACTCCTTGTGGGCCACGGCCACGATGGTCGCCTGCGCCGGCTTCAGGTCCTCCCACCGCGCGAGATCGAGCCCGTAGTGCTCCCGGGCGTCGCGCGCGTCGGCGAGCGGGTCGTGCACCGCGACCTCGATCCCGTAGGCGCGCAGCTCGGACACGATGTCGACGACCTTGGTGTTGCGGATGTCCGGGCAATCCTCCTTGAAGGTGAGGCCGAGCACGTTCACCTTCGCGCCGGGGGCCATGAGCTTCGCCTTCGCGAGGCACTTGAGCGTCTCGTCGGCGACGTACTTGCCCATGCTGTCGTTGATGTGGCGCCCGGCGAGGATCACCTGCGCGTGGTGGCCGGCCTTCTCCGCCGCGTGCGTGAGGTAGTACGGGTCGACCCCGATGCAGTGCCCGCCGACCAGGCCCGGCTTGAAGCGCAGGAAGTTCCACTTGGTGCCGGCGGCCTCGAGCACGTCCGAGGTGTCGATGCCCATGCGGTGGAAGATCACCGCCAGCTCGTTCATGAGGGCGATGTTGAGGTCGCGCTGGGTGTTCTCGATCACCTTGGCCGCCTCCGCCACCTTGATGCTGGGGGCGCGGTGCACGCCCGCGTCCACCACGGCGCCGTAGAGGGCCGCCAGGCGATCGAGCGTCTGCGGCGTGTCGCCCGAGACCAC
>CAZPLW010000033.1:0-25599 GCA_964587315.1 uncultured Lysobacter sp.
CGTCGTCCGCCCGCGTGGAAATCACGCCCGAGTTGCTCGCGGTGGCCGAGAAGCGCCTGGCGGGCTACGTGGGGCCCCTCGCCCGCGTGCTCATCAAGGACGCCGCCGGCAAGCGCTGCAACCTGGCCGAGCTTTACGCGCAACTGGCCTCGCACATCGACGACGAGGACGAGCGCAAGGCGTTCCTCGCTTCCTTCGGCCTTTGATCGAAACCGGGCACCGTCCCTGGTTTTGTTGATCCCGTAGAATTGCCGCTCCGTTTCTCCCCGCAGCCTTGCGGCCACACCGCCGCGCCCTTCCGTGCCCCACACCGCCCCGTCCTGGTATCGCTTCGCGCCCGCGCTGTTCGTGATCCTGTGGAGCTCCGGCTTCATCAGCATCCGGCTGGGCGTGCCCCATGCCGAGCCCTTCTCGTACCTCGCGTGGCGCTACGCCCTCGCCTCGCTGCTCCTTTTCGCCGTGTTCCTCGCCGTGCGGGCGCCGTGGCCGGCGAGCCCGCGCCTGGCCGCGCATTCGGCCGTCGCGGGGCTGCTCGTGCACGGCGCCTACCTCTCGGGCTGCTTCTGCGCCGTGCGCCTGGGCATGCCCACCGCCATGGTCGCGCTCATCGCGGGCCTGCAGCCGGTGCTCACCGCGGTCACCTCCGGGCCGCTGCTGGGCGAGCGGCTCTCGGCGGTGCAGTGGACGGGCATCGCGCTCGGCTTCCTCGGCGTCGCGCTCGTCGTCTCGAGCAAGTGGACGGGCCCGGGCGCGCTCACCGGCGCCGCGATCGCGTGGGGCGTCGTGGCGCTCCTGGGCGTCACCTTCGGGACGCTCTACCAGAAGCGCTACTGCGGCGACGTGCCCCTGCTCGCGAGCGGCGTGATCCAGTACGTCACCTCGGGCATCCCGACGGTGATCCTCGCCTACTGGCTCGAGAGCTTCACGATCGACTGGACGCCCGCGTTCATCTTCGCGCTCGGCTGGCACGTCGTGGTGCTTTCCGTGGGCGCGATCGGCCTGCTCTTCACGCTGATCCGCCACGGGGAAGCCTCGCGCGTGGCGAGCCTCTTCTTCCTCACGCCGCCCACCACGGCCGTGATGGCCTACCTGCTCTTCGACGATCGCCTCGCCCCGCTGGCGCTCGCGGGCCTCGCGGCCTCGGCCGTGGGCGTCGCGCTCGTCACCGGCGGCGTTAGAATGGGCCGCAAATGACCACCATCGTCGTCGTCCGCAAGGGCGATCGGGCCACCATCGCGGCCGATTCGCTCACCACCTTCGGGTCCACGCGCCTCGCGCCGCACTACGACCGCAGCCCGCACAAGATCGTCGCCTACCGCGACTCGTTCATCGGCGTGGCCGGCAGCGCCGCGCACCAGCTCGTGCTCGAGAACATCCTCGCGCGGAATGCCGAGCTCGACTTCCACGGCAAGGACGCGATCTACGAGACCTTTCGGAAGCTCCACCCCATCCTCAAGGACGAGGCCTTCCTGAACCCGAAGGAAGAGGACGACGATCCGTACGAGTCCTCCCAGATGACGCTCATGATCGCGAATCCCGCGGGCATCTTCGCCGTCTATTCCATGCGCGAGGTGTTCGAGTTCGACCGCTTCTGGGCCATCGGCTCGGGACGCGACTTCGCGCTGGGCTCGATGTTCGCCACCTACGCGAAGGCGAGGAGCATCGAGGCGGTCGCGAAGCTCGCCATCGAGGCGGGCGCCGAGTTCGACACCGGCACGTCGCTGCCCATGGACCTGCGCACGGTGGCGCTCGCCGGCTGATCGCTAGGCGCTGATCAGCTTCAGGTCGAACGCCCGCTCCGCCAGCCACACCAGGGCCACCAGCAGGGTGAGCGCCGATCCGCCCACGAAGACGCCCCTGCGGTAGAACGGCGTGCCTCGCAGCAGGTAGGCCACCGGCAGGAAGCTCGCCACGATGGCGAGCTGGCCGATCTCGACGCCCGCATTGAACCCCAGCAACGAGAGCACCAGCGCGTCCGCGGGCAGGCCGAGCTCCGCGAGGACGCTGGCGAACCCGAATCCGTGGACCAGGCCGAAGCCGAAGGCGACGAGCCAGCGGCGCCGCTCCACCACGGGCCACAGGTTGTTGGCCGCGGCCAGCACGACCGAGGCGGCGATGGCGGATTCCACCAGGCGCGAGGGAAGTTCGACGACCCGAAGCGCCGCGAGCGACAGCGTGATCGAGTGCGCGAGCGTGAAGGCGGTCACCACCCACAGCACTTCCGTCACCGCGGCGCGGAACGAGCGCACGCCCGTCCAGCGCCGCCCCTCGTGCACCAGCACGGCGGGCAGAAGCAGCGACAGCAGGAACAGGATGTGGTCGAAGCCGATCCAGATGTGCCAGACGCCCTCCACGAGGTACCGGCCCAGTTGCGCCAGGCGCGAGGTTTCGCCGGCCTTCACGGTGAGCACGCCGCTTTCCGGCCCCAGCACGCTGGCGTGCGGGACGCCGTCGACGTCCAGGCGCAGGAGCCCGCGATGCAGCCGGTCGATGTCGAACAGCAAGCGGTAGCCGATCGCCAGCGACGGCGCGGGGGACGGGCACGTGCCTTCGAGGCGCAGCACCGCGTAGGACCCGTCGGTGTGCTCGTCCACCAGGTGCTCCGCCACGCGCAGGGCGCAGGTGCCGCCGCGTTCCAGTTCGAGGCGCCCCAGCGCCCACCCCGCGATGTCGGCGTGGCGGGCCTTCACCTCGCCCCAGGTGATGTCGCCGTCGCCGTCGGCGTCGAGTCCGATGGCGAAGTCGACGTCGCGCAGGGCGATGTCCCACTGGCCGCTCACCGCCTGGCCCTTGACCTGCAGCACGAGGTAGCTGTCGCTCGCCTTGTGGGCCAGGGCCGGCATGGCAGCCCATGCGCCGAAAAGGGCCAGCAGGCCAAGGAGACCGCGCAGCGCCCTCACGGCTTTCCCTGCGGCTTTGCCGACGGCGGCGCTGGCGCTCCCGGCCCCGCCTGCGCCGACAGGGCCCCCAACCGCCGCATGGGCGCGTCCTCGAAGCCGCTGGTTTCGAGCCAGTCGCGAACCGGCCGCGCGGCGGCGGCATCCTTCGCCGCGATGGCCGCTTCCAGCAACACCCGGGCGTCGCGGGGTTCGCGCTGCACCCAGTAGTTGGCGGAGGCCACCGCGAGCGCGGCCGGAGCATCGCCGGCCAGGTGCAGCAGGTAGCGCGCCTCCTCGGCCCGGTGGGTGGTGTCGCCGCGCGCCCGGGCGGCAGCGAACCGGTCCGCCAGCGCCTGCCCATGCGACCGCGCCGCAGGCAGCTTGAGCGCGGTTTCGGCCAGCGCGAGCCGCAGCAGCAGCCCGTCGGAGGCCTCCCGGCCGGCCAGCCACTTCACCACCTCGGCGGGGCGTTGCCGGTCCAGCAGGAAATCGCTCCAGGCCGCGAGCAGGTAGCCATCCTCGATGTCCAGCGCGAGCGCGGCGCGGTAATGCCTTTCGGCCAGGTCGGGCTGGCCTCGCCAGGCCGCCACCTCGCCCAGGCGGGTGAGCAGCCAAAGCCGGTTGCCCGCATCGCTGGTCTGCGACAGCGCCCGCTGCAAGGCCGCATAGCCCGCCTCCATCCGGCCGCCGTAGGCGAGCGCCAGTCCCATGCATCCGCCGTGCAGCGTGGGACGGTCCATGGCCAGGAGGGCATCGCATTCCGCAATGGCCGCCGGGTAGTCGGCGCGGACGAGGAAGATGGCGCCGCGCCAGGCATGGGCCGACGCGAACTGCGGATCGGCCTCGAGCGCGGCGGCGAATTCCCCCAGCGCGCCCTCGAAATCGTGCCGGTACTGGCGCAGCTTCCCGCGCACCGCCAGCGCGGCCGGCGCCCGGCTCCGTGCGAACGGCGCCATGACCGCGTCGGCATAGCCGATGTACCGCGGATCGCCCCGGGCCGTGGCCAGTTCGAAGTAGCGCTCGGCCAAGCGGGCCGCGGGAAGCGGGTCGTCGGGCGCCTCCCTGGCGGCCCGCGCCGCGGCGGCCCGCAGGCCGGCCAGTTCGCCGGCCGTGGCGTCCCCGGGCCGCATCGGCAGGCGCTGCAGCACTTCGGCCGGATCGGTCGGCACCCGCGGGGCGGCCTGCAGGGCGGGGAGCGCGAGCAAGGCCGCCACGCCCACGAGACCGGCCAGGACCGGCCGGGTCGCCTTGGCGACCCGGGAAATCCCGGGGAAGGGACGGTGACTATTGCCCGATCTTGCAATAGACTCCCACGCGCGTTCGAACAAGTTCATTCCAAATTCAACCAAACCCGGGAGTCTATACATGAAGAAGCTGCTTTCGATGCTGGTCGCCACCGCTTTCGCCACCGCCTCCGTCGGCGCCTTCGCCGCGGCCCACGGCGGCGCCATGAGCGATGCCGACAAGGCCAAGAAGATGGAAGCCTGCAAGAAGATGGACGAGAAGAAGGCCGACGACAAGATGAAGGCCGAGTGCAAGAAGATGATGGAAGGCGAGAAGAAGCCGGACGCCAAGAAGTAATCACGCGGGCTGCGTGTGCCGGCTCGCGCCGGCACCCCGCCGCAGGATATATCGGGCCTCGCGCCCGATTTTTTTTGCCGGCCCCCGGCCGAGGCTAGAATGGCGCGGTCGCGGTCCCGAAGGACCGCCCCCACGGACGGGCGAAAGCCCGGGTTCGCCCCTTGGCCCATTCCGCTTCCGGCGCCGTCACGGCCCTCCGGCTCGACAAGTGGCTGTGGGCCGCGCGCTTCTTCAAGACGCGCGGCCTCGCCGCCGAGGCGATCGGCGCCGGCCGCGTGAGCGTGAACGGCGAGCGCGCCAAGGCCGCCAAGACCGTGAAGCCCGGCGACGCCCTCGAGATCCGCCGCCCGCCCTACGAGACCGTGGTGACGGTGCGCGCGGTCTCGGACAAGCGCGGCAACGCCGCCGCCGCGCAGCAGCTCTACGAGGAGACGCCCGAGAGCCGCGCGAAGCGCGAGCGCGTCGCGGCGGAGCTGAAGGCGATGCCCCCGCCCGTATTCAAGGGCCGCCCCACCAAGCGCGAGCGCCGCGTGCTCGAGAAATTCCACCGCAGCCAGGACGACTGACATGACGATGAACTGGATCCCCGCCGCCGCCCTCGCGCTCGCCCTGCCCGCCCTCGCCCACCACGGCTGGAGCGAGTACGACCAGAACCAGCCGCTCACCCTGACCGGCAGGATCGTCGAGACGGGCTACGAGCACCCGCACGGCCACGTGAAGCTCGAAACGCCCGGCAAGACCTGGCTCGTGGTGCTGGCCCCGCCCTCGCGCATGCAGAACCGCGGCCTCGCGCCGGAGGCGATCGCCAAGGGCCAGACCGTGACCGTCGTCGCCTATGCCAACAAGGGCAAGCCGGAAGAAGCGCGCGCCGAGCGCATCACCGCCGGCGGCAAGACCGTCGAGCTGCGCTAGCCGCCCGTGACGCCCGCCAACCCGGCCGAGGCCCTGCCCTTCGCGCGCGCGATGCGCGAGTCGCTGTGGATGTACCCGATCGTGGAGGTGATCCACATCGTCGGCTTCGTGATCCTCGTGGGCTCGGTGCTCATGTTCGACCTGCGCATCCTGGGCTTGAGCAAGCAGATCTCCGTGCGCGCGCTCGCCCGCCACCTGCTGCCGTGGAGCTGGGCCGCGCTCATCCTCATCGTGCCGACGGGCTTCCTCATGTTCACGGCGCACGCGGGCGACTTCCTGGGCAACAGGACGTTCCAGCTCAAGATGGCGTTGCTCATGACGGCGGGCATCAACGCCATCGCCTTCCACACCGGGCCGTACCAGGGCGTGAAGGGCTGGGACGTGGGCGTGCCCGCGCCGCTCGTCGCCAAGGCCTCCGTGGCCGCTTCCCTCGTGCTCTGGCTCGCCATCCTCACCTGCGGGCGATTCCTCGCCTACACCTGATCGCCATGCCAACATTCCGGAAGCGCCGCCACGCCATTGCCGCGTTGTTCCTTGGTCTTGCCGGCGCCGCGTTCGCCGCGAGCCCCATGGCCGTCCGCGTCCTCGACTGGATGCTGCCCGTGCCCGCGAACTGGACGCCGCAGATGCCCTCGAGCGACATGCGCCTCGCCCAGTTCACCATCCGGAGCGAGGGCGGAAGCGCGGACGCCGCGGTCTTCTACTTCGGCCAGGGCAGCGGCGGGTCCGTCGAGGAGAACACGCGGCGCTGGGCCTCCCAGTTCCTGGACGACGCCGGCAAGCCCGCGACACCGCGGGTCGAGAAGGGCGCCGCGAGCGGCATGCCCGTCACGTGGGTCGCGCTCGACGGCCAGTACGCGCGCGGCGTGGGGACCGGCCCGCAGGGCGCGACGAAGGCGAAGCAGTCCCTGCGCGTGGCCGTCATCGAGACGGACCGCGGCAACCTCTTCTTCCAGCTCTGGGGGGACGAGGCGGCCATCGCGAAGCAGTACCCCCTGATGCGCATGATCGTCGGCCAGATCAAGCGAGGAGCCTGAGCGCCATGACGTCCCCCATCCTTCGCCTCGCGCCCCTGGGCACGCCGCCCTGGGAGACGCCGAACCCCTTCCTCTTCTGCGTGCACCACCGCGACGCCTACCCGAAGGGCGACGGCCGGTTCGGTCCCGCCGCCTCGCTGGCCGGCCGCGCGATCGGGCAGGACTTCTCCGGCAAGGACGGCTGGAGCATGTACCACGGCGATCGCGTGCCCGGCTTCCCCCGCCACCCGCATCGCGGCTTCGAGACGGTGACGGTGGTGCGCCGCGGGCTGGTCGATCACTCCGACTCGCTGGGGGCCCAGGCCCGCTACGGCGAGGGCGACGTGCAGTGGCTCACGGCGGGCTCGGGCATCCAGCATGCCGAGATGTTTCCGCTGGTTCACGAGGATCGCGACAACACGCTCGAGCTCTTCCAGATCTGGCTCAACCTGCCCGCTGCGGACAAGATGGCGCCGCCCTACTTCGCGATGTTCTGGGCCGGCACGGTGCCCGTCGCGAAGCCCGCGCCCGGCGTCGAGGTCACGGTGGTCGCCGGCGCGCTCGGGGACGTGAGGCCCCCGGCGCCTCCGCCGCATTCCTACGCCTCGCGCGAGGGCAGCGACGTCGCGATCTGGACCGTCCGGATGGACGCGGGATCGGCCTGGACGATGCCGCCGGCCGCCGCCGGGTCGAACCGGGTCCTGTATTTCTTCGCGGGGAAGAACCTGCGCATCGCGGGGCAGGCGATCGGGCAACCGATGCTCGTCGTGGCCGATCCGGATTCGCCGCTCGCGCTCGAGGCGACCGATTCGCCGGTCGAGATCCTGCTCCTGCAGGGCCGGCCCATCGCCGAGCCCGTGGCGCAATACGGTCCTTTCGTCATGAACACGCGCGCCGAGCTGCAGCAGGCGTTCACCGACTACCAGCGGACCGAATTCGGCGGATGGCAGTGGCCGGGGCCTGATCCGGTGAACGGACGCGAGGGGCGCTTCGCGAGGCAACCGGACGGCTCGGTCGACAGGCCCGGCGGCACGGCGCGCACCGCATGACGGGGCGCGCCCTGGCCATCGCGCTCGCGATGCTCGCCGGAGCGTGCGCCTCGATGCCCGACGGCGCGCGGCAGCCCGGGCGCGTGGCCTTCACCGCGACGCCGGATTTCTCCGAGATCGCCGTGAAGCGCGGCGTGAAAGCCACGCGCGCCGAATGCGAACAGGCGCCCGGCACGGTCTGGGTGGAGAGCCCGGCGTGGGGCAGCGAATGCCTGCGCTACTGGAAGGCCGGCTTCCCGGCCGGCCCCGCCGGGCGCACGGTCGTCTTCTTCCACGGCGACGTGTGGCTCGACCAGGGCGTATCGCCGGCCTATCTCAAGCTCACGCCGGACAAGGTGCAGCAGGACGCGGATGAATGGTCGTCGAGGCTGGGCATGCCCTATCTCTTCGTCGGCCGGCCCGGCACGTTCGGATCGTCGGGCGATCACGGCCAGCGGCGGCGCCAGGGCGAATCGGAGCTGGTCTCGCTGGCGCTCGACCGGATCAAGGCCCGCCACGGCATCACCGAATGGGTGGTCGCCGGCCAGAGCGGCGGCGGCCACGTGACCGCCGCGCTGCTCGCGAAGCGCGACGACATCGTGTGTGCGGTCCCGACCTCGTCCGTCTCCTCGCCCAGGGCCCGGTGGCTGCTCCGCGGCTGGAAGAAGGACTCGACGGGATACGACGACTCCTACGAGCCGCTCGAGGTCCTGGTGAAGGAAGGCCGGCACCCGAAGCTGCGCGTCTTCGTCGTCGGCAGCCCCTCGGACGCGAACACGCCCTGGTCCTCGCAGCAGCTCCTCACGGGGCGCGCGAAGGCGGTCGGCATCCCGGTGATGGAGCTCACGGGCGAGGGCACCGACCCGGCGCGGCACGGCATGAGCCGCTCCGCGCGCCTGGTCGCGGGATGGTGCGCCAAGGACCTGACCGACGACGAGATCCGCCGCAAGGCGCGGGCGGGGCTCAAGGGATGAGGCGACCGGAAGCCGCCCTGCTCGCCCTCGTGGCGTTCGCCGCGACGGCCCGCGCGAGCGTGGACGTGAACGCGCTCTGGGACTTCGCGAATCCCGCCGCGAGCGAGCAGCGGTTCCGCGACGCCCTCGCGACCTCGGGGGGCGACGACGCCCTCGTCCTGCGCACGCAGATCGCGCGCAGCTGGGGAATCCGGAAGGACTTCGACCGGGCGAGAGCGATCCTGCGCGAGGTCGAGCCGAAGCTGAAGGACGCCGGCCCCGAGCCCCGGGTGCGGTACGAGCTGGAGATGGGCCGAACCCACGCTTCCGCCACCCATCAGCCGGCTTCGCAGACGACCGAAGCGAAGGCCACGGCGCGCCGGCACTTCGAATCCGCGCTCGCGCTCGCGCGGGAAGCGAAGCTCGACGCCCTCGCCATCGACGCCATCCACATGATGGCCTTCCTCGACACGGCGCCCAGGGACCAGGAGAAGTGGGCGCGCGAGGCCCTCGCCGTCGTCCTGGCCTCGACACAGCCGGCGGCACGGGGCTGGGAAGCCTCCGTCCGGAACAACCTCGGCTACGCGCTGCACCAGCAGGGCCGCTACGAGGAGGCGCTCGCGGAATTCCGGGCCGCCGCCGCGATCCGCGAACGCGGCGCGAACCCCGTCGCCACGCGCACCGCGCACTGGATGGTCGCGTGGACGCTGCGCGCGATGGGCCGCGGCGACGAAGCGCTCGCCATCCAGCTTCGCCTCGAGCGGGAAGGCGACGCCGACGGAAAAACCGATCCGTTCGTGTTCGACGAGCTCGCGCGGCTCTACGCGGACCAGGGCGACGAGGCGAAGGCGAGGCACTACCGCGAGCGCCGGCGCCTGGCCGGTTCCTAGGACGAACGCCGGGTTTGCACCGCGGTCGAAATTGCCTAGGATTGACCTGCCGATGAACGCCGATCGCCACCGCCGCATGAAGACCCTGGTCTTCGGCGCCATGAGCACGCTGCTGGGCGCCGCGACCGCCGTCGGCGCGGTGCTGCTCGCCCTGCGACTGCGCGAGAGCGGCGGCACCGACCTCCTCGCCCACCCGCGCTTCGCCCTCACGGCCTGGATCTTTCCCGCCTACGCGGCGGTGCTGCTCGCGATCGGCTATTCGCTGCTTCGCCATGGCCGCCTGCGGCGCGCCCACCTCGTCCTCGTGGGCGGCGTCATCGTGGCCACCTCGTGCTCGGTGCTGCTTGCGGGCGACGCCTGGCGCGCCGCCGCCCATCTCGCGTTGGGCGCCATCGTCGTCTGGCAGCTGCGCGGCTTCCTGCCCGGGAACCCCTAGCGGGCTAGAATCGCCGGCATGCCCTCCCGCCTCGCCATCCATCCCCTCACGCCCGAGCGCTGGCCGGACCTCGAGGCCGTCTTCCTCGCCCGCGGCTGCTCCGTCGCGCGCGGCTGCTGGTGCATGTTCTACCGCGAGACGGGCGCGTTCATCGTGCCGGGGATGAAGAAGGCGGCCGATGCCCGCAAGGAGAGGCTGCGCGGCCTTGCGGCGAAGGGCCCGCCGCCGGGTCTCATCGCGTACCTGGGCGGCAAGCCCGTCGGCTGGGTGACGCTCGGCCCGCGCGAGGACTTCAAGCGGCTCGCGACCTCGCGCGCCATGAAGGCCGTCGACGACAAGCCTGTGTGGTCCATCGTCTGCTTCGTGGTGCCGTCCGAGTACCGCGGACAGGGCGTCGCGACGGCCCTGCTCGAGGGCGCGCTCGCCCATGCGAGGAAGCACGGCGCCACGCTCGTCGAGGCCTACCCGAAGGAGCCGGGCGGCAAGGTGGCGGACCACTCCCTCTGGTTCGGCGCGAAATCGATGTACGACAAGGCGGGGTTCGCGGAAGTGGCGCGGCACGCGCCCGGGCGCCCCGTGGTGCGCAAGGCGCTCCGCAAGTCGCCCGCACGGAAGAAGGCCGCCGTCCGGCGTCCGGTGCCATGATCCGCTTCCTGGCCGCCATCCTCCTGACCGCGTCGTTCGCCCCGGTCGCGAACGCGGGCGACGAGTCGCTCGGCGGCCTGTGGTCCGCCACCGCCCGCACGCGCGGCGGGCTCGCCTCGCAGTGGGTCTTCGCGCCCAACGGCGTCGCGACGCGCACCTTCGGCGCCCTCGTCGACTACCGCTACGGCATCCTGGGCGCGCGCCTGAGCCTCACCGAGCTCGACGAGAATCACGCGCCCACGAGCAAGGTCACCACGCAGGATTTCACGCTCCTGGGCGACGCGCTCACGATGAATCCCACCAAGCCCGAGGGTCGCCAGCTGATGAAGCGCGTGGGCCAGCCCTTCCCGGGCACGCACCCCATCGTCGGCGAGTGGTCCTTCAAGCACTATTCGGGCGGCATCGCGTACATGCGCTTCGGCCGCTCGGGGCTCGTGCAGCTGAGCGTGCCCTTCGAGACGGCCGTGGGAACGTGGGTCACGGACGGCGCGCGCCTCACCACGAAGTTGAAGGACGGCAAGCCCGTCACGGGCCCGTGGCGCATCGAGAAGGGCTTCCTGCTCTTCCGGGAGGACGGCGAGAAGGAAGGCCGGTACCGGCGCTTCGAGTACTGAGCGGCCCGGCGCCAGAAATCGTCACAAAGACGCCGCGCGGCCTCGCTACCATCGAACCGACATCCGTCGCCTTCCCGAAAGGACCGTCCCATGAATCGCAATCCCGTCGGCTGGTTCGAGATCTACGTGCAGGACATGGAACGCGCCACGGCCTTCTACCAGAAGGTCCTGGGCTGCAAGCTCGAGAAGCTTCCCGCCGTCGACCTCGCCATGCACGCCTTCCCGATGGACGCCGCGGCCTACGGCGCCTCGGGCGCGCTGGTGCAGGTCGCAGGCATTCCCTCGGGCGGCAACAGCACGCTCGTCTATTTCGAGAGCGAGAACTGCGCCGTGGAGGAGGCCCGCGTCGTCGCGGCCGGCGGCAAGGTCGTGCGCGAGAAGTTCGCGATCGGCCAGTACGGGTTCTGCGCGCTCGCCCACGATACCGAAGGCAACCTGTTCGGCCTTCACTCGATGAAATGACGCCCCGCCCGTGATCCGGCTGCGCGCCGCCCGTCCCGCCGACGCCCCCGCCATCTCGCGCCTGCACGCGGAGAGCTGGCGCGGCGCCTATCGCGGCATGCTGAGCGACGCGTACCTGGACGGCGACGTGCACGGCGAGCGCGCCGCCTTCTGGCAACGCGCCCTCTCGCAGCCGCCGGCCAACCAGCACGTGATCGTGGCGGAGGACGACGGCGCGCTCCTGGGCTTCGTGTCCCTCTACGGCGACGACGATCCGGCGTGGGGGACGCGCATCGAGGCGGTGCACGTCGCGCCGGGGAACAAGCGCCGCGGGGTGGGCGCGCGGCTCATGGTGGCGGCCGCCGCCTGGTGCGAGGTCGCGCATCCGGGCCGGGGCATCTACCTGCACGTCCTGCAGCCGAACGTCGCGGCGCAGCGCTTCTACGAGCGCATCGGCGGTCGCAACGCGCAGAGCAGCCTCTGGAAGGCGCTCGATGGCGGCGAGGTGCCGCAGTTCCGGATCGCGTGGCCCGATCCGCAGGCGCTGCGGGCCGGCGCCCTCCCGGTCGCGACGGCGCCAGGGGAAAGTTGCTAGCATCGCCCTTTCGCCTTCGCGCCCGGAAGTCCATGACGTCCCTTCGCTTCGCCCCGGTGTCCCTCGCGGTCCTCGCCGTGCTCGCCGCCGCGGGAATCGCCGGCTGCGGCAAGTCGAAGAGCGCGGTGAGCCTCTCGCCCGAGTTCCAGGCGGTCCGGTGCCTGCCCGGGCGGACGGACAGCGCGGCCGGCGCATTCGCCGGCGCGCGCGTCACGTTCCTGTGCATCCCGAAGGAACTGGCCGACAAGCCCCACCTGCTGCGCTGCGACCTCGAGAGCCGCCCGATGATCTGCGACGACGAGGGGTCCTTCGTCTACACGCGCACGGAAGCCGGCAAGGTCCTCGCGGGCATCCCGCGCGAGGGCGCGGACCTCGTGCGCAGCACGCGGCTCACCGTCAATTTCCGCAAGGGCCCGCCCCGCCAGTCCACGTTCGAGGAAACCGAGACCGACTGGAAGTTCCTCACCGACGAGGGCAAGCGTTACCTGCCCTCGGGCTTCACCCTCGTGAAGGGCACGCTCTGCGACCGCAACGCCTCCGTGCTCGACAGCGGCATCTGCAACCTCGAGGCGCAATCGGCTTCCCTCTACTGGCACGTCGCCGTCGAGATTCGCCGGCCGCGCGGCGAGCGCATCGAGGCCGGCGAGTACCGCGAGGCCCTCGCGTTCTGGCTGCCGTTCCTCGGCAAGCTCGTCGTCGATCCCGCGCCGAAATGAACTGCCGCGCATCGGCGGATAATGGGAGGCATCCCGGAGGCGACCGCCTCCGCCGACCCGGTGAAACGCCATGACCACGCTCGCACTCGCCCACGTCAACCTGCGCGCCGGCCGCGAGGCCATCGAGACCCTGCGCACCTTCTACTGCGACGTCCTCGGCCTCACGGTCGGGGCGCGCCCGAACTTCGCGCTCTCGGGCTACTGGCTGTACGCCGGAGAACGCGACGTGATCCACCTGGTGGTGGACGACGAGGCGGCCTCGCGCAACACGGGCGAGTCCACCTTCCACCACACGGCGTACGAGTGCGCGGACCGGCCGGCGTTCGAGAAGCGCCTGGCGGAGCGCCGGATTGCGCACCACGTGGCGCAGGTGCCCGGCCGGCCGATCGTGCAGATCTTCCTGCAGGATCCCGCGGGCAACGGCGTGGAGCTGACCTTCCGCGAAGGCTGAGTCCCGCCCCTCAGAACTTGCCGAGCACGGCTCCCGCGTCGATCTCGCCGCGGGCCTTGGGCGGGCCGTCCATCGTGCCCGTCGCGATCCAGCCCACCAGCACCTCGCCCTCGCGGCAGTGCGCGGCCACGATGGCGGGATCGCGCGCGCGGGTCCCCGCCACCATCTTCGCCCCGTAGCCCATGAAGTGCAGCGCGTTCGCGGCGTTCGCGATGGCGCCGCCCACGGCCGTCCACTGCTCGTGCGGCGGCACGATGTCGTCGTGCGGGTCGATGCGCGCGATGACGGCGATCACCACCGGCGCCTGCATCGCCTTCTCGCGCTCGAAGTCGAGGTCCGCGCCGGACTTGCCGTGGCGGCGGCCGTAGTCGACGAAGAGATCGGCGAGGCGCGCGAGGCCTTCGCCGCGCGCCACCACGAAGCGCCAAGGGATGCGCTTCTCGTGGTCCGGCGCGCGCAGGGCCGCCATGGCCACCTGCCACAGCTCCTCGTCGGAGGGGCCGGGCTCCCGGAGGTGCCTCGCGCTGACCGAGTAGCGCGTGAGCAGGCGCCGCAGGGCCCCGCGGCCGCCGGGCGTCGCGCCCGGGACCGCGAGCGCCTCGCCGTCGTCCGCGACCGGCATCGTCAGCGCAGCTTCGTCATGGCGCCGTAGACCAGCGCGCCCATCTGCTCGCGGTAGTACTTGCGGATGTCGCCCGGCGCCACCGTGCCGACCACCACCACGAGCCTTTCCTTCGGGTCCGCCCAGAACGAGGTGCCGTTGGCGCCGTTCCAGGAGAAGTCGCCGGCCGTGCCCGGCGTGGCGGCGATGCCGTCGAAGCCGCGCACTTCCACGCCCAGGCCGAAGCTGTAGCCGTCGCGGTGCGGCTCGACGAGCGGCACGTTGTTCCTGATCGAAGGCGGCAGGTGGTTCGACGTCATGAAGGCCACGGTCTTGGGCGAGAGCACGCGCTTGCCGTCGATTTCGCCGCCGTTCACGAGCATCTGCCCGAAGCGCAGGAAGTCGCCGATGGTGCCGAAGGCGCAGGCGCCGGCGCAATCGAACTTCGACTGGGTCTTCAGGATGGTCACCGACTGCGGCTTCTTCGAGATGGGGTCGATGGCGAGCGGCTGCGCGATGCGCGCCACCTGCGACTCGGGCACCACGAACATCGTGTCCTTCATGCCCGCCTTGTCCCACACGCGCGCCTTGAGGAAGTCGCCCAGGTGCTGGCCGCTCACCTTCTCCACGACGAAGCCGAGCACGTCCGTGGACACGCCGTACTGGAAGGCCGTGCCGGGCTGGTTCACGAGCGGGGCCTTCGCGACCTTGTCCAGGAACTCGGGGCCGGCCGTGTCCGTGGCGTCGAAGGCGCCGGGGTAGTGCTTGCCGACCGGGTGCGACGGCGCGCCATAGGTGAAGCCCGTGGTGTGGCGCATCAGGTCGTGGATGTAGATCGGCTGCTTCGCGGCCTCGAGGGTGACCTCGCCGTTGGCGCCGACGACGCCCACCTTCGGGTCCTTGAACTGGGGCAGGTAGTCGTCGAGGCGGCTCTTGAGCGGCAGGCGCCCCTCCTCGTTCAGCGTGAGCGCGCCCACGCTCGCCATGATCTTCGTCATCGAGGCGAGGTTGAACAGCGCGTCGGTCGTCATCGCCTTGCCCGCGGCCTTGTCGCTGAACCCGTAGGCCTTGTAGTGCACGAGCTTGCCGTCGCGGGCGATGGCGACGACCGCGCCGGGCACGCGGTCCGCGGCGATCTCGCGGGCGAAGAACGCGTCGATGCGCGCGAGGCCTTCGGCGGAGAAGCCGGCCTTGTCGGGCGGGGTGGGAGGCAGCGGGGGAGCGGCGAACGCGCCGGCGGAGAAGCCGAGCGCGGCGATGAGGGCGAGCGGTCGCATGGAATTGTCCTTGGGAGGGGGTGTCGCGGAAGATCCAGCTTCCATGCTACCCCTCGCCCCGCCCGCCGGCGAACGTCCGCGCGGCTACTTCGGTTCGTAGTGACAGGACTTCGGCACGCCCGGCACCGGGTCGCCGCCGAACTTCTCGGTCGTGCAGGCGATGCCGCCTTGCGCGTTGCGGTAGAGCACCTTCCCGTTGGCGCCGAAGGCCACCTTGCGCGTGCCGCCGAACTTGCAGAACTGGCCCTCGCGCGCGCAGGGCACCCAGGTGTTGTCGAGCCGCGAGACGGGCGCCTGGCCTTCGGGCACCTTCACGCGGCAGCTCTTCTGCTGGCCGGGTGCCGGATCGCCGAAAGCCGCGTTGCCGCACTTCACCCCGTTCACGAAGACCTTGGTGACCCACTTGCCTTCCGCGCCGTACGCCACCTCGCGCTTGCCGTCGAAGGCGCAGAAGCCGTCCTCCCGCGCGCAGGGAAGCCACTGGGTGGCGGACGACGGCGAGCCCGCGATCTTGACCTGGCACGACTTCTTCACGCCCGGCGCGGGGTCGCCGAACTTCTCGGTGACGCAGCTCACGCCGTTCTCGTAGACGCGCGTGTTCCACGACTTGCCGGCGCCGAAGGCGACCTCGTGGCGGCCGCTGAAGCGGCAGGTCTCGCCTTCCTTGGCGCAGACGGCCCAGTCGGCGAGAGCGCCGGAACTGGCGCAGAGGAACGCGACCGCAGCGAGGAGACGGAGGGATTTCATGGGCGCGGGTTCCTTCGATTGTCGAGACGCGGCGCGGCGGCCGCGGGAGAGTTTCACTTGCCGGGCCCGGCCGCGAACACCTTGGCGCCGACCACCAGCGGGATCTGCTTCGACTTGCGGCAATCCGGGTCGCCCTGGCATTCCTCGGACTGGACGCTTCCCACCCGGTAGGTGAGCGCGACGCGGCGACCGACGAGCTGCTTCTCCTGCGTGCACAGGTCGAAGTCGCCCAGCTCCGTGAACTCGGCGCCGCGCTCGTCCTTCAGGTGGAGATGACAGGCGATGTCGCCGTTCTCCATGCGCAGGATCGTGCCCGCCGCGTTCTTCACCTGGCCGGCCACGACGACCGTGCCGGGCCCGGGACCCGTCTTCGCGGCCGGCGCCGGCGTCGCCTTCGCGCGGATCGCGGGCACGTACGCCGCCAGTTCCTCGAGGCGCGCGCGGCCCTCGCCCGCGTATTGCGGATCGCTCGCGGGCACGGGCTTCGCCTCGCGGCCGCGCAGCCACTTCACCAGCTTGCCCTGGTCGAAGTACTGCCGCTGCTCGATCCGCGTGACCTGCCGCGGGCCGTCCCAGCCCTTGACGGCCGTGTACGCGAAGACGAATTCCTGGCCCTTGCCGAAGTAGTACTCCACGACGACGTCGCCGGAATCGTCCCGGGCCACGGACTCGATCTTGCGCAGCACGCCGCCCTCGGACCACGCGCGCAGCTCGTTGTCGTAGGCGACGCCGGGCCGGCGCACCGTGAGGCGCGTCTCGGCCAGCGAGGACAGCCTCCCGTTCACCTCGGCGAACACCTGCCGGGCCACGGCGGTATCGGCCTGCGCGAACGCGCTGCCGGGGGCGAAGAGGGCGAATGCGACGACGCCGAGGGCCAGGACCCGGATGGCGTGCGCGAAGTTGGGTTTCATCGGTGGGGTCTCCCGGACCCGGCTGCCTTTCGCCGCACGGTAGCACGGCCCCCGGGACGGCGGGCAATACGCCTGTAGCCCGCGCGCTAGCGCAGCGCGATGCGCCCCACGACCTTGAGGCCGCAGCACCCGTCGGGACGCACGACGACGATCTCGCCCGGCCCGACGGCCTGGTGCGTGAGCGCCTGGATGTTCACGTGGTGCGTGACCATCACGACGGTTCCCTTGGGCTTCCTCGTGGAATACGTGCCGACGCGGTTCCTCACGCGCTCGGTGAGCTTCCCCTCGCGCGAGGGGTCGTCGAAGAAACTCGCGAGCGCATCCCACTCGTCGGCCTTGCCGAAGGCGAGCGTGGCGGTGTCACGGCAGCGGCACCAGGGACTGGAATAGACCTTCTCGACGACGACGCCCTCGGCGCGCAAGCGCTCGCCCAACCTCTTCGCGGCCTCGCGCCCCGGCGCGGAGAGATTGCGCTGCGTGGCGCAGTCCTCCAACCGGTAGCCCGGGGGATCGCCCAGGCCCGGTTCCGTCGACTCGTGCCGGATGAAGGCGACGTGGCCGCCTTGCCTGAGCGCCTTCCACGCTTGCGCTTCGTCGGCGGCGGCGGGCCACGCGAGGAACGCAACGGTGGCGGCGAGGAAGGCGCGCCGGGCTCCGCGCACGTCAGCCGAGGTGCTTGGTCACCGACGCGAGGAGGCTCCCCAAGTCGCCGGAATCGGGAACGTGGCCATTCGGGGTGAGCTTGTCGACGACGTTGGGCAACAGCTCCGAAAGCTTCGCGGAGAGGTCGGCCTGGTCCATGCCGAGGCTCTGCGCCAGCGAGCCGAGCTTGTCGCCGCCGAGGCCCTGCGAGAGCTGGTCGGGGGAGATGGGCAGGTTCTGGCCCGTGGAGACCCAGCTGTCGACGAGGCCGCCCAGGCCGCGCTGCTGGAAGGACTGCACGAGACCGGGAAGGCCCCCGTGCGCGGGGTCGTTGACGAGCTTCATGACGGCATCGAGAAGCGCATTGCCACTTCCCGCGTTCGCGTTCGACATCGAACCGATGATGGAATCGAGCAGGCCCATGGGGATCTCCGTTCTTTCAGGGGTTGGCGAAGGACGTCTCGGACGGCCGTTCGGCGAAAGGGTAGCCGAGCTTCGCGATCTCCGCGCGCATGTAGTCCATCGCGACCGGCACGAGCGCCGCGTTGCCGCGCACCGCGAGCTCGATCACGCGGGCGCCGTTGGCGTGCCACTGGGGCAGGCTCGAGAGCTTCAGGTCGGGATAGTCGCGCACGATGGCGTTCATGATGTCGAGCAGGTCGGACTCGCCCGCCTCGCGCACGATGATCGCCTCCTCGTAGGGCAGCCTCGCCTTGAAGAGGTCGCGGTGCTTGTGGTCGAGCGCCCACTTCATCATCGCCCAGGCCATCTCGGGGAAGCCCGGCAGGAAGTAGTGCGTCCCCACGGAAATGCCGGCGATGCGGTTCACGGGGTTCGGGACGATCTCCGCGCCCATCGGGAACTCCGCCATCAGCACGCGCTTCGGATAGGCGGCCTCGCCGAAGCGCGCCTCGATCTCCTTCACCGCGTGCGGATGGCGCAGGAGCGGGCGGCCCAGGGCCGCGGCGGCGCACTGGCGCGTGTGGTCGTCCGGCGTCGCGCCGATGCCTCCGAAGGAGAACACGACGTCCTTCGTGGCGAACGTGCGCTCGAGCGTGGCCGTGATGCGGAAGGGGTCGTCGCCGATGTACTCGGCCCAGGCGAGCTCGATGCCGCGCTCGCCCAGGATCTCGATGGCCTTCGCGAGGTGCTTGTCCTGCCGCTTTCCCGACAGGATCTCGTCGCCGATGATGATCAGGCCGACCGGCACTTACGGATACTTCACGGCGGGGTTGAGGGAGTACACGCCCGTGATCGCCGCCTGCGCGAGCACGTGGCCCTTCATCGCCTCGCGCACCTGCGGGCCGGTGAAGGACCCGATCACGGCGAGCTTCGCGACATCCAGCGCGTACACGGTGAAGACGTAGTGGTGCGGGATCTCGTCGTTCCAAGGGGGGCACGGGCCGTCGTAGCCGAAGTACTGGCCGCCCATGTCCTTGTCGCCGGCGAACCAGCCGGTGTAGTCGTTGATGCCCTGGCGCGCGCCGTGCGCGGCCGCCGGGCCGGGCTTGCCCTTCGCGGTGACGGCGGAGGCGAATTCCCCCTCTCCGAGGCTCGTCACGGACGCGGGCAGGTCCACGAGGACCCAGTGGAAGAAATCCACGCGCGGCAGCGACTTCGGGACCACGCGGCCTTCCTGGTTCACGTCGTCGCCGCGGCTGGGCACGTCGGGATCGTGGCAGATGGCCGCGAAGGACTTCGTCCCGGCCGGCGCGCCGCTCCACGAGAGCTGCGGGCTGCGATTCTCGGAGAGCGTGGCGTGGGTGGCGGGATCCAACTTGCAGAACGCGCAGGCGGCGGGAATCGCTCCGCCGTCCTTGAAGCTGGTGCTCGTGACTTGCATGGCTGATCTTCCCGGGCGAGGGTCAGTTGATGACGTTGATGAGCTCGACTTCGAACAGCAGCGTCGCGTTGGGCGGGATGACGCCGCCGGCGCCGCGCTCGCCGTAGCCCAGGGACGGCGGGATGATCAGCGTGCGCTTGCCGCTTTCCTTCATGCCGACGACGCCCTGGTCCCAGCCCTTGATGACCTTGCCGGCGCCGATGATGAAGCCGAAGGGCGCGCCGCCGCGGTCGTAGGAGGAATCGAACTTCTTGCCCTTGCCTTCGGGGGCCTTCGGGTCGTAGAGCCAGCCGCTGTACTGCACGTTCACGGCCTTGCCGTTGTCGGCGGTCTTGCCGGCGCCTTCCTTCGTGTCCTTCTTGACCAGTTCCTTCACTTCGGCGGGCAGCGGCGAGGCGCCGCCGCCCGACTGCGCGAAGGCGGGGAGCGTGGCGAGGACGAAGGCGGTGAGCAGGGCGAGTCGGTTCAAGGGTCTTCCTTTCGGGTCGAGGAAACGGAGTGTGAAGTGAAAGAGGAGATGGCGGAAGGGGACTAACGGCCGCGGGCGACGCCTTCGCGGCGGGGATCGGCGCCGCCTTCCCAGCCGGCCGGGGTGCGGCGGATGCCGGCCAGGCCGCTGGTCATGTCGATGGCGCGCACGTCGTGACCCATCGCCTTCAGAGCGGCGGAAGCGGCGTCGAGTTCCGTGCCCTTCTCGATTTCCGTGGGCCCGCCGCGGCTGCCGCGGTTGGGCAGGTCGATGGCGGCCTGCATGTCGAGCTCCCAGTCGAGCGTGGCGACGAGGGTCTTGGCGACGTAGCCGATGATGAGGCTGCCGCCCGGGCTGCCCACGACCTGCTCGAGGCGCCCCGTCCCCGTGTCCGTCACGACGAAGGGCGCCATGGAGCTGCGCGGCCGCTTGCCGGGGGCGAGGGCGTTGGCCGTGACGCGGCCCTCCTCCAGCGGTTCGAAGTTGAAGTCCGTGGGCTGGTTGTTGAGCAGGAACCCGCCCACCATCCGGCGCCAACCGAAGTACTACCCGATCGAGGTGGTCATGGACACCGCGTTGCCCTCGCGGTCCACGACCACGAGGTGGCTGGTGCCGGGGATCTCCTCGCGGTCGTCGTCGGCGAGCGCCACCTTCACGCCCGCGGGCGTCCCGGCACGGGCGCGGCCCATGGCCTTGCCGTCCGTGACGAGCCGGGCGCGATCGGCGAGATACGCCTTGTCGACGAGGCCGCCCACAGGCACGTCGACGAACCGGTCGTCGCCGACGTAGCGGTTGCGGTCGGCGAACGCGAGGCGCCCGGCCTCCGCGAAGAGGTGCACGGCCTGCGGCGAGTTGGGCTTCACCGTCCTCATGTCTCGCCCCTCCAGCACGCCCAGCATCTGCAGCACCGCGATGCCGCCCGACGAGGACGGCGGCATGCCGCACAGCGTGTAGGCGCGATAGGCGCCGCAAAGCGGTTCCACGTCGCGCACGCGGTAGCCCGCGAGGTCCTCGAGCGAGAGCGTGCCGGGATTCGCCGGATGCCCCCTCACGGCATCGACCAGGTCCCGCGCGATCTCGCCGGCGTAGAAGGCGTCGGCGCCCTTGGCTGCGAGGAGGCGGAGCGTCTTCGCGTATTCGGGGTTGCGCAGGAGGGCGCCGGTCGGCTGCGGCGTGCCGTCGGGCGCGAAGAAGTAGGCGCGCGCGTTGGCGTTCGACGCGAGGGACTTGTCCCGGGCGATCATGCCCTGCACGCGCGGCGAGAGCGGCCAGCCTTTCTCGGCGAGCGCGATGGCGGGCGCGAAGAGCTCGGGCCAGGGGAGCCTGCCGTGGCGCGCGTGCATCACCTCGATGAGGCGCGGCACGCCCGGCACGCCCACGGCGCGTCCGCCCACGACGGCGTCCTGGAAGGTGAGCGGCTTGCCGTCCTTCAGGAACAGCTCGCGCGTGGCGCCGGCGGGGGCCGTCTCGCGGCCGTCGAGGGCGGCGACCTTTTTCGTCTTCGCGTCGTAATGCAGGACGTACGCGCCGCCGCCCAGGCCGGAGGCCTGCGGCTCGACGAGGCCGAGGACGAGCTGGGTGGCGATGGCCGCGTCGGTGGCGCTGCCGCCCTTGGCGAGCATCGCGAGGCCGGCGTCGACGGCGAGGGGGTTGGCGGCGACGACCATGTAATGCTTCGCCGTCGCGAGCTTCTTGGGGGTCCAGCCGCTGGGTGGCTCGGGCTGCGAGGGCCTTTGCTGCGCGGTGGCGGCGAGTGAGGCGACCACAACAAGTGAGGCGAGCAAAAGGCTCTGGAACCGCAGATGAACGCAGATGAACGCAGATGACCTTCTCGAGGGATTCGTCATCGCGTCAGGTCCGGGCCGAAAAGAACTCATCGAATGGGGCAGTGACGCCTCAAGTCGTCTCAGGTACACGCGCAAACTCTCGATGACCATCTGCGTTCATCTGCGTTCATCTGCGGTTCCAACGCGTTTCAGCCGGCATTGCTCCCAGACGCCTACTGGATTCCCCCGAGGCAGACGTACTTGATCTCGAGGAAATCCTCGATCCCGTACTTCGACCCCTCGCGGCCCAGGCCCGACTGCTTCACGCCGCCGAACGGCGCCACTTCGTTGGCGAGGATCCCGACGTTCACCCCCACCATCCCCGTCTCCATCCCCTCCGCCACGCGGATCACGCGCCCGACATCCCGCGCGTAGAAGTAGCCCGCCAGCCCGAACTCGGTGTTGTTCGCGAGCCTGAGAGCTTCCTCCTCCGTCTTGAAGCGGAAGAGCGGCGCCACGGGCCCGAAGGTCTCCTCGCGCGCGACCTTCATCTCGGAGGTCACGCCCGTGAGCAGCGTCGGCTCGTAGAAGCGGCCGCCCTGCGAGGCGCGCTTGCCGCCCGTCACCACCTTCGCGCCCTTGGCGAGCGCGTCGGCGACGTGCTCCTCGACCTTCGCGAGGCCCTGCGCGTCGATGAGCGGGCCCACGGTCACGCCCGCCTCGGTGCCCTTGCCCACCACGAGCTTCCTCACGCGCTCGGCGAGCTTCGCGGCGAAGGCGTCGTACACGCCGTCCTGCACGTAGATGCGGTTCGCGCACACGCACGTCTGCCCCGCGTTGCGGTACTTGGAGGCCATCGCGCCGTCGGCGGCCGCGTCGAGGTCGGCGTCGTCGAAGACGATGAACGGCGCGTTGCCGCCCAGCTCCAGCGAGAGCTTCTTGATCGTGTCGGCGCTCTGGCGCATGAGGATGCGGCCCACTTCCGTGGAGCCCGTGAACGTCACCTTCTTCACGATGGGATTCGCGCACAGTTCCTTGCCGATGGAAGGCGCATCGCCCGTGATGATGTTGATGACCCCCTTCGGAAAGCCGGCGCGCTCGGCGAGCTCCGCGAGCGCGAGCGCCGAGAACGGCGTCTGCTCCGCGGGCTTCAGCACAAACGTGCAGCCGACGGCGAGGCCGGGCGCCATCTTGCGGGTGATCATCGCGGTGGGGAAGTTCCACGGCGTGATCGCGGCGCACACCCCGATGGGCTGCTTGAGCACGATGAGGCGGCGGTCGTTCGTGGGGCTGGGAATCGTGTCGCCGTAGACGCGCTTGCCTTCCTCGGCGTACCACTCGACGAACGAGGCGCCGTAGAGGATCTCGCCCTTGGCCTCGGCGAGCGGCTTGCCCTGCTCCGTCGTGAGGATGAGCGCGAGGTCGTCGGCGTTCGCGACGATGAGGTCGTACCACTTGCGCACGATGCGCGAGCGCTCCTTGGCGGGCAGCGCGCGCCAGGCGGGCAGCGCGCGTTCCGCGGCCTCGATTGCGCGGCGCGTCTCGGCGGTGGACATGTCGGGCACCGAACCCACGAGGGAGCCGTCGCCGGGATTGTCGACGTCGAAGCGCTTGCCGGAATCGGCCTCGCACCAGGCGCCGTCGAGGTAGGCACGGTCACGGAACAGGGCGGCGTCCTTCACGGCGGGCGCGAAGGTCGTGCGATCGGGGGCGTTCATGGGCTTTCCTCACTCGGCGGGAGGAAAAGTATAGCGCTTCGCGCGTTCAACGGCCCCGCGCGGGCCTGCCGTAGTTCCTGCGCCAGCGGGTGAACGCGAGAGCCCCGGCGAGAAGCGCTTGCGCGCCCATCACCACCGCCGCCGTCGTGCCGCTCCAGGAGAGGAACGGGTTCACCACCGCGGCGACGCTGCCGAGCCCCATGACCGAGAGCAGCCCGGGGATCACCCACCAGAGCAGGGCGAGATAGAGGACCGTCGCGCCCTCGACGCGCCGCGGCTTCGCGGCCGAGGCGAAGAAGACCAGGATCGCGCCGTCCCGGGCCGTGGCGAACGCGAGCGCGAGCGGGGCGCGGGTGACGTAGTCGCCGACCGCCTTCCAGTCGGCGATCTCCAGCCACCGGCCCGCGCCGGAGAAGACGAAGGGCGCGGCGAGCGCGAACGCGAACGACAGCGCGAGCGTCGTGGGCCACAGGGGCAGCTCCTCGAGCGCCCGGCGCCGGTCGCCCCGCGCCCAGGCCGCCACGACGCGGCGCACGATCATGGCCGTCGTCGGATCCGAGAAGAGCGCGAGGTAGGTCGCGCCCACGCACACGAGCAGCCCCACGCCGGTGAAGGCGCGCGCGAATCCCACGTCCGCCGGCGCGAAGCCCGCGGCCCACGCGGTCGTGAAGAGCGCGAACGCCGGCCATGCCCACGGCCGCGTGCGCACCTGCAGCTCGCGGCAGAAGCTGCGGTAGGCCCCGAGGACCGCCCAGGCGGCGAAGGCGGCCGTCGAGAGCGCGAAGAACGCCATGCGCTCGAAGCGCATCCCGTACCAGGTCGCGCTTCTCGCCATCTCCCGGCTGTCGATGAAGGGACCCACCCACAGGAGCAGGAAGATCGGCACGAGGACCAGCATCGCGCCGAAGCGGCGGCTCGCGCGCGCCTCGCGGTGCAGCGCCTGCAGGCGGGTCGCGATGGCCGTGCCGTGCACCAGCACCGCGCCCGAGACGATCGCGACCACCAGCCAGCCCGCCGCCGCCCGGCCCGGCAGGGCGAGCGAGGCGAAGGCCATCGTCGCGAGGCACATCCCGCCGGCATACCACGCGAAGACCGGCGCGCCCAGGAGCTTGCCCACCGTCATCTCCCAGGGGCCCAGGGCGGAGAGCCTCTGCAGGTCCCACGTGCGCTCGCGCACCTCCTCGGACACCGATTCGGCGGCCAGGTGCGCGCCCCAAAGATAGAGGATGACGAACGTGAGGACCGTGGCCGGGCCGTAGAGGCGCTCGCGCCAGTCGCCGTCGTCGCCGCCGGCCGCGAAGAGCGCGAAGACGAGCAGCAGCACCGCCGGCGCCGCGATGCGCCGGTGCGGGCTCATCTCGAGCCAGCCGTAGCGGCGAAGTTCGGGGTTCACGCCGCTCACCCTGAACCTGCGCGCACCGTGCGCAGGTACGAGTCGTGCAGGTTCTCGCGATCGGCCGCGAACTCGGCCACGGGGAGGCCGGCCGCGAGCAGCGCCGCCAGGATCGCCGCCTGCGCGACGTCATCGCCGCCGCACGCGATCACCGCCTCGAGCTCGCCGGCCTCGATCACGCGCACGCCGGCGAGGGCCGCGAGAGCGTCCGCGAGTCCCGGCGCGGGCGCGGCAAGACGCAGGCGCACCCGCCGCTGCCCGGGATCGGCGCCGCCCTCGAGCGCGCGATGCTCGACGACCTCCCCCGCACGCAGCACGAGCATGTGCGTCGAGTACTCGTCCAGCTCCGCGAGGATGTGCGAGGAGACGACGAGGGTCATGCCCTCGTCCTGCAGCGTGCGGAAGAGCGCCGCGAGCGAATGGCGCGCTTCCGGGTCGAGTCCCGCGGCCGGCTCGTCGAGCAGCAGCAGCTTCGGGGCGTGGATGATCGCCTGCCCGATGGCGAGGCGCTGGCGCAGGCCGCGCGAGAGCGTGCCCGCCGCCTGCCCCGACCGGTCGGCGAGGCCCAGGCGAAGCGTGGTGCGCCGCACGGCCTCGTCGATGGCCGCGGGCGGCACGCCCTGCATCGCCGCCGCGTGGGCGAGGCACTGCGCGACGGTGAGCGACTCGTAGACGCCGAAGAAATCCGAGAGGTAGCCGAGCTGCCGATGCGCCTCGCGCGGCGCCTCGAGCACGTCCACGCCCGCGACCTCGATCGCGCCCTCGAGCGGCGCGTCCAGGCCCGCGAGGCAGCGCAGCAGCGTGGTCTTCCCGGCGCCGTTGGGGCCGACGAGCGCCGTCACGGTGCCCGGCGCGAGCTCGAACGAGACGCCCGAGAGCGCGCGCACGCCGGGGTATTCGTAGTCGAGCCCGGCGACGCGGGCGATGGGTGCGGAAGGGCTCAAGGGGAGGCTGCGGGAGGGGTGCGACGTTGGCGTATCATGCCACGGTCAAACCCCGGAGACCGATCATGCGACGACTTCTCGTCCTCGTTGCCACCGCCCTTCTTTTCTCCCCGCTCGCCGACGCCAGGACC
>CAZPLW010000034.1:0-16718 GCA_964587315.1 uncultured Lysobacter sp.
CGCCCGCGGGGGAACGCGCCCGGGGCTCTTCAACGCGGCCAAGGAGGTCGCCGTGGAGGGCTCCCTGGCCGGGCGCCTCGCCTTTCCCGAAATCGCCCGCCTGAACGAGAACGTTCTGGCCCGGGTCGCGGTCGAACCGCTCGATACGCTCGACGCCGCCTGGCGGGCCGACCTCGCCGCGCGCGAGGCCGCCCGCGACGAGGCGTCGCGCCGCGGCCCGCCGGCGCGCTGACCGGCCCTGTACTATCCGACCATGTCCAGCGCATTCACCACCGTCCTCGCCTTCATCGTCACCATCGGCCTGCTGGTCGTGGTGCACGAATACGGCCACTACCTCGTCGCGCGCCTTTGCGGCGTGAAGGTGCTGCGCTTCTCCGTGGGCTTCGGCCGCGTCCTGTGGTCGCGCCGCACGGGGCCGGACCGGACGGAGTGGACGCTGTGCGCGGTCCCGCTCGGCGGGTATGTGAAGATGCTCGATACGCGGGAGGCCGTGGTCGAGGAACGAGCCGGTCGAGACACAATCGAGGAACGAGCCGGTCGGGAAGATCTCGCGGAAGCGGACCGGGCGCGCGCCTTCGACCTGCAGCCCGTCTCCCGGCGCATCGCGATCGTGCTGGCGGGCCCCGCCGCCAACTTCCTCGCCGCGTTCGTCCTCTACTGGGCGCTCTTCATGGCGGGCCTGCCGGGCATGAAGCCGGTGGTGTCCGAGCCGGCGCCGGGCAGCGCCGCCGCGGCCGCCGGGCTCGCGAACGGCGACGAGATCGTCTCGGTCGGCGGCAACGCCGCCGGGTCGTGGACGGACGTGCGCTGGTTCCTGCTCAAGCAATCGGTGCGCGGCGGCTCGGTCGCGCTCGAGCTCGAAGGCGCCCGCGGCGGGCGCGCCACGCGCTCCCTCGACCTCTCCGGGCTCACCCCGGAGGACCTCGACAAGGACTTCCTCACGAAGCTGGGCTTGAGGCCCTTCGTGCCGCGCGTGAGCCCGACGCTCGGCAAGGTGCAGGCCGGCGGCGCGGGCGAGCGGGCGGGACTCGCGGCCGGCGACCGCGTGATCGCGGTGGACGGCGAACCGGTGGCGAGCTGGTCGGAATTCACGGCCCGCGTGCGCGCCGCGCCCGACAAGCCGATCGCCCTCGAGGTGGACCGCGGCGGCCAGCGGCTCGTCCTGAACGCGGTGCCGGAAGGCGCCGGCAAGGCCACGCCCAGGACGGGGCTGCTGCGCGTCGAGCCGGGCGCGGAGATGAAGGAGGCCTACGATCGCCTGCAGGCCACGGTGCGACTGGGCCCCGTCGACGCCGCGACGCGCGCGGCGAGCCGCGTGTGGGACCTCTCGGTCTTCAGCGTCGAGATGCTCGCGCGGATGGTCACGGGCCAGGTCTCGTGGAAGAACCTCTCCGGTCCCCTCACCATCGCCGACTACGCCGGCCAGACGGCCTCGATGGGCTGGGTGTCCTTCGCCGGCTTCCTCGCGCTGGTGAGCGTGAGCCTGGGCATCCTCAACCTGCTGCCCGTCCCTCTGCTGGATGGGGGGCACCTGGTGTATTATTCGGTCGAGATCGTGAAGGGTTCTCCCGTGTCGGAACGCACGCTGGAAATCGGCCAGCGCGTCGGCCTCGCGATCCTGGCCGGACTCACGTTCTTCGCCCTCTACAACGACATCAACCGGCTCCTCACGGGCTGATCCCCTGATGCCTTCCCGCCTCACCCGCCTCCGCCTCCGCCTCGCCGTCGCCTGCGCGCTCGCCGCGAGCCTCCCCGCCCTCGCGATCCAGCCGTTCGTGGTGAAGGACATCCGCGTCGAGGGCGTGCAGCGCACGGAGGCGGGCACCGTATTCACGTACCTGCCGGTGAAGGTGGGCGACCGCGTCGACGACGACAAGGCCGCGGCCGCCATCAAGGCGCTCTACGCCACGGGGTTCTACTCGGACGTGCGGCTGGAGGCCGACGGGGACGTGCTCATCGTCTTCGTGCAGGAACGCCCGGCCATCGCGCAGATCGACATCGAGGGCGCCAAGGAATTCTCCAAGGACAACCTGAAGGACGGCCTCAAGCAGGCCGGCATCCAGGAATCCAAGATCTTCGACAAGTCGATCCTCGACCGCGCGGAGAAGGAGCTCAAGCGCCAGTACACCTCGCGCGGCTTCTACGCCTCCAAGGTCACGATCACCGTCACCCCGCTCGAGCGCAATCGCGTCGCCCTCAAGTTCGACATCGAGGAAGGCGAGATCACCCGCATCGCGGACATCAACATCATCGGCGCCAAGGACTTCACCGAGAAGCAGCTCCTCAAGGAGATGCAGCTCACCACGCCGGGCTGGCTCACCTGGTTCACGAAGGACGACCAGTACTCGAAGCAGAAGCTCACGGCGGACCTGGAGTCGCTGCGTTCGTGGTACCTGAACCGCGGCTACCTCGAGTTCAACATCGATTCCACCCAGGTCTCGATCACCCCGGACCGCGAGAAGATCTACATCACGATCGCGATCACCGAGGGCCCGGTCTACCGGATGGGCGACATGAAGTTCGCCGGCGAGCTGATCGTGGCCGAGGGCGAGCTGCGCAGCCTCCTCACCCTGAAGCCGGGCGACACGTTCTCGCGCGAGAAGATCGTCGACAGCGTGAAGCGCGTGACGGACCGCCTGGGCAACGACGGCTACTCCTTCGCCAACGTGAACCCGGTGCCGGACCTGGACCGCGAAAAGCGCGTGGCGAGCTTCACCCTGCTCGTGGACCCGGGCCGGCGCGTGTACGTGCGCCGCGTGAACGTGGTGGGCAACTCCAAGACCAAGGACGAGGTCGTGCGCCGGGAGCTGCGGCAGCTCGAGTCCTCCTGGTACTCCCTCGACAAGATCGCCCGCTCCAAGGAGCGCCTGCAGCGCACGGGCTTCTTCTCCGAGGTGAACGTCGAGACGCCCGCCGTCCCCGGCACGCAGGACCAGGTCGACGTGGTCGTCACCGTCACCGAGCGCAACACGGGCTCGCTCAACTTCGGCCTGGGCTACTCGCAGGCCGACAAGCTCACGGTCCAGGCCTCGATCTCGCAGGGCAACATCTTCGGCTCCGGCAACCAGCTCGCGTTCCAGGTGAACAGCGGCACGGTGAACAAGATCTACAGCATCTCCTACGTGAACCCGTACTGGAGCCCGGAAGGCGTCGCCCTCGGCTGGGACCTCTACCGCCGCGACGTGGACACGCAGTCGCTGTCGGTCGCGGCCTACCAGACGACCTCGACGGGCCTGGGCGCCACCTTCGGCGTCCCGATCACGGAGTTCGACACGATCCGCCTGGGCCTCGCGGGCGAGCAGACCAAGCTGCGGCTCGACCCGCTGTCCTCGCCGCCGCGCTACCTCGACTTCGTGAACCAGTTCGGCGAGCTCACGAACACGCTGCGCGCCACCTTCGGCTACGCGCGCGACACGCGCGACAGCCTGATCTACCCGACGAAGGGGCGCTACACGGACGTGGGCATGGAAGTCGGCATCCCGCCCGGCGACCTCAAGTACTACCGCCTGTCGCTGCAGCAGCAGTTCCTCTACACCTGGGAGAGCATCCCCTGGCTCACGTTCCTGCTGAACGGCGAGCTGGGCTACGCGGACGGCTACGGCGGCAAGCCGCTGCCCTTCTTCAAGAACTTCTACGCGGGCGGCGTCGGCTCGGTGCGCGGCTTCGAGACCGCCTCGCTCGGCCCGCGCGACCTGAACGGCGACGTGCTGGGCGGCAACCGCCGCGTGGTCGGCAACTTCGAGATGCTCTTCCCGATGCCGGGCAACAAGGACAAGAGCGTCCGGCTTTCGGTGTTCGTCGATGCCGGCAACGTGTGGGGACTCGAGGAGAAGGTGAGCGCCTCCGACATCCGCGCGGCCGCCGGCTTCGCCGTGAGCTGGGATTCGCCCGTGGGACCGCTCAAGTTCTCCTTCTCCCAGCCCATCAAGACGAAGGAGAGCGACAAGACCGAGCGGTTCCAGTTCCAGCTCGGCCGGATCTTCTAGCGAGGCGGGAGGCTCACGATGACCTGGCGATTCGGCGTCGCGGCCGCCCTGGCGGCCCTCCTTCCGGCCGCGGCCCTCGCCCAGGCGCCCCGGATCGGTTTCGTGAACACCGAGCGCGTGTTCCGCGAGGCGGCGCCCGCCAAGCGCGCGCAGCAGAAGCTCGAGCGCGAGTTCGCCTCGCGCAACGCCGAGCTCGCCAAGCTCGAGAAGCAGGGCCGCGACATCCAGGTCGAGCTCGAGAAGGACAGCGTGACCCTTCCCGAGCCCCAGCGCCGCGAGAAGGAGCGCGTCCTCGCCGACGTGAGCCGCAACTTCCAGCGCCTGCAGCGCGAGATCCGCGAGGACCTGAACCTGCGCCGCAACGAGGAGCTCGCCCAGGTGCAGGAGCGCGCCACGCGCGCGATCAACCAGATCGCCGAGGCCGAGAAGTTCGACCTGGTGGTGCAGGAGGCCGTCTTCGCGAGCTCCCGCATCGACATCACGGACAAGGTCATCAAGGCGCTGGCCGACAAGTAGCGGCGCGAGGATCCCCTTGGCCACGCCGCTCCTCACCCTTCGCCAGATCACCGAGCGCCTCGGCGGCGAGGCCGTGGGCGAGGCCGACGCGCCGCTCACGGGCGTCGCGTCCCTCGACGACGCGGGCCCCGGCCAGCTCACCTTCCTGTCGAACCCGAAATTCCGCGCGCGGCTCTCGGGCACCCGCGCCGCCGCCGTCATCGTCGGCGCGAAGGACCGCGACGCCACGACCCTGCCGCGCATCGTCGCCGCCAATCCCTACGCGTACTACGCGCGCGCCGTCGGCCTGTTCCATCCCGCGAAGCCCGTCGTGCCCGGCATCCATCCGAGCGCGGCCGTCGATCCGGGCGCCCGGGTGGCCGCGAGCGCCTGCGTGGGCCCGTTCGCCGTCGTCGAGGCCGGCGCGTCGATCGGGGAGCGCGCGTCGATCGGCGCGGGCTCGTTCGTGGGCGAGGGGGCGTCGATCGGCGAGGACACGTTCCTGCACCCGCGAGTGACGGTCTATCACGGCTGCGTCGTGGGCGCGCGCGGCATCCTGCACTCGGGGACCGTGATCGGCGCCGACGGGTTCGGCATGGCGCCGGAGGACGGCCGCTACGTGAAGATCCCGCAGGTGGGCCGCGCGGTGCTGGGCGACGACGTCGAGGTGGGCGCGAACAGCTGCATCGACCGCGGGGCGCTCTCCGACACGGTGGTCGAGGACGGCGTGAAGATCGACAACCTCGTCCAGGTGGCGCACAACTGCCGCATCGGCGCGCACACCGTGATCGCCGGCTGCGTCGGCATCGCGGGCAGCGCCACCATCGGCCGGCACTGCCTGCTCGGGGGCGGCGCCGGCATCGTCGGCCACCTCGAGATCTGCGACGGCGTCACCGTGTCGGGCATGACCCTCGTCACGAAATCGATCACCGTGCCCGGGGTCTACACCTCGGGCGGGCCCTTCATGCCCCACGCCGAGTGGCTGCGCAACGCCGCTCACCTCCGCTACCTCGACCGCATCGCGCGCGACTCGCGCGCCGCCACACGCCAGGGAAAAGACCATGGAACCGATGACGATTGAGGAAATCAAGAAGTACCTGCCGCATCGCTATCCGTTCCTGCTCATCGACCGCGTGCTCGAGTGGGAGAAGGACAAGCGCATCGTGGCCATGAAGAACGTCAGCGCCAACGAGCCGTTCTTCCAGGGCCACTTTCCCCACTACGCGGTGATGCCCGGCGTGCTCATCATCGAGGCGATGGCCCAGACGGCCGCGATGCTCGGCCTGCTGTCCCTGGGGCAGGTGGACGACGGCTCGAGCGTCTACTACTTCGTCGGCATCGACGGCGCGCGCTTCAAGCGGCCCGTGCGCCCGGGCGACCAGCTGGTCTTCGAGGTGGAGCAGCTGCGCCTCTCGCGCGGCATGGGCAAGTTCAGGGCCGTGGCCCGGGTCGGCGGCGCGATCGCCTCGGAGGCGGAGCTGCTGTGCGCCCTGAGGCCCGTCCAGGTCGATTGACGCCGTGAACGCCATCCATCCCACCGCCCTCGTCGACCCGCGCGCGAAGCTCGCCGCCGGCGTGCGCGTGGGCCCGTACTCGGTGATCGACGGCGACGTCGAGATCGGGGAGGGGACCACGGTCGGCGCGCATTGCGTGCTCACCGGCCACACGACGATCGGCCGCGAGAACCGCATCTTCCATTTCTGCTCGATCGGCGAGGCCAACCAGGACAAGAAGTACCGCGGCGAGCCCACGCGCCTCGTCATCGGCGACCGCAACACGATCCGCGAGTACGGCTCGATCAACCGCGGCACCGCACAGGACCGGGGCGAGACCACGGTCGGGCACGACAACTGGATCATGGCCTACTGCCACATCGCGCACGACTGCGTGGTGGGCGACCATACGGTGTTCGCCAACCACGCGACGCTCGCCGGGCACGTCTGGATCGGCGACCACACCGTGCTGGGCGGGTTCACCGGCGTGCACCAGTTCGTGAAGGTGGGCGCGCACGTGATGGCGGGCGTCTCGTCGGTGGTGCTGCAGGACGTCCCGACCTACGTCACGGTGGCGGGGCACCCCTGCGCGCCGCACGGCATCAACAGCGAGGGGCTCAAGCGCCGCGGCTTCACGCCCGAGGGCATCGCGGCCATCAAGCGGGCCTACAGGACGCTCTACAAGTCCGGCCTCGGATTCGCCGAGGCGAAGGCGGAACTCGAGCGGCAGGCGGCCGAATCGCCCGAGGTGAGGGCGATGGCCGATTTCCTCGCCACCTCGACGCGCGGCATCGTCCGGTAGCCGTGTCCCGACAGCCCGAGCGCCCGGCATGACCCGCCGCGTCGTCCTCGTCGCGGGCGAGGCCTCGGGCGACATGCTGGGAGCCGCGCTCATCCGCGCGGTGAAGGTCCGCCATCCGCACTGCCGCTTCGAGGGCATCTGCGGCCCCCGGATGCGCGCCGAGGGCGCCACGACCTGGGAGCCGATGGAAAGGCTCTCCGTGCGCGGCTACGTCGAGGTGGTGAAGAGCCTGCCGGAGCTGCTGCGCATCCGTTCGCGCGTCGCCTCGCGCGTGATCCGGGAGCGGCCCGACCTGTTCATCGGCATCGACGCGCCGGACTTCAACCTCGCGCTGGAGGCGCGCGTGAAGCGCGCGGGCGTCCCGACGATCCACTACGTGAGCCCGTCCATCTGGGCGTGGCGCGCCGAGCGGCTGCCGGCGATCGGGCGCGCCGTGGACCGCGTGCTCACCATCTTCCCGTTCGAGAACGCGATCTACGAGAAGGCGGGCATCGCGGCCACCTACGTGGGCCATCCCCTCGCGGACCAGATCCCGCTCGACCCGGACCGCGAGGACGCCCGCGTGCAGCTGCGCCTGCCGCGCGCCGTGCCCGCCATCGCGATGCTGCCCGGCAGCCGCATGAGCGAGCTCGAGGCGCACGCGGACCTCTTCATCGAGACGGCGCAGCGCCTGGCCGCGAGCCATCCCGGCGCGCGCTTCTTCGTGCCGCTCGCCACGCGCGAGACGCGCGACTACTTCGAGTCCCGCCTCTACGCCCGGGAGGCGCAGGGGCTCGAGCTCACCATCCTCTTCGGGCACGCCCGCCTCGCCCTCACGGCCGCCGACGCGGGCCTCGTCGCGAGCGGCACGGCGACGCTCGAGGCGGCGCTCGCCCGCTGCCCGATGGTCGTCACCTATCGCGTCCCGGGCCTCACCTACCGCCTGATGATGAGGAAGGCGCTGCTGCCGTACGTGGGGCTGCCCAACATCCTGGCCGGCGAGTTCATCGTGCCCGAGCTGCTGCAGGCGCACGCGACGGCGGAGAACCTCGAGCAGGCCCTGGGCAACTGGCTGGACCACAAGGACGCCCGCGCCCGGCTGGAGGCCCGCTATCGCGAGATCCACGCGCTCCTTCGCCAGGGCAACGACGAACGCGTCGCCGACGCGCTCGAGCCTTACCTCCGGGGGGACGAATCCCGTGCCGCGACGCCCATTGCCGATGCCCTCGAACCCGCGGCTGTGCGGGGTCGATGAGGCCGGGCGCGGCCCGCTCGCGGGCTGCGTCTTCGCGGCGGCCGTGATCCTCGATCCGGCGCGGCCGGTGGCGGGGCTCGCCGACTCGAAGCTGCTCGCCGCCGCGCGGCGCGAGGAACTCGCCCACGCCATCCGCGCGAACGCGCTCGCCTGGGCGGTGGCCGTCGCGACCCCGGACGAGATCGACGACATCAACATCCTGCGCGCGAGCCTGCTCGCCATGGCGCGAGCCATCGCGGGCCTGGGCATGGCGCCCGACGAGATCGCCGTCGACGGCCTGCACGTGCCGCCGGGCATGACCCTGCCCTGCCGCGCCATCGTGAAGGGCGATCGCCTGGTGCCGGCCATCTCGGCCGCCTCCATCCTCGCGAAGACCGCGCGCGACGCCGAGATGGTCGAGATGGCGTCGCGCTATCCCGGCTACGGCTTCGCGCGCCACAAGGGCTATCCCACGCCCGAGCACCTCGAGGCGCTCGGCCGCCTCGGGCCCTGCGAGATCCACCGGCGCAGCTTCGCGCCCGTGCGCCTCGCGATCGCCCAGCGTACGCTCGCGTACGGACCATGAAGACGATCGCCTCCCGCGACAACCCGGCCTACAAGGCGCTGGTGCGCCTGGTCACCAAGGCGTCGGAGCGCAAGGCGCGCCGGCTCTCGATCATCGAGGGCGCGCACCTCGCCGCCGCCGCCATGGACGCGGGGCTCGTGCCCGAGGCGCTGCTCCTGCGTCACGGCTCGCGCGAGGACGCCGAGGCGCTCCGCCTCGCCGCGCGCGCGGCGGCGAGCGAGAAGCTCGAACTGGCCGATTCCCTCTTCGATGCGCTGAGCGGCCTCGATTCACCGCCCGCGATCATGGCGGTGGTGCCCACGCCCGAGGGACGGGCCGTGCCGGCGGACGCGCGCTTCTGTCTCGGCATCGAGGACGTGCAGGATCCGGGCAACGTCGGCACGCTCCTGCGCAGCGCGGCGGCCGCGGGCGTGGGGCACGTGCTGCTCTCGCCCACGTGCGCCTTCGCGTGGAGCCCCAAGGTGCTGCGGGCGGGGCAGGGGGCGCATTTCGTGGTGAACATCGTCGAGGGGGCGGATCTCGCGGCGTTCGTGCAGTCGTTCGCAGGCACGAGCGTGGCGCTGTGCGGGGAGGGGACCGAGAGCCTGCATTCGCTCGATCTCGCGGGGCCCGTGATGTTCCTCGTGGGGAACGAGGGGGCGGGACTCTCGCCGGCGCTGAAGGCGGCGGCGACCGTGCGGGCCGCGATCCCGATGCCCGGGCGGGCGGAGTCGCTCAATGCGGGGGTCGCGGGGTCGATCGCGATGTTCGAGGCGGTGCGGCAGAGGCGGAGAGAGTGATGCGGGCGAAAGGCTTTGGAACCGCAGATGAACGCAGATGAACGCAGATGATTTTCGATTGTTTGCGAGCGGAAAGGCTTTGGAACCGCAGATGAACGCGGATAACAGCGATTCGTGAATCGGCTTTCCCGAAGCGTTGGCGACGTGCCTTCATTTGCGACGGCGTGTCCCGGATTCGATTCACGCTTCAGGGTTTCATCTGCGTTCATCCGCGTTCATCTGCGGTTCCAAAGCCTTTTACGCTATCGTAGCCCCGCTGCAACCTGAACCCCGTCGCGCCGCCCCCCGGAACGGCCGCGGTTCCAATCCCCGGGATGAGTCGGAGCCCACCTCATGCCAAAAACTCCCCCGGCGACACCGCCCCCCCGCCAGTACCGCTACTACGAGTTCGTCATGGTCGCCTTCGTGGTGGTCCTGGTGTGCTCGAACCTCATCGGGCCCGCGAAGATCGCGCAGCTGGACCTCCCGCTCCTGGGCGTCGTCACCTTCGGCGCGGGCGTGCTGTTCTTCCCCATCTCCTACGTGTTCGGCGACATCCTCACGGAGGTGTACGGCTACGCGCGCTCGCGCCGCGTGATCTGGGCCGGCTTCGCGGGGCTCGCGTTCGCCTCGTTCATGGCGTACGTGGTGGTCGCGCTGCCGCCGGCGCCGTTCTGGAAGAACCAGGCGGCCTACGAGGTGGCGTTCGGGCAGGCCTGGCGCATCGCGGCCGCGTCGATGGTCGCGTACATGTGCGGCGAGTTCGTGAACTCCTACACGCTCGCGAAGATGAAGATCCTCACGGCCGGGCGCTGGCTCTGGTCGCGCACCATCGGCTCGACGATCGTCGGCGAGGGCGTCGACTCGCTGCTCTTCTACCCGCTCGCCTTCTACGGCACGGGCATCATCCCGGACGACAAGCTGCCCCTGGTGATGCTCGCGCAGTTCGTGACCAAGGTGGCGGTGGAAGTGGTCTTCACCCCGGTCACCTACGCGATCGTGGGCTGGCTCAAGCGCGCCGAGGACGAGGACTGGTACGACCGCGACACGGACTTCACGCCGTTCACGGTGAAGGTCTGAACGGGGCCGGGCCGCGTTACTTCGCGCGCGGCACCACGCGGCCCATCTCCACCTTCACCTTGTCGCCTTCGCGCATCGAGCCCACGTCGTCCTGCAGCACGAGGCGCAGCCGCCCGTCCTCCAGGCGCACCACCACCTCGTAGGACACCGTGGCCGGTCGCTGCTCGCGGCTCAGGTCCGTCGAGGAGCCCAGCGTCGCCTTGCCGCCATCCAGGGGGATGTTGGCCACGAGGCCGGAGGGGCCCTTGCGCTCCTCGACCTGGGCCGCCTTCGCGCCGCTTTCCACGCGCTTGATGCTGCGGACCACCCCGCAATCGGGACAGGCGGCCGCGGCCGGCGAGACGGACGTCTGCGCCTGGGCGGTGGCGGCGATGGCGAGCAGGACGGTGAAGGCGAGGTGTTTCATGGCGGCTCTCCGGCTTCGGGCGCGATGGGTTGATTCTAGCCGCGATTGCGCCGGGAGGATCGGGCAAAATGGAGGCCTCGCCTACCGCTGGTGACTGCCGTGACGACCTCGATCGCCCGTTCGCTTCTCGCCTGCTCGCTGGCCCTCCTGTTGCCGATCGGAGACGCCCTGGCGCAGGCCGCGCCCAAGCCCCGTCCCAAGATCGGCCTCGTGCTGGGCGGCGGCGGCGCCCGCGGCGGCGCCCACTTGGGCGTGCTGGAGGTGCTCGAGGAATTCCGGATCCCGTTCGACTGCGTGGCGGGCACCAGCATGGGGGCGCTCGCGGCGGGCGCCTACGTCGCGGGGGTCTCGCCCGCGGAGATGAAGGAAACGATCGCGAAGACCGACTGGGCCAGCATGTTCGACGACAGCGCCGGCCGCGAGTCCGTGAGCCTCAGGCGCAAGGAGATCGACGACCGCTTCTACTCGGGCCTGGAGTTCGGCGTGACCAAGGACGGCCTTCGCTATCGCGAGGGCGCGGTGGCCGGCGAGAAGATCAAGCTCTACTTCAACGCCCTGGTGCGCGCGGACCTCGGCGAGCGCGGCATCGAGGAGCTGCCCATCCCCCTCACGCTCATCGCGACCGACATCGGCACCGGCGAGCGCGTGGCGATGCGCGAGGGCAACCTCACCTCCGCCATGCGCGCGAGCATGTCCGTCCCGGGCGCCATCGCGCCGGTGGTGCGCGACGGCCGCAAGCTCGTCGACGGCGGCCTCGTCGACAACGTGCCCATCCAGGAGGTGCGCGAGCGCTGCGGGGCGGAGGTCGTCATCGCCATCAACGTGGGCTCGCCCCTCATGAAAGCCGACCAGGTGACCGGCGTCTTTTCCGTGATGGGCCAGATGGTGAACCTGCTCGCCGAGCAGAACGTGGCCAAGTCGCTCGCGTCGCTGGGCCCGCAGGACATCTACATGCGCCCGGAGCTGGGCGACATCACCGCGGCGGATTTCGGGCGGCAGATCGAGGCGGCGGGCATCGGCCGCAAGACGGCGCTCGAGTTCGCGGACCGGCTCAAGGCCCTTTCCGTCCCGCCGGCCGAATACAAGGCCTGGCGCGCGGGCATCCGCCTCTCGCCGCCCTCGGGCACGCCCGTCGTCGACGAGGTGAGAGTCGCCGAGACCCGGTTCGTGAACCCGGCGGAGCTTCGCGCCTCGGTGCGCCAGAAGGAGGGCGAGCCGTTCGATTCGCGCCTGCTGGAGAAGGACCTGGTCCTCATCTACAGCCGCGGCGACCTGCAGAGCCTCGACTACTCGGTGATCAAGGAGCGCGACAAGACCATCCTGAAGCTCACGCCGCTCGAGAAATCATGGGGCCCCGACTACCTGCGCTTCGGCATCAACCTCTCGTCGGACTTCCGCTCGGAGTCGCCCTACAACCTGCGCGCGCTGTACCGCAAGACCTGGATCAACCCCTTCGGCGCGGAGATGCTCGCCGCCGTCCAGCTCGGCAGCAACCAGGCCGCCGGGCTCGAGTTCTACCAGCCCCTCGACTACCGGCAGCGCTTCTTCGTGCGGCCCTACGTCTCGACCGAACAGCAGAAGACCGGCATCTACTTCGACGGCGACCGCATCTCGGAATACCGCACGCGGCAGAACAAGCTCGGCCTCGACGTGGGCGTGAACCTCGACGTCTACGGCCAGGCGAAGCTCGGCTGGCTCGAGCGCAAGCTGAGCGCCACGCTCGAGACGGGCGTCCCCGTCTTTTCCAACACGAAGGGCAACCTGGGCGGCGTCGCCGCGACGATCGCCCTCGACACGCAGGATTTCGCGTTCTTCCCGACGAAGGGCTACACCGCCAACCTGGCCTACTTCGAGGCCATCCACGGTTCGAGCGAGATCGGCAAGTACGGCCGCGCCGAGGGACGCCTGAGCGGCGCGTGGTCGCCGGGAGACCTGGTCCTCCTGGGCGGCATCATCGGCGGGACGGGGACCAAGGGCGAGATGCCATTGGCCGACGGATTCAGCCTGGGCGGATTCGGCCGGCTCTCGGCCTTCGCGCCCGGGCAGATCCTCGGCAAGGACGCCTACGGCCTGGTCTCGGCGCAGATCCAGTACCGCCTCACCAAGCCGATGCCGATCCTGGGGCTGTCGCTCATGGCGGGCCTGTCCTACGAGGCGGGCTACATGAAGAAGCCCGTGACGGAGCCCAACCTCACCGGCGGGATCGACTCCTACGGCATCTACCTCGCCTCGAACACGCTGCTGGGCCCGGTCTACCTGGGCTACGCCACCACGAGCCTCAAGGACCGCAGCGGCCGCTTCTACCTGTTCATCGGGACGCCCTGAGCGTCCGCGGGGCGAAATAAAAAGGGCCGGCCCGCGAGGGCCGGCCCCTTGCCGATGCGGGCGCCTTAGAAGCGGGCGGTGAGGTACAGCCGGCCCGACGTTCCCTTGAACTCGATGTTGCCGCGGAAGTCGGACTTGGTGACGTCCGCCTCGATCTTGAGATAGTCCAGGGCGGCACCCACGCCCCAGTTGTTCGCGAGCCAGTATTCGCTCGCCAGCGTCCCGCCGATCACGCTTCCGTCCACGTCGCCGATCTTGACCTTGAGGCCGCGGACGGCGGCCGTCATGGTGAGGCGATCGGTCAGGTAGAAATCGCCGCTCAGCGTGAGCACGGGCAGGGGGAGCGTGGTGCTCTGGTCGACATTGAGGCCCCCCTGGTTCGCGTTGAACTTGTACTTGAAGTTGCCGCCGTAGATACCGAGGCCGGCCGCGATCTCCATGTCCGGATTCTTGAGGAACGAATACCGGTAGCCGAGATAGCCGACGCTCGTCTTCTGCTCGACGTTCAGGACCGTCCCGGCGGGATACGTGACGTCGTCGATGGTGAAGGAGCGCTGCGTCGTCTTCGAGGCGTCGCGCTTGACTTCGTCGTACAGGCCGTCGATCCGGTGGTTCCTCCCGATTCGCCACGTGGCGCCCAGCTGGAAGGTCGTCTTGTCGGTGCCGAGCCCCGCGTCCGACTCGAGGTCGATGCTCGTGCCGGTGGATGTGGAGCCGTCGAGGCGGGCATTCGTCTCGATCTGGGCCGCCACCGCGCCCAGGCGCAGGATCAGGGTCTCCTCGCCCGGCTTCACGCCGGATTGCGCCAGGGCCGATGCCGGCAGGGCGGCGGCCACGGCGACGACGAGGGGGATGAGTTTCCGGGGGGCGCGAACGGTCATTTTTTCACCTCTTGGCGAGTCTTCGAAAGGGGAAGGGCATCCCGAGGGATGGCGACGCTTCCCACGCTACGCCGATGATGCCACGTCGTCTCCCGGTTTGGTCAAACCGGAAGCGATTTCCCGCAGGACCAGCACAGGTCGAACGCGGGCGGGTTCTCCTCGCCGCAGAGGGGGCAGCGGCGAGGAGAACCCGTCGCCTCGCGGCGGTATTCGTCCAGGAGCGCGCGGGCGCGCGGCTCGTCCACCGCTTCCTCCAGCCAGACCTGCGGCGCGGCCGCGTCGAAGGGCAGCTCGCCCAGCGCCCCGGCGGCGTTCTGGTTGAAGATGCGCACGCGGATGCCGTTCGAGGCGAGCATGTCGGCCACGAGATGCGCGTCGGGCAGGTTGGTCGCGTTGCACAGGCGCTTCATGGCGGGGGCGCGGGAACGAAAAGGCCGCCCGCAGGCGGCCTCCACGTCTTGGCTGCGGGTTCCCGGGGTCAGAAACGGACGGACAGGGTGCCGCCGAAGGCGTCTTCCTTCACGCCGCTGCGGCCGCTCACCTTGACGTAGTTGAGGCCGTAGCCGAGCCAGCCGCCGATCACGCCGCGCACGCCGAGCGTGAGGGTCGTGAAGCTGGAGTCGGTGGCGTAGGCCGGCAGGTCGTAGCTGTTGCCGCTCGCCACCAGGGTGAGCGGGGTCGCGGTCACGAGGCGCTCGTCGTTGTTGCGCTCCTTGTCGGCGGTCCACATGGCGTAGGGGATGAAGCCGCCGAGGTCCCACGAGGCGCGAACGCCCAGGCTGCCCACTTCCGAGCGGCGCTTCTGCGAGGCCATGCGCAGGCCGGCCGCGCCGCCGCCCTGCTCGTCGAAGCCGTTCACCTCGACGTTCTGGCTGGTGATCGCGGCGACGGGGCCGACCAGGAACTTGCCGATCGCGAAGTCGTAGCCGCCGTTCAGGAAGAACGAGGCGTTCGAGCCCGAGGTGTTCGCCGTCGCCGTGCGCTTCACCATGCCCAGCGTGATGTTGCGGCGCATCTCCTTGAAGTCGACGCTCGCGATCGAGGCCGCGGCGTTGGCGTAGAGACCGCCGGACTTCATGGCCGCGAAGGCCGAGTAGGCCATCTCGTCCGTGCGGAAGCCGCCGCCTTCGCCGCCGAAGCTCGCGTCGGCCTTGGACTTGCCGAACGCGAGGCCGACCGTGACCGCCTCCGAGGCCCTCATGGTGAGGCCGATGGAGATGGCGCGGTTGGAGCTCGTGAGGCCCTGGTTGCCGCCGGCCGGATCGACGTCGAAGTCGCCGCCCGTGGAGCCGGCGAATGCCGTGAGCTTGCCGATCTCGGCGCGCTCGCCCAGCGTGAGGCCTTCCTGCAGCGTGGCGACGTGCGCGGCGCGCGTGCGCAGCGGCGTCTCGGCGAGCAGCGAGTAGGACGTCGGCCCCTCGATGAGCGAGGTGACGAAGTTGCCGATGATGCGGTGCGTGCCGCTCGTCGGATGGACGCCGTCGGCGAAGAGGTAGGTCTGGTCGGCGTTCGGCGCGACGAGGTTCACGCCCGTGAGGCAGAACTGCGAGTTGCCGGTGGAGGTGATGGGCGGGAACGGGCCGCAAGCGATGCCGGTGATGTTGGTGAAGCCGTAGGCGGACGCGTTCGCGCGGATCTCGGCGAGCAGCGAGAAGACGTCGACGGGGATCACCTTGATGCCGGCGGAGGCGAGGCCGGTGAAGAGCGTCGTGTTGTAGCCCGCGGAAAGCTGCGTCGCGGCGCCGGCGGAGGCGGCACCGGCCGCCAGCGCGAACGGCGTGATGCCGATGTCCGGCAGCGCGAAGACCGCCACGTAGCGCGCGCCGGCCGCCTTGAGGCGGGCCACCTGGCCGATCTCGGCCGTGGCCGCGCCCAGGACGTTGGCCTGCAGCTGCGCCTGCGTGATCTGGCCCTGCGAGAACAGCGTGAAGTTGTTGAGGAAGTCGTTGCCGCCCGCCCAGACCGTGTAGAGGGCGTTGGAGTCGGCGACGCCGCCGTTCCGCGCGAGGTACTCGCCGATCTGCGTGCTCACCGGGCGCTGGGCGAAGCCGGGGGGCGTGGAGGGCGAGGGCGAGGCGACCGTGGCGCCGCCCTGCGCGAAGATGTTGCCGCTGTTCGCGTTGGACGGGGACGCGGCGAAGCCGTAGTACTGCGAGACGAGCTCCGACCACACCGGGCCCGGGTTGGTGGTGAACCGGCCGAGCGCCGCGACCGTCGCCGAGGGCAGGCCCAGGCCGGCGAGGAAGGGGCGGTAGTAGCCCGCGTCCGAGAGGCTGTCGCCGAAGACGACGACGCCGGAGAACTGGGCGGCGCCCGCCACGGGCGCGGTGGCGCCGGCGAAGAGGGACAGCAGGAGGGCAGGCAGGACGCGACGGACGGGCTTCATGACGGGGTCTCCTCCGGGAGGGTCAGGCTTGTAATGGACGGGGCCCGTCGAGGGGCCCCGTTTCGGCGCCAATCTTCGCACAAACGAAAGCGTCAATACACGCGTCGGACGAGCTTGGCCTCGTGCAGCATGGTCGTCGCGATTTCCTCGATGGACTTGGTGGTCGAATCGAGGAAGGGGATGTCGGCCTGGCGCATGAGCTTCTCAGCGGCGGCCACCTCGTAGCGGCAGTTGTCGAGCGCGGCGTACTTCGAGTCCGGGCGGCGCTCCTTGCGGATCTGGTGCAGGCGGTCGGGCTGGATGGTGA
>CAZPLW010000034.1:16728-25473 GCA_964587315.1 uncultured Lysobacter sp.
CTGCGCGATACCCCCACCAGCACCAGGTCGGCATCCTCGAGGCCGCGGTGCGTGACGCCGTCGTCGTGCGAGAGCGAGTAGTTGATGGCCTCGATGCGGTGGTTGTAGTCCTTGGCGTTGCCGGCGCTGTGGCTCTTGCCGACGGCGTGCTGCGACTTCTGGCCGAGTTCGTGCTCGAGCGGGACGATGAAGCGCTCGAACACGTCGAGCACCAGGCCGTCGGCCTTGTTGATCTCGGCGCGGATGGCGTCGTCCACGAGGGAGCTGAAGATGAGGGGGCGCTTGCCGCTGTCCTGGTGCGCGGCGTTCATCTGCTGGACGGCCTCGCGCGCCTTGTCGACGGTGTCGATGAAGGGCAGCGTGAGGCGCAGGAAGTCGATCGCGTCGAACTGCGAGATGAGGGAGGAACCCAGGGCTTCGACGGTGAGGCCCGTGCGGTCGGAGACGAAGAAGACGCGGCGGCGATGGGGCATGGCGGATGGGAGGCTCGAGAGGGGAACGGCCGGAAGCGGCCCTGGCGGGACTTCCACAGTTTGATGCAGCGCAGCATCGGCCGCAAGCGTTCGATATAATTGCAAATTCCCGACGGCCCGTCACCCGGAACCCACGCCATGGCCCCTGCCTACGTCCTGCCCCTCGAATCGCTCCGCATGGCCGATGTTCCGACCGTCGGCGGCAAGAACGCCTCGCTCGGCGAGCTCATCAGCCAGTTGTCGGCGGCCGGTGTGCGCGTCCCCGGGGGCTTCGCCACCACGGCCCAGGCCTACGTGGACTTCCTGCGCGAGAGCGGGCTGAAGGCGCGCATCGACGAGGCGCTCGACCGTCTGGACGTGGAGGACGTCACCGCCCTCGCGCAGGCGGGCGCCGAGATCCGGCGGTGGGTGGGCGAGGCGCCGCTGCCCGCCGCGCTCGAGGAGCAGATCCGCGAGTCGTTCCGGGCGCTCGATGGCGGCGCGGGCGCGAGCTTCGCCGTGCGCTCCTCGGCCACGGCCGAAGACCTGCCCGACGCCTCGTTCGCCGGGCAGCAGGAGACCTTCCTCAACATCCGCGGCATCGACCACGTGCTCGAGGCCATCCGGCACGTGTTCGCCTCGCTCTACAACGACCGCGCCATCGCCTACCGCGTGCACAAGGGCTTCGCCCACGCGGACGTCGCGCTCTCCGCGGGCGTGCAGCGCATGGTCCGCTCGGACAGCGGCGCCGCGGGCGTGCTCTTCACGATGGACACCGAGTCGGGCTTCCGCGACGTCGTCTTCATCACGGCGAGCTACGGCCTGGGCGAGATGGTCGTGCAGGGCGCGGTGAACCCGGACGAGTTCTACGTCTCGAAGCCCATCCTCGCGGCGGGCAAGCCGGCGGTGATCCGCCGCAGCCTGGGCGCCAAGGCGATCAAGATGGTCTTCGGCGAGGAGGCCAGGGCCGGCAAGTCCGTCGTGCAGGTCGACGTGCCGCAGGCCGACCGGGACCGCTTCTGCCTCACCGACGCCGAGGTCGAGGAACTGGCGCGCTACGCCGTGGCCATCGAGAAGCACTACGGCCGCCCCATGGACATCGAATGGGGCAAGGACGGTGACGACGGCAAGCTCTACGTCCTCCAGGCCCGGCCCGAGACGGTGAAGAGCCAGGAGCACCGGCACGACCACCTCACGCGCTACCGGCTGGAGAAGCGCGGCGTGGTGCGCTCGTCCGGCCGCGCCATCGGCTCGAAGATCGGCCAGGGCGTGGTGCGCGTCATCAAGGACGTGGCCGAGATCGCCCGCGTGAAGGACGGCGACGTGCTCGTGACCGACATGACCGATCCCAACTGGGAGCCGGTCATGAAGCGCGCCTCGGCCATCGTGACGAACCGCGGGGGCCGCACGTGCCACGCGGCCATCATCGCGCGTGAGCTGGGCGTGCCCGCGGTCGTGGGCTGCGAGGACGCGACGCGCGTCCTCGCCGACGGCGACGTGGTCACCGTCTCCTGCGCCGAGGGCGACACGGGCTACGTCTACGACGGCAAGATCCCGTTCGAGATCGTGGAGGTCTCGCTCAGCCGCATGCCGAAGATCCCGGTGAAGCTCGCGATGAACGTGGGCAACCCGCAGCTCGCCTTCGACTTCTGCCAGCTGCCCAACGACGGCGTGGGCCTCGCGCGGCTGGAGTTCGTCATCTCCAACATGATCGGCGTGCACCCGAAGGCGTGCCTGGAGTTCGACCGCCTCGCGCCGGCGCTGAAGGCGCAGGTGGCGAAGCAGAGCCGCGGCTACGAGAGCCCGACTCGCTTCTACGTGGAGAAGATCGTCGAGGGCGTCTCGACCATCGCCGCGGCCTTCTGGCCCAAGAAGGTCATCGTGCGCCTGTCGGACTTCAAGTCGAACGAGTACCGCAACCTCATCGGCGGGGCGGAGTACGAGCCGCACGAGGAGAACCCGATGATCGGCTTCCGCGGGGCCGCGCGCTACGTCGCCCGCAGCTTCCGCGATTGCTTCCGGCTCGAGTGCGAGGCCATGCGCAAGGTGCGCGACACGATGGGTCTCACCAACGTGGAGATCATGATCCCGTTCGTGCGCACGCTGAAGGAGGCCGAGCAGGTCCACGCCATCCTCAAGGAGAACGGCCTGGAGCGCGGCAGGAACGGCCTCAAGGTCGTGATGATGTGCGAGATCCCCTCCAACGCCATCCTCGCCGACGAGTTCCTCAAGCTCTTCGACGGCTTCTCCATCGGCTCGAACGACATGACCCAGCTCACGCTCGCGCTCGACCGCGACTCGGGCCTCGTCATGGATTCCTTCGACGAACGCGACCCGGCCGTGAAGCGCATGCTCTCGCTCGCGATCCAGGCCTGCCGCCGCCAGGGCAAGTACGTGGGCATCTGCGGCCAGGGCCCCAGCGACTACCCGGACCTCGCCGAGTGGCTCATGGCCGAGGGCATCGAGTCGATGTCGCTCAACCCGGACACCGTGGTCGAGACCTGGCTGCACCTGGCCAAGGTCTCGGGCGCGGCGCAGCCGGCCTGAACGCGGGACCCGGCGCCGGGCCGCCGAGGCCGGACTGGCGCTTCGCGCGCCTGGACGAGCTCTCGCCTCGCGACCTCCACGACATCCTGCAGCTGCGCGCGGCGGTGTTCGTGGTGGAACAGGACTGCGTCTTCCAGGACCTGGACGGCGCCGATGCCGACGGCTGGCACCTGTACGCGCGCGTTGACGGCGAGGTGGCCGCCTACTGCCGCTTCCTGGGCGCGGGCGTCAAGTTCGCCGAACCCACCATCGGCCGCGTGGTCACCGCGATGCCGGTGCGGGGAACGGGACTGGGCCGGCGGCTCATGGTGGAGGCGATCTCGCGGGGCCGCGCGCTGTGGCCGGGCTCGCCCATCCGCATCGGCGCGCAGCAGCGCCTCGAGCGCTTCTACCGGTCCCTGGGCTTCGTCACGGATTCGGCGATGTACATCGAGGACGGCATCCCCCACATCGAGATGGTGATCGCCCCGCAGGAGGGACCATGACGCTCAGGATCTACGGAATGCCCGCTTCGCGCGCCTTGCGCACGCTCTGGACGGCCGGGGAACTCGGCCTCGACTACGACCTGGTTCCCATCGATTACCGGGACGAGAGCGACGGCCCCGCGGGCAAGCGCCGGCCGGACTTCCGCGCGGTGAGCCCGCTCGGTCGCATTCCCGCGATCGACGACGACGGCTTCGGGCTCTTCGAGTCCATGGCGATCGATCTCTACCTGGCGAAGAAGCACGGCCGGGGCCTGTGGCCCGCGACGCTCGAGGGCGAGGCGCTCGCGTTCCAGTGGTCGCTCTTCGCCGTCACCGAGCTCGAGATGGCCGCCATCGAGTGGGCGCGCCACGCGCTCCTGCTGCCCGAGGGCGAGCGCGATCCCGCCAGGGCGCAGGCCGCCTGGTCGAAGCTCGACCGGCCGCTGGCGGTGCTCGACGCGACGCTGGCACGCCGGGCGTGGCTCGCGGGAGACGCGTTCACGGTGGCGGATCTCAACGTCGCGGCGACGATCTTCCGGCTGCGCAAGCTCGCCTTCGCCGACCGTCCCGCGCTCGGCCGCTGGATCGCGGCGTCGTTCGCGCGCCCGGCCGCCGGGCAGGCCCTCGCGTTGCGCGGCGAGTGAGTCGGGCTGTGGCGCCGCCGCGCAGGCCGGGCATCGCGCCGGCGGGCCCCGTGCTCGTCACCGGCTTCGAGCCCTTCGGCGGCGAGGACGTCAACCCGTCCTGGGAGATCTGCCGCGACCTGCCCGAGGCCATCGGCGCCACGCGCATCCACGTGCTGCGGGTGCCGTGCGAATTCCGGACGGCGATCGAGGTGGTGGCCGGGGAGATCGAGCGCCTCGAGCCGGCCATCGTGCTCTCCCTCGGGCAGGCGGGGGGACGCGCGGCGATGTCGGTCGAGCGGATCGCCATCAACGTGGACGACGCGCGCATCGACGACAACGCCGGCGCCGCGCCGGTGGACGAGCCCATCGCCGGGGGCGGCCCCGCCGCCTACTTCGCGACCTTGCCGGTGAAGGCGATGGTGGCGGCGATGCGCGAGGCCGACGTGCCCGCGATCGTGTCGAACACGGCCGGCACGTTCGTCTGCAACCACCTCATGTACGGGGTGCTGCACTTCCTCGCGGCCAGCGGGCGGGGCGCGAGGGCGGGATTCATCCACGTGCCGTGGCTGGACGCGCAGGCGCTCTCGCGGCCGAGCGAGCCGTCGATGGCGCTCGCGACGATGGTGCGCGGCATGGAGGCGGCGCTCGCGGCGGCGATCGAGCACGCGGTCGACGTGAAGATGGCGGGCGGCGCGCTGGACTAGCAGTCGCCGGAGTAGGCCTCCATCCCGAACCGGTTCGTGCCCGGCTGGGCGAGTCGCGTGGCGACGAGCCGCGCGAGAAACACGGGGTCGTAGACGCCCAGCAGGTGCGGCTGCCAGTGCTTGAGGTAGTACGCGAGCTGGTCCTCGAGGCCCTCGAGTTCCACCAGCACGTTCCAGGTGGCCGGGTCCCACTGGAAGCGAAGGCCCAGGTCCCAGAAGGCGGCGTTCAGGGCGTCGCGCCCGTCGAAGCGGTTCCCGTTCGGTTCGCTCAGGTCCATGCGGGCTCCTCGTGGTCGTTGTCGTTCTCGTCCGTTCCCAGCCCCGACGCTACTCGCGGAAATCATTAAGTAAAAGTAAAATGATCTTCACTTTGTATTAAGTGATCACTTAATGAAGAACGCCACCTTGCGGCAACTGCGCGTCTTCGAGAGCGCGGCGCGGCACCTGTCCCTCACCCGCGCGGCGGAGGAGCTGCACCTCACGCCACCGGCCATCTCCATCCAGGTGCGCCAGCTGGAAGGCCACGCGAAGGCGCCGCTGTTCGAGCGAAGTGGCCGCGGGCTCAAGCTCACGCAGGCGGGCGCGGAAGTGCTGGCCCACACCCGCGAGGTGCTGGCGCACATCCGCGGCGCCGAGGAGGCCCTCGCGGACCTCGAGGCGCTCGGCCGGGGGCTGCTCGACGTGGGCGTCATCAACGCCGGCGACCACTTCTTCCCCTGGCTCGTGGCGGCGTTCCGCCGGCAGCACGCCGGCATCCGCATCCGCCTCACCGTGCAGAACCGCGACGACCTGCTGGTCCGGCTGGCGGCGCAGGAGATGGACCTGGCGGTGATGAGCCATCCCCCGGCGGAAGCGGGATTCGCCGCGACGGCCTTCGCGCCGCATCCGCACGTGATCGTGGCCGCGCCGGACCATCCGCTCGCCTCCCGGCGGCGCGTGCCCCTCGCGAGCCTCGCGCGCGAGTCGCTCCTCGCCCGCGAGCCCGGCTCGGCCACGCGCCTCGCCATGGACCAGGCCTTCGCCGAAGGCGGCGTGGCGCCGGAGCTCGAGATGGAGATCGCGAGCAACGAGACCATCAAGCAGGCCGTGGCCGCGGGGCTGGGCATCGGGTTCCTCTCCGCCCATGCCGTGCTGAACGAGGTCGATCGCGGTACGCTTGTCGTCGTGGACGTGCAAGGCTTCCCCGTCATGCGGCAGTGGTACGTGGTCCGGCGCAGCGCGCGCCGCCTGCCGCGCATCGCGCAGGCGTTCGAGCGGTTCCTGATCGAGCGCGGCGCGGGCCTCATCGGCGCGCCACCCACCGGCCGCGCCGGGCGCAAGGCGCGATCATGAGCGCGCGCTCCCCGGTCTTCTACGCGGGGCTGTCGATCGTCACCTCGCTCTTCACCATCGTCGTGAAGTTCGCGGCGTACTTCCTCACCGGCTCCGTGGGCCTGCTCTCCGACGCGCTCGAGTCCTTCGTGAACCTCGCGGCCGCGCTCGTGGCGCTCGCGACGCTCTCCTACGCCGACCGGGGCGCCGACGAGGACCACAACTTCGGCCACGTGAAGGCGGAGTACTTCTCGAGCGGCATCGAGGGCGCGCTCATCTTCGTGGCCGCCGGCGCCATCGTGTGGAGCGCGGTGCCGCGCCTCCTCGCGCCCCAGCCCCTGGAGCAGGTGGGCCTGGGCCTCGTGCTCTCGGTCGTGGCGGCCGGGGCGAACCTGCTGTGCGGCTGGGCGCTCCTCAAGGGCGCGCGCGAGCACCGCTCGATCACGCTGGAAGCCGACGCCCACCACCTGCTCACCGACGTGTGGACCACCGCGGGCGTGATCGTCGGCGTGGGCCTCGTCCACTTCTCGGGCTGGCTCCTGCTGGACCCGCTCATCGCCATCGCGGTGGCGCTGCAGATCCTGTGGACCGGCTTTCGCCTCATGCGCCGCTCCTTCGACGGGCTCATGGACCGCGCCATTCCCGAGGCCGAGCGCGACGAGATCGTCAAGGTGCTGGACCAGGTGAAGGCCCTGGGCGGCGACTACCACGCGCTGCGCACGCGCGCGGCCGGCAAGATGAGCTTCGTGGACGTGCACGTGCTCGTGCCGGGCTCCCTGAGCGTGCAGGAGGGCCACGACCTCCTCGAGAAGTTCGAGGGCGAGATCCGCGAGCGCGTGCCGCACGTCGAGGTCCTCACGCACCTGGAGCCGGTCGAGGATCCGAGGAGCTTCGAGGAGCGCGCGCGATGAACGCCATCACGATCACCCTCGGCAAGCTCGCGCTGGAGGCCACGCTGGGCGAGGGTCCCGCCGCGAAGGCGCTGGCGGATGCGCTGCCCCTCGCGATCCCGATGTCCCGCTGGGGCGACGAGTACTACGGTTCGCTGCCCGTGCGGCTGCCGGCCGGCGAGGCGCGGCGCGACGTCTTCGAGGTGGGCGAGCTCGCGCTGTGGCCCGACGGCAACGCCTTCTGCATCTTCTTCGGGCCCACGCCCGCGAGCCACGGGGACGAGCCGCGCATGGCCTCGCCGGGCATTCCCCTCGGGCGCATCGTCTCGCGCGTGGGCGATCTCGCCTCGCTGGCCCCGCGCCTCACCGCGACGATCTCGGCGCCGGCGCGCTGATTCCCGCTCACGGCTTCCAGTCGAAGCCCTCGTCCAGCGGGAAGACGGGCCGCGGCACGTCGCGGTAGGGCACGCGCTTGAGCACCGGCGTGGTGAGCCCGGGCACGTCCACCTCGACGATCCGGTCGTCCGGGAACACCTCGTCGAACGCGGCGCGGAAGTGGCCGCGCGACTTCACGACGACCGACCGCGCCTGCGACACGTCGAGCCCGAACACCTCGAACATCGCGATGTCCTTGGCCTGCTGGCGCACGCTCACCACGGCGACGCGGATGCCGCCCACGCGCACGAGCGCCATGGGCCCCAGCGTGATCGTGTGGCCCGCGGAGATGCCGCGCCGGCCGATCACGTGGCCGTCGTGCAGCGCCTCCACCACCGCGTCCGCCTCGAAGCGGCCGGAGAGCGGGTGCGACTCGTCGCGGTTGAAGCGCGCGTGGAACCGGGCGTCCTTGCCGAGCGCATGGGCCTCGGCGGCGAGGGCCGGGTCGTAGAAGATGCCCAGGAGCGCGCCCTCGACGCCCGCGTCGTGGAACGCCCTCAGGATCCAGCAGGTGTTGCCGCGCCCGCCGCCGCCGGGATTGTCGGCCACGTCGGCGAAGAGGAGGGCGGGCTTCGCGGGATCCTTCCCGCACGCGAGCGCCAGCCGGGTGGATTCCTCGAGCGAGGTGAGGTTCGGCACGTAGCGATGGCGGTCGGCCCACGTCCGCGCGGCGATGTCGCGCGCGAGGTGGTCCGCGTGGGCCTGGTCGCCGCGCGTCGTGACGATGACGCTCATGCCGTTCTTCTGCGTGTCGCCCAGCGAGAAGCCGCTCACGACCGAGACGTTCATCACCCGCGCGTCCGCCTGCGACTGACCGTAGGCGATGATGTCCGCGTAGGGGCCGCTCTTGGTGTTCTGCGTGACGGACGGCGGGATCATCGGCAGCTTCACGAACGCGGCCGTCGGTTGCGCGCCCGCCAGGATCTCGCGCATCAGCCGCGCGCATTCCTCGCCGCGCTCGAACATGTCCACGTGCGGGTTGGTGCGGTAGGCGACGAGCACGCTCGCGGCATCGACCATGCGCTGCGAGACGTTCGCGTGCAGGTCCAGCGTCGCGAGCACGGGCACGTCCAGTCCCACCAGCTCGCGCACGCGCTCGAGGATGACGCCGTCGGGATCGACCTCGCCCGTGCCGATCGCCGCGCCGTGCAGCGAGAGGAAGACGCCGTCGACCGGCAGCGCGGCGCGAAGGCGCGAGGCGATGCCGTCGGCCACCTCGAGGAAGAAGGGATGGTCGATGGGGCCGCTCGCGCTCACCGTCGCGCCCATGAGCGGCACGGGGGTCCAGGCGCCCGTGGCGTCCATGCCGGCGACGA
>CAZPLW010000035.1:0-25118 GCA_964587315.1 uncultured Lysobacter sp.
GTCGATGCCCCCTCCGGCACGGCACTCAAGCTCGGCGAAGTCGTCGCGGCGGCGCCCGGCCGGGACCTCGCGAAGGTCGCGGTTCACGGCCGCGCCGGCGAGGCCGGCGAGCGCGGCGCGAAGGCCATCGGGTTTCCGGCCGTTCGCGGCGGCGCCCTCGTGGGAGAGCACACGGTGGTGTTTGCCGGAACCGGGCAGGGGCGCGAGGTGGCCGTTCCACGGGCAAGCCTGGAGGCCGGGGAGTCCCGATTCGGGGACGGCGGGGATATCCGGCAGGTCCGCGAGGCGCTTGGTGCCCGTGACCGCCAGCGCCTTGATCTTGCCGCCCTGGATGTTGCCCTTGAGCGCCGCGTAGCTGAGGAGCGTGAAGCTCACCGTGTTGCCGAGCACCGCCTGCACGGCCGGACCGCCGCCGCCGTAGGGCACGTGCAGGATGTCGGTGCCCGACTGGCGCTTCAGGTCCTCGGCGACCAGGTGGTTCATCGAGCCCAGGCCCGTCGAGGCGTAGCTGTACTTGCCCGGATCCTGCCTCGCGGCCTCGAGGAATTCCTTCAGGTTCTTCCCCGGCACCGACGGATGCGCGCCGATCACGAGCGGGAAGCGCACCGCGAGCGAGACGCCGACGAAATCCTTGAAGGTGTCGTAGGGCAGGGTCTTCTTCGCGATGGGGTTGATGGCGTGCGTGTCGAAGCACACCAGCACCGTGTTGCCGTCCGGTGCCGCCTTGGCGACGAACGCCGTGCCCACCTGGCTCGCGGCGCCGGGCTTGTTCTCGACGACGACGGGGCGTCCCGACTTCTCCGCGAGGCGCGGCTGCAGGATGCGCGCGGTGATGTCCGTGCTGCCGCCGGGCGGGAAGGTGACGACCAGGCGCAGGGTCGAATCCTGCGCGAGCGCGGCGGGCGCGAAGGATGCGGCGACGGCGGCGGCGCCGGCCTTGAGGACGTCACGGCGGGAGAAGGTGTCGGTCATGGTCGGGTGCTCCGGGTTGCGGTGGAAAGGGGTTCGGCGGACGGGGCTTCAGCCCATCCACTGGCTCACGGGCACGGCCGTGTCCTGAAGCTGCTGCGAGATCACGTCGACGAGCGCGGGCCCGTCGTGGGCCAGCGCCGCGGCGATGGCGGCGTCGACGCCGGCCGGGTCCTCCACGCGCCACGATTTCACGCCGAAGGCCTCGGCGACGCGCGCGTGGTCCGTGCGGTCGAAGTCGACGGAGAAGTAGCGCTCGCCGTAGCCCGTCTTCTGGCTCGCCTTGATCCAGCCGTACACCGTGTTCGAGAACACGATCATCTTGAGCGGCACCTGCCGGCGCACGATCGTCTCGAGCTCGCCGCAGGTGAAGTTGAAGCTGCCGTCGCCCATGGCGGCGACCACCGTGGCCTCCGGCCGGCCGAACCAGGCGCCCACGCCCGCGGACATGGCGAAGCCGAGGGCCCCGTGCGCGCGGTTGGTGATGAAGTGGCGGCCCGCCTGCGGGGCGTCGAAGAACGCCGAGAAGTACGGGCAGGGCGTGCCGGGATCCGCAACGACGATGGCGCCCTCCGGCAACTGGCGGTTGAGCGATTCGACGACGCGTTCGGGCTTGATGGGCCGGTCGGTCGAGGCGGCGAGCGCGGCGAAATCGGCGAGCTTCCTCGCGCGTGCCTTCCCGGCGATGGCGCGGCCGTCCGTCGCATCCTTCGGGCGGTGGGCAAGCCGCGCGCGCACCGCCTCGTTCAGGTCCGCGAGGCCCAGCTTCGCGTCGGCGACGAGGGCGACGTCCGTGCGGTAGTTGGTGGAGATGGTCATGCCGTCCACGTCCAGGTGCAGGATCGGCACGTCGCGCGCCGGGAATTTCCAGTGCTCCGTGGTCGTGGAGCCGGCGCGGCAGCCCACGAAGAACACGAGGTCCGCATTCATCACGACCTCGCGGGTCGAGGGCACGCCGCCGTTGGTGCCGACCACGCCCGCGTTGAGCGGATGGGAATCGGGAAGCGTCCCCTTTCCGCTCACCGTCGTGCAGACGACCGCATTCAGCATCGTGGCGAGCGCCTCCAACTCCGCGCAGGCGCCCGCGAGGATGGCGCCGCCGCCGCACACGATGACGGGCGCCTTCGAAGCGACCAGCTTCGCGGCGGCCTTCTCGACCTCCGCCGCATCGGGCCGCGAGCGCATGGCCGGGAACGTGCCGTGGCCCGGCTGCGCCCACACGTCCTCAGGGTCGATCGCGAGCTTCATCACGTCGTAGGGCATGCAGATGTGCGCCGCGCCCGGCCGGCCCGTGGTCATGGCGCGGAAGGCCCCGCGCACCGCGCCGGGAATCTGGTCGACGCGGTCCACCGTCGTGTTCCACTTGGTGAGCGGACGGTAGAGCGATTGCTGGTCCAGCTCCGTGAGCGGGAACTTGCCGCGCGCGCCGACCGACACGTCCGAGGTGATGCCCAGCACGGCGATGGAGGATTCGTTCGCCTCCACCAGGCCCGGCAGCAGGTACGTGGCGCCGCCGCCGCTCGGCCCCTCGCACACGCCCACGCGGCCGGTGACGCGTGCGTAGCCATCGGCCATGTGGGCGGCGCTGCGCTCGTCCCGCGTGAGGATGTGGTCGATGCCGTGGTCCAGGCGCGCCAGGGCGTCGTAGAAGGGCAGGCTCGTGTCGCCGCACAGGCCGAAGATGTGCTTCACGCCGTTCAGCTGCAGCATGCGCACGAGGGCGTCGGCGCCGTTCATCGTTGTCATGGAGGGGCAATCGGGATTCGGGGAGCCCCCCATTCTACTTCGCGGCCCGCAGCCTCCCCGCGCCTGCCGCCTCGGCCGCCGCCGGCTCCTCGCTCCAGCGCGCCGCCTGCAGGCGCACCACGTCGGCGAGGTGGCCCGACTGCGCGAAGTGTTCACGCAGCCAGCGCGCGTCGTTGATGCCGCGGTCGGCGCGATCTCCGATGGCCCGGAGCGCCACGGCCGATCCCAGCTCGTCGCCGAGCTGCTGCACGCGGTAGAGCGTGGCGAGCACGTCCTCGCGCAGGCGGATGTGCGTGTGCGCGCGCGGATCGGCCAGCATCGCCTCGAACCCGAAGCGGCAGGCCTGGAAGCGGTTGTAGCCGTAGACCAGGTACTGCGGCGCGATGGGCTCGCGGTCGCGGTGGCGCAGCAGGTCCGCGGCGAGCACCTGCGCGTAGGCCGCGAGCTCCGCCGCCTGCGAGACGGTGAGGGGCGTGTCGCCGATGCGGATCTCGATCGTGCCGTACTCGGGCTTCGGGCGGATGTCCCAGTAGAAGTCCTTCATGCTGGAGACGATGCCGTAGCCGGCCATCTCGTCGAAGTAGCGGTTGAATTCCTCCCAGGAGCCCACCTCCGGCAGGTGGCCCGCGAGGGGGAAGGCCGACACCGCGTGCAGGCGCGAGGTCTCGAAGGACGTGTCCTCGCCCTGGTAGAAGGGCGAGGAGGCCGACAGCGCGATGAAGTGCGGGATGTAGCGCGCCATGCGGTGCGTGAGGTAGATGGCGTCGTCTCCCGAGGCCACGCCCACGTGGATGTGCTGGCCGAACACCGTGAACTGCTTGGCGAGGTAGCCGTAGAGCGCGGAGACCTTGAGGAAGCGCTCCGTCGGGAAGATGCGCCGGTCGCTCCAGCGGTGGAAGGGGTGGGAGCCCCCGCCCGACACCGCGAGGTTGAGGCGGCCCGCGGCCTCCACGATGCCGTCGCGCGTGGCGGCGAGCTCGGCCGAGAGCGCGTCGAAGCGCGTGTGCACCGTGCTGTTCACCTCGATCATGCTCTCGGTGATCTCGGGCTTCACCTCGCTGGGCAGGCCCGCCCTGGCGATGCGCGCGAGCAGGTCCGGCGCGCCGCGCGTGAGGTCGTAGCCGCGGGTGGCGAGCACCATCAGCTCGAGCTCCACGCCGACGGTGAGGGGATCGGATACCTTGAAGTCGAGGGGCATGGCGTCCTCCGTCAACGGGTGGGCATGGCGCCGGCGGGCGCGCCCTGCGCCTCGGGCTCGGTCTCGCCGGCGAAGCGAAGGCCCCACTGCACCGCGAGCGGGCCGGCGATCTCCATCACGAGCACGCCGCCCAGCACGACCGCCGTGAGCTCCTGGCCGAAGGACGGGTAGAGCCGCGCGACGTCGTGCTGCAGCAGGAGCGCGAGCGAGGACATGGGCATGAGCGTCGCCGCGAGCCCCGTCGCCTGGCGAAGCCGAAGGCCGCCCAGCGGCGCGAAGAGCAGGACGCCCGCGGCCTTGCCCGCGGCGCGCGCCGCCACGAACGCGACCGCGGCGAGGCCCGCGGCCTGCAGCGCCTCCGGCGGCAGGCTCGCCCCGGTGATCACGAAGAGCACCACGTAGAAGAGCCGCGAGGCGCGGCCCAGGTCCACCGCCAGCAGGTCGTGGCCGCGGCCTTCGTTGCGCGCGAAGAGGCCGAAGGCGAGGAGCGAGAGGATGACCGAGAGCTTGGCCGCCTGCGCGAGGCCCACGGCCGCGACCACGAGGCCGGCGATGAGCATGAAGTGCAGTTCCGGGCTGCGGTCCACGCGGCGCGCGAGGAACCGCGCGATGCCCGCGAAGACCCCGCCCAGCGCGAGCGAGCCCGAGAAGAGGTAGAGGGGGTGCAGCACGGCGGTGTCGAGGTCCAGCTTCACCTCGTAGTGCACGGAGGCCGTGAGCATCGTCACGATCACCGAGGCGATGAGGCTGTTGAGCGCGACCAGGGTGAAGGCCCGCTCCGTCACCTGCCCTTCGGCCCGGGAGTCCTGCGCGATCAGCAGCACCACCGCGGGCGAGGTGCCCATCGCGATGGCCGCCGCGAGGCCCGCCGGCAGGGGCGCGAAGCCGAGCGCCTGCAGCGTGACGAACACCAGGCCGAAGGTGACGAGGCTCTCGGCCACGCTGGTGGCGGCGAGCGTCCAGTCGCGGCCGAGCCAGGAGAGGTCCAGGCGCCGGCCGAGGTCGAAGAGGACGGGCCCCAGGGCGATGTCGACGAAGATGCGGGCCTCGTCTAGGAGCGGCCCGAGGTTCATGGCGCTCGCCACCGGGGCGAGGGCGAAGCCGACGAGGACGTAGCCCACGATGCGGGGCAGGCGCAGGGTGCGGGCGGTCTCCCCGCCGAGCATGCCGGCCACGAGCAGGACGCCGAAGAGCAGCTGGTAGCTGAGTTCGAGCGGGAACGACGGCAGGAAACGAGCTTCCATGGGACCCCTCCCAAGCAATGGTTGGAGGACGGATGGCAGCGTGCGGGGAAGTGCCGCGGCGGGGCTGGCGGTAGAATGCCCCTGTCGTTATCCCCCTTCCGACCGGGCCCGTGCAAAAAAGTTTCTTCCAGAACACCATCGCCCTGGTGTACGACTTCGACGGCACGCTCTCGCCGCAGCCGATGCAGGAGTACACGGTGCTGCCGCGCATGGGCATCGAGCCGCGCGAGTTCTGGGCCCGCGTGAACGAGGAGGCGAAGGCGACCGAGTCGGACATGATGCTGGTCTACATGCGCCACATCCTCGAGTCCCTGGAGCGCAAGAAGATCGCGGTGAAGCGCGAGGATTTCGCGAAGATGGCGGGCGCCATCCGCTACTTCCCCGGCGTCGAGGGCTGGTTCACCCGCGTGAACGCGTACGTGAGGAAGCGCAGCGGCGGCAAGGTGAAGCTGCACCACTACGTCATCTCCGCCGGGCAGAAGGAGATCCTCGACGGCGTCTCGATCCGCCGGCACTTCAAGCGCATCTACGCTTCCGAGTACCACTTCAACCACAACGGCATCGCCACGTTCCCGAAGCTGCTCGTCACCGACACGGTCAAGACGCAGTTCCTCTTCCGCATCAACAAGGGCAAGGAGGCGGTCACCGAGTCGATCAACGAGCACATGCCCGAGGCCGAGCGCCCCATCCCCTTCCAGAACATCATCTACGTGGGCGACGGGATGACCGACGTCCCCTCGATGGCGCTCACCAAGAAGAACGGCGGCCACACGATCGCGGTCTACGACGACAAGAAGGCGCGCGAGAAGGGCATCTGCGTGAAGCTGCTCGAGGCCGGCCGCGTCGACTACATCGCCGAGGCCGACTACCGCAAGGGCAGCAAGCTCGCGCGGCGCATGGAGCTGCTGCTCGATGCGATCGTCGCGGACGTCGCCTACCGCCGCGAGGCGTGGGAGTGCCGCGCCGAGCACCGCGCGGCCCCGTAGATGGGCCCGGCCACCTTCCCGCTCCTGAAGCTCCTGGCCGACGGCCGCTTCCATTCCGGCGAGGACCTCGCCCGGCGCCTGGGCCGCTCGCGCGCCACGGTGTCCGAGGCGCTGAAGGCCGTGGACGGGCTCGGCCTCGCCGTGTTCTCCGTGCCGGGAAGGGGCTACAAGCTCGCCACCCCCGTGGAGTTCCTGGACGCCACGCGCGTCGTGGAGGGACTGGGCCCCGCGGCCGCGCGCGTGCGCCTCACGCTCCTGGACGAGGCCGACTCGACGAGCACGCGCCTCGCGGCGCTCGCCCAGCAGGGCGCGCCCTCGGGCACCTGCGTCGCCGCCGAGTGGCAGAGCGCGGGGCGCGGCCGGCGCGGCCGGGCGTGGCAATCGGCGCTGGGGGCTTCCATCACCTTCTCGATGCTCTGGCGCTTCGAGCGCGGGCCGGGGCATCTCGCGGGCCTCTCCCTCGCCGTGGCGGTCGCGGTGGCGCGCGCGCTCGAGCGCAGCGGCGTCGAGGGCGTCGGCGTGAAATGGCCCAACGACCTCGTCGCCGGCTGGAAGAAGCTGGGCGGCATCCTGGTGGAGACCTCCGGCGACCTGCTCGGGCCCACGGCCGCGATCATCGGCGTGGGCGTCAACTTCCGGATGGACGAGGCGCTCCTCGCGCGCATCGACCAGCCCGCGGTGGACGCCGTCTCGCTCGCGCCCGAGCCGCCTTCGCGCAACGCCCTCCTCGCCGCGCTCGTCCAGGAACTCGTCGCGGCCCTCGAGCGCTTCGAGCGCGAGGGATTCGCCGGCTTCCGCGAGGCCTGGAAGGCGCGGCACGCCTACGCCGGCCGGCGCGTCACGGTGCTCGTGCCCGGCGCCCCGCCGCGCGTGGCCGACGTGGTGGACATCGCGGAGGACGGCGCGCTCGTCGTGAGCGAAGGCGGGCGGCCCTCGCGCCTCACCGCCGCCGAGATTTCCCTGAGGCCCGCCTGAGCATGCCCGCCGCCTCGCCCGTCCTCGCCCTCGACGCCGGCAACACGCGCATCAAGTGGGGCCTCAACGTGGACGGCCGGTGGGTCGCGCGAGGGGCGACGCCCGTGAAGGACGCGCAGAAGCTCGGCCGCGACTGGCCCCCGATGCCCGCGGGCACGATCGCCAAGGGCTCGAACGTGGCCGGCATCCCGGTCGAGCTCGCGCTCTACGACGCGTGCGCCAACTACGACCTCGAGCTGTCCCTCATCGTCTCGCAGGCCGCGCAGCTGGGCGTGAGGAACGCCTACCGCGATCCCGGCCAGCTCGGCACGGACCGCTGGGCGGCCCTCGTCGCGGCCCACCACGCGGGCCCCTGCCACCAGCTGGTCGTGAACGTGGGCACGGCGCTCACGGTCGACGCGCTCCGGGAGGACGGCACCTTCCTGGGCGGGCTCATCGTGCCCGGGCCGGCCCTCATGCGCGCGAGCCTCACCGGCGGCACCGCGGGCCTCCGGCTCACCGAGGGCCATTTCGACCCGATGCCGCGATCGACGCCCGATGCGATCACGACGGGTGCCGTGCAGGCGGCCCTCGGCGCCATCGAGCGCATGGCGGCGGCGATGGCGCAGGCGAAGGCCGCGCCGGTGCGGGTCATGCTGTCCGGCGGGGCCGCCTCGACGATCGAGCCGCACCTATCCAGCGCGGTCACGTTGAACGACAATCTGGTCCTCGACGGCGTGGCCCTCATCGCCCGCGCCGGCTGACAACGACCGTGGGCCGCCTCCTCTTCTTCCTCCTCCTCGTCGCGAACGTCGCCTTCGGCGCGCACCTGTGGCTGTCGCGCGATCGCGAGGCCCCGGACGTGACGCGCCGCGAGAAGAACCCGGGCGAGGTGAAGATCGTCTCGATCACGCCGCCCGTGAACGCGCAGCAGAAGTCCGACGAGGCCCGTCGCCAGGCCGTGGCGCTCTCGGGCGCCGCCTGCGTGGAGTTCTCGGGCTTCGCCGCCGCCGACGTCGCCCGGGTGCGCGACACCCTGGGCACGCTGCGCCTGGGCGGGCGGCTCGTCGAGCGCCGCGTGGAGGAGATCACCCGCCACTGGGTCTACGTCCCGCCCGCGAAGGACCGCAAGAGCGCCGAGCAGGCCGCCGCGCAGCTCAAGCGCCAGGGCGTGACGGAGCTCTCCATCCGCCCGGATTTCGCGATCTCGCTGGGCGTCTTCTCGACGGAGGACGCGGCCTTCCGCGCGCTGGGCGCCCTGGAGGCCAAGGGCGCGAGGAACGTGCAGGTCGGGCCCTTCGCGCGCGAGCTGAGGGACCTCGTGTTCACGATCCGCGAGCCGGACACCGAGCTCGTGGCGCGCCTCACGCTGATGCAGCGCGATCTCGCGGGCACCGTGCTTAAGGCGGTGGCCTGTCCCGAGCCGGCGGCGGCGGTGAACGCGAAGAAATGAAGGGGACGAAGTTGAAGGGGACGCACACTTTCAGAAGCGGTTGCGGGAGTTGAAGGGGACGCACACTTTCAGAAACGGACGCTGCCGCAACCGCTTCTGAAAGTGTGCGTCCCCTTCAACTCCCCTTCAATTCTTCGCGAACCGGATATCCCCGTAGTACGCCACCGCCCGCCCGCCCGTGTTGTCGGAATCGCTCATGATGCCCACCGCGCGAACGCGCGGCGGCTCCTCCCCGAACGCGCGCCGGTAGTCCTCGAGCACGTTCATCCGCTCCTCGTGCCAGCGGTCGATGTCCTTGCGGCCGCTGCCGGCCACGATCATCTTCACGCGCGTCGAGAAGTGGTGGTCGATCACCGAACCCTCGGGCAGGTTGTTCTCCCAGATGTACATGATCGTCGCGTACGGCAACTCGTTGCCGGTCATCGCCTTGGCGAGGTCGTAGTTGATCTGCTCGGCGTCCGGCAGCTTCTCGCGGCCGCCCTCGAAGGTGACGATCACGCGCGCGGGCGAATCCTCGACCTGCTGGAGCGTGTTGTTGGCGCCGCCGATGAGCTCGGGCACCTTCCAGTGCCAGGTGAGCAACGGGTACTCGTGCAGGTCCACGGAGAGGTCGTACTGCAGGCCCGAGGCGCTCGCGTCCGCCTGCGCGCGCATCGCGACGGTGCCGTTCAGGGGAACGAGCTGGTACAGGGTCGGCTTCTTGAAGCGCGCGAGGCGATAGGGCTTCCAGCCCGGCGGCAGGATGTCGAGCGCGGCGGCGGTCGAGAAGGGCGCGGGATCGTGCCTGGCGGCGGCCGGAGCCGGCGCAACCGGGGTCGTCGGGGGCGGCACACCGGCGCAGGCGGCGGCGAGGAGGGCGGTGAGGAGGGCGTAAACCTTGCGCATCGAGTAATCGGTTATTCTCAGGCCGGCTTTCCCGCCGATGGCCGGGAAGTCTAGCCGTCTTTTCCTCCCGCGTCGCGCCGCACCGGAAACCCGCATGAACCGCGTCTTTCGAGCCTTCCTCGCCCTGGCGACCGTCCTCGCCTCGGGCTGCGCCGCCTTCGACCCGAACGGCATCATCACCCGCCGCCTGGGCGAGGCCTCCGACGCCCATACGCCCGTGGCGAGCGCCGCGGTCACGGGCCAGCTCGACGACGCCACGCGCGCCGCGGCCTTCGACTACGTGTGGCGCACGATCGACGAGCGCTACTACGACCCGAAGATGAACGGCGTCGACTGGAAGGCCGTGGGCGAGCGCTGGCGGCCGCGCGTGATGGGCGCCGCCGACGACGACGCCTTCTGGGACCGCCTCGATCGCATGACGGGCGAGCTGCGCGACTCTCACACGCGCGTCGAGAGCCCCAAGCGCGCCCAGCTCATCGAGCGCGCCCAGTCCGTGAGCCTGGGGTTCGGGTTCCGCCCGATGGGCGAGGCGCTGGTGGTGACCGGCGTGAACGGCGAATCGGACGCGTGGTGGGCCGGCGTCCGCCCCGGCATGAGCCTCGTCACGGTGAACGGCGAGCCGGCCCGGGCCGCCTTCGCGAAGCTGATGGCCGAGGCGCGCGACAGCTCCTCGGAACACGCCAGGCACCTCATGGCCGCGCGCCGCCTCCTCGCCGGCGATCCCGACACCACGGCCACGCTCGCCTTCCGGCGCGGCGACGGGTCCGTCTTCACGGCGACGCTCAAGCGCAAGCGCTTCACCAACCCGCCGCGCGTCACCCACCGGACGCTGCCGGACGGGTCGGGCTACATCCGCCTCACCGCGTGGTCGCAGAACCTCGAGGGCGGCATGATCGAGGCCATCCGGTCCCACAAGGACGCGCCGGCCATCGTCATCGACCTGCGCGGCAACCCGGGCGGCTCCGGGCTCATGGTGCGCAACGTGGCGAAGCAGTTCTTCAAGGGCGAGGTGAAGGCGGGCCGCGCCCTCACGCGCACCGGCAAGCCCATCACGCTCGCCTTCGACCTGATCGAGGTGATCAAGCTCGAGCAGGTGCTGGAGGGCACGGGGCTCTACGCGGGTGCGGTCACGATCCTCCTCGATGGCGACAGCGGCAGCGCGAGCGAGCTCTTCTCCGCCATGATGCAGTCGCAGAAGCGCGCGACGGTCGTGGGCCAGGTCTCGTGCGGGTGCCTCCTCGCGTACATGGGCTACGCCAACGTGCCGGGCGGCGGCAAGCTCGCCTACAGCGAGGTCGGCTTCCTGCTGCCCGACGGCCGGCGCATCGAGGGCACGGGCGTCGTTCCCGACGTCGCGGTGCCCGTGGCCCTGGAGGACCTGCGCCTGAACCGCGACCGCGTCCTCGAGACGGCCGTCGCGGAACTGGCCCGCCTCCCGAAGGCCGCGCCCGACAAGCCCGCCGCCGACAAGGCCGCCGCGAAGTGACGCGCCCGGCATGAGCGGGCACGCCGCGCTCAACCCCGGCGTGCGCCGCCGCGAGGTCTTCGGCTGGGCGATGTACGACTTCGCCAACTCGGGCTACACCACCGTCGTGCTCACGGCGGTCTTCAACGCGTACTTCGTGGCGACCGTCGCCGGCCGCGCCGAGTGGGCCACCTTCGCCTGGACCGCCACGCTGGGCGTCTCGTACGCGATCGTGATGGTGGCCGGTCCCCTGGTCGGCGCGTGGGCCGACGCGCACGCGGCCAAGAAGCGCGCCCTCCTCGTGAGCACGATCGGCTGCGTCGCGGGCACGGCCGGTCTCGCGCTCGTAGGCCCCGGCGACATCGCGCTCGCCGTGGCGCTCCTCATCTTCTCGAACGTCGCCTACTCGCTCGGCGAGAACCTCACCGCCTCCTTCCTCAACGAGCTGGCCCGCCCGTCCGCCGTCGGGAAGGTCTCGGGCTGGGGATGGAGCCTGGGGTACGCCGGCGGCATCCTCGCCCTGGGCATCTCGCTCGCCTGGGTGCTGGGCGCCGACTCGCGCGGCTCCACCTCGGCGCAGGCCGTGCCGGGCACGATGCTCATCACCGCCGCGGTGTTCGCGCTCGCCTCCTGTTTCACGTTCGTGCTGCTGCGCGAGCGGGCCGTGCCGGTGCCGCCAAGCGAGAGGTCCTCGCACGCGTTCGCGCGCCTCGCCCGCACCGCCCGGCAGGCCACGGCCTACCGCGACCTCCTCGCGGTGTTCGCCTGCGGCACGTGCTACCAGGCCGGCGTCGCCACGGTGATCGCGCTCGCGGCCATCTACGCCGAGGAGGTGATGGGCTTCCAGACGCGCGACACGATCCTGCTCATCCTCGCGGTGAACGTGACGGCGGGCATCGGCGCGTTCGCCTTCGGCTACGCGCAGGACCGGCTGGGCAAGGTGCGGGCGCTGCGGTTCACGATGTTCGTGTGGATCGCGATGATCGCGATGGCCTGGGGTGCCACGGGAGCCGCCCAGTTCTGGGTCGCCGCGAACCTCGCGGGGCTCGCGATGGGCTCCTCGCAATCGGCCGGCCGTGCGCTGGTCGCGTTCTTCTCGCCCGCCGACCGCGTCGGCGAGTTCTTCGGGCTGTGGGGCACGGCCACGCGGCTCGCCTCGATCCTGGGACCCGTCACCTACGGGGCCGTGACGTGGATCACCGGCGGCGACCACCGCCTCGCGATCGCCTGCACGGGCGTCTTCTTCGTGATCGCGCTCGGATTCCTCGCCCTGGTGAACGAGGCCCGGGGGCGCGAGGCGGCCGTGGCGGCTTGAATCCGCGCCCGGCGTCCCCACGTAATTTGAAGGAGACTCACGAGATGACGATGCCGCTGCCCGCCCTATTCCTTTCGCATGGCGCACCCACCCTCGCCCTCGAGGACACGGCGGTCACGCGCGCCTGGGGCGAGATGGGCCGGCAGTACGCGCCGCGCGCGATCGTCGCGGTGTCGGCGCACTGGGACACGCCCGGCCCCGAGGTCACCACCGCGGCGCGCCTTCCCACGATCCACGATTTTTACGGCTTCCCGCGCCCGCTCTACGACATCCGCTACGAGCCGCCGGGCGACCCGGTCCTGGCCGAGCGCATCACCACGCTGCTCGCGCGCGGCGGCTTCGCGACGATCGGCGACGCGAAGCGCGGCATCGACCACGGCGGCTGGGTTCCGCTGCGCTTCATGTATCCCGCGGCGGACGTGCCGGTCATCCAGCTCTCGATCCAGTCGGGCCGCGACGCCGCGCACCACGTCGCGCTCGGCCGCGCCCTCGCGCCGCTGCGCCAGGAGGGCGTGCTGGTGCTCGCCTCCGGCGGCATCGTGCACAACCTGCGCGAGCTCGACTGGCAGGACCACGGCCGGAAGGTCATGCCGTGGGCACGCGCCTTCAACGACTGGATCGCGGCGAACGTCGCCTCGGCCGACGAGGAAGCGCTCGTGGATTGGCTCGCGCGCGCGCCCGAGCCGCGCCGCGCCCACCCGACGACGGATCACTTCATGCCGTTCTTCGTGGCGCTGGGCGCCGGCGGCTTCCCCGGCCAGCGGCTCGACTTCGGCTTCGACCTGGGCTCGCTCGGGATGGACGGCTACGCCTTCGGCCGGGACTAGGCCACCCAGCCACCCGGCGAGGGGCCCCTACGGGGATCGACGGCAAGGCGCAGGTGGCCAGGGCCGACACGAATAGGCGACTTGTCCATCGGCAATGGTTCGGAGGCCCTGGGCCGCGCTCAGAGCGTCGCGAACATCGCCACCACCGCGGCGCCCATCACGCCCGTCGCGAGCCAGCCGAGGGTCTTCAGGCGCCAGCGCGCCGTGAACTCGCCCATCACCTCGCGCATCGCCACGAGCCGCATCATGACCACCATGATGGGCACCGCGATGACGCCGTTCACCACCACCGCCCAGTAGAGGGCCTTGATCGGGTCGATGCCGGCGAGATCGATGCCGACCGCCACGATCGTCGCGGCGGCGAGGATCGCGTAGAAGCCCCTCGCCTCGAGCAGCGGCAGGCCCAGCCCGATGGGCCAGCGGAAGCTCTCCGCCACGGCGTACGCGGCGCTCCCCGCGAGGACGGGCACCGCGAGCAGCCCCGTGCCCACGATGCCGGCCGTGAAGAGCGCGTAGGCGAAGTCGCCCGCGAGGGGCCGCAGCGCCTGCGCGGCCTGCTCCGAGGTCTGGATGTCCGTGATGCCGTGCGCGTGCAGCGTCACCGCCGTGGTGAGCATGATGAAGAAGGCGACCAGGTTCGAGAACGCCATGCCGATCCACGTGTCGAGCTTGATGCGCGCCATGTGCTCGCGCGCCTGCTCCGGCGCGACGCGCAGCGGCTCGTGGCCCGGCGTCGCGCGCTGCTCCTCCACCTCCTGCGAGGCCTGCCAGAAGAAGAGGTACGGGCTGATCGTCGTGCCGAGCACGCCGACCAGCGTCGCGACGTACTCCTTGCGGAACGACAGGTGCGGCATCACCGCGGCGTCGATCGCGTCGGCCCAGGGCACGTCCACCACGAACACGGTCGCTACGTAGGCGAAGAGCGCGAGCGTGAGCCACTTGAGGAACGGCGCGTAGCGCGGGAAGGGCACGAAGACCTGCAGCGTGAGCGACACCAGCGCGAAGAACACGAGGTAGATGTCCGCGCTGCCGCCCACCAGGAGCGCGAGCGCGTTGCCCATCGCGCCCAGGTCCGCCGCGATGTTGAGCGTGTTCGCGAAGAGGAGCAGCGCCACGGTGCCCTGGAGCACCCACGGCGGGAAGTGGTCCCGGATGTTGGCCGCGATCCCGTGGCCGGAGACGCGCCCGATGCGCGCGCTCACGATCTGGATGCCCGCCATGAGCGGCGTCGTGAGCAGCACCGACCAGAGCATGCCGTAGCCGTACTGCGCCCCGGCCTGGGAATAGGTGGCGATGCCCGAGGGATCGTCGTCGGCCGCGCCGGTGATGAGGCCGGGACCGAGGCGGTTGAGCAGGGGAACGTGGCGGCGTTCCTCCTCCCGGGGAGGTGGCGGCGTCGGAATCATGGCCTTCGGGATCGCAAGAGAAATGCGGCGAGGCGGCCCGCGCGACTGGCCCCACAGCAAGCGCGCGGACCCGACCCTCGCCGCCAAAGAGACCGTCCCCGAGGAGACGCGGACGATCACATGGGAGAGCTTACGACCGGATCCTGTAGCGAAGCTGTCGTCGGGTCAGCGGTCCTTCCAGATGCCGGCCTCGGTGAACCCCAGCTCCGCGAACTCGGCCGCCCGCAGGTCCGCCTCGTTCGCGCAGAAGAACTCGTCGAGCTGCGGCGGCGCGACGGACGTGCCGGCCAGCATCGCGTGGGCCTGCCCCCGGTGGTGGACCTGGTGCCCGAAGACGTGCGCGAGCAGGCGGTGAAGCTCCTCCTCCACCCGTCCCTTGCGCCGCAGGATCGCGACCTTGCGCCCGTAGTCGGCGTCGCTCGCGCGCTCGCACACCGCGATGAGGCGGCGGTCGGTCTCCTCCTGCTCCTCGGCCAGGTCGATCACCTCGTCGAAGGGCTCCTCGGGCTCGTAGAAGTCGCCGATCGACGGGTGCGGATCCCGGCCGTCGAGCATGCGCTCCATCGCATCCACGTACATCCAGTCCACCGTGACGATGTGGTTGAGCGTCGCCTTGAGGGACGGAAAGAAGCTCGTGCGCTTCGCGGCGAACTCCTCCGCCGAGAGGGCGGCGCAGGCGTTCAGCAGGCGGTGGTTGGCCCAGGCGTTCTGGTAGGCCCATGCCGTGAGATGGCGCTTGAGCGTGATCATGTGTTCACCGGATGTCGTGGGGGGACGACGATTATCCCATCGGTGCCGCGCAGCCGGTCGCCTCCCTGCCGCTCGTCGCGCCGGCGCGACCGTTCGTTACCTTGGGCCTTCCCCGCGATTGCGGACGGTATGCCATTTGGGGATCATGCTGCCATGGCCACCTCCCCCGCCCCGGCGAAGAAGCGCACGCTCTACGACATCCTCGGCGTTCCCCGCGACGCCGGGGCCATCGACATCGGGCTCGCCTACAGGGCCCGCTCCGCCGCGCTGCAGAACTCGCCCAATGCCGACCCGAACGAGATCAATCTCGTGCACGAGGCGTACCACGTGCTGTGCATGCCGGGCGAGCGCGCCGCCTACGACGCCAAGCTCCTCACGATGGCCGAGCGCGAAGCCGCCAAGGCCATGTCGCACGCCGACCTCGCGCTGGAACCCGAGCCGGAGGAAGTCCCGGCCTGGAAGAAGAAGCCCGTGCTCGCGGGCCTCGCGATCCTCGTGGTCCTCCTGGGCTGGTTCGTCCTTCGTCCCGCCCCCAAGCCCGCCGCGCCGGCCGCGAAGATCGTGGCCCAACGCGAACTGCGGCCGGCGAACGAAGGCGGTTCGGCGCAGCTCGCCAACGCCATCGCCGCGCCCACGGTCGAGAAGTCCGGCGAGCAACTCTTCGCGGAGCTCTCCCGCTCCACCGCGCGCATCACCGTGCACGACGTCTCCGGCCGCACCGTGGGCCTGGGCAGCGGCGTGGTGATCGGCACGGGGCAGGTCGTCACCAACTGCCACGTGGCCACGGCCGGCGGCACGCTCGCCGTGAAGGTGGGCGGCGAGCAGTTCTCCGCCAGCGTCGAGGTGGCCGACGAGGAATTCGACCTCTGCCGCCTGAGCGTGTCGGGCCTCACCGCGCCCGCCGTGCCGATCGGCAGCATCGATTCCCTCAGGACCGGGCAGAAGGTCTACGCCATCGGCGCGCCGCAGGGCCTCGAGCTCACCATCAGCGACGGCATCGTCTCCGCGTTCCGCGAGATGCCGCAGGGCCGCATCATCCAGACCACCGCGCCCATCTCGCCCGGCTCCTCCGGCGGGCCGCTCTTCGACGCCTACGGGCGCCTCGTGGGCATCATGACCTTCCAGCACCGCTCGGGGCAGAACCTCAACTTCGCGGTGCCGGCCGACTGGATCGGGCAGGTGCGCTCGCGCGCGGCCGCCAATCCGCTCACCGAGGCGATGGGGAAGGCGCTCTCGCAGAACTAGCCGTGCCCTCGCTCACCGCCACCGAGGCCCTTGCCCACGCGAGGGCCAGCTTCCCCGTGCTCGCAGGCCTTTCGCCCGGGCTCGCCGCACGCCTCTCGCGCGATGCCCGCGTGATGGAGGTGCCGGCCGGCGCGCGCCTCTTCGACGAGCGCACGCCCTGCGGCGCCTTTCCCCTCGTGATCCGCGGCCGGGTGAAGGTCGTGAAGCTCGCGCCCACCGGTCGCGAGATCCTCCTGTACCGGGTGGAGCCGGGGCAGAGCTGCCTCATCACCTCGAGCTGCCTGCTCTCCCGCCGCGACTACTCGGCCACCGGCATCGCGGAGACGGACGTGACGCTGGTCGCGATGACGAGGGAGGCCTTCGACGCGCTCATGGAAGGCTCGCCCGCCTTCCGCGACTACGTGCACGCGCTCTTCGCGGACCGCATCGGCGAATTGATGGCGCTCGTCGAGGAAGTCGCCTTCCGCCGCCTCGACCGGCGCCTCGCCGCGCTCCTCGTCGCGCGCGGCCCCGTCGTCGCCGCCCGCCACCAGGACCTCGCCGAGGAGCTGGGCAGCGTGCGCGAGATCGTGAGCCGCCTGCTGGGCGAGTTCGAGGATCGCGGGCTGGTGCAGCTGGGGCGCGGACGCGTCGAGCTCACGGACCGCGCGGGGCTGGAGGCCCTGGCCGCCGGGCGGTAGGTCTTGTGTAACCGCAGTCACAGACGGCGCGTCGCGCGCTGCGTAGCCTCGGGGCCGCACCTCCCACTTCCCCAAGGAAAACCCATGAAGACCAACGTCGGCGGCATCGACAAGATCCTTCGCATCGCGGCGGGCCTCGGCCTCCTCGCCTTCGCCCTGCTTTCCGATTCGTCCCTGCGCTGGTGGGGCCTCATCGGCCTCGTGCCCCTCGCCACGGGCCTCTCGGGCTTCTGCCCCCTCTATCCGATGCTCGGGATCAGCACCTGCCCGGCGAAGCGCTAGCGCGATCCGGCGCCTCAACCCGGCCTTCGGCCGGCCGTAAAGGGGTTACCCGCTATCATTCCGGTCGCAGGCCCACCCCCCTTGACGCGCCGACACCGAAGCCATGATCCGCCCGATCCTCCTCGCCGCCCTCCTCGCCTTCTCGCTGCCCGCGCTCGCCGGCCGCCCCCTCGCGACCGAGGACGCCAACACGCTCGACGACGGCGCCTGCCAGCTCGAATCGTGGGTGAACCGCACGCGGGCCAATACCACCGAGACCTTCGCCGTCCCCGCCTGCGCCTTCCTCGGGATCGAGGCGCAGCTGGGAACCCTCTGGCGCCACGAGGCGGGCGACACGCGCCTGTCGGGCCAGTTCTTCCAGATGAAGCACGCGTTCCGCAAGGTGAGCGAGGGCGAGTGGGGCATCGGCCTCGTCGCGGGCCTCACCCGCCACCGCGTGCGCGAATCGCAGACCGACTGGGGCGACCCGTACGTCATCGTCCCCTTCAGCTTCGGCATCGGCGAGGACAAGGATTCGCGCTGGCTCGTCCACCTGAACGTCGGGAACTCGCGCAACCGCGAGGAGGCCCGCAACATCACCCTGTGGGGCGTCGCCTTCGAGAAGCCGGTCACCGAACGCTTCACGGTGCTGGGCGAGGTCTACGGCGAGAACGCGAGCCACCCGTTCTACCGCGCGGGCGGCCGCTACACGGTGATCCCCGATCACCTGTCGATCGACCTCACCTACGTCGGCCGCTCGGGTGGCTCGACGGAGGACCGCCTCTGGTCCCTGGGCTTCCACCTGGAGGGCGACCTCTTCAAGTAGGCCGCGTTTCCGGCCGCGACTCGCGCCCGGGATATGATCGGCCGTGGACATCCCCGGGCTGGTTCAGCAGTACGGTTACTACGCGGTCGTCGTCGGTGCCTTCCTCGAAGGCGAGACGGTCCTCGCGCTCGCCGGGCTCGCGGCCCACCGCGGCTACCTGGACTTCGGCACGGTGACGCTGCTGGGCGGCGCGGCCGGGTTCCTGGGCGACCAGTTCTTCTTTTTCCTGGGCCGCACGCATGGCGGCGCCATCCTGGCGCGCTTTCCCGCCGCCAGGCAGAAGGCCCACCGCTTCGACGACCTGCTCGCGCGCTGGCACGCGCCGCTCATCGTCATGATCCGGTTCCTCTACGGCTTCCGCATCCTCGGCCCGATCCTGCTGGGCATGGGCCGCTGCCCGGCCTGGAAGTTCGTCGTCTTCAACGCGATCGGCGCGGCGATCTGGGCGCCGCTCATCGTGGGCGCCGGCTGGACCTTCGGGCACCTGGTCGAGGCGTTCCTCGACGACATCCACCGGTACGAGACGTGGCTCTTCGCCGCCCTGGCCGTGGCGGGCCTCGTCTTCCTGCTCGTCGGGCGCTGGCGGGAGCGCCACCGCCAATCGCGCTGACGGCGACGCCGTTCGCGCCGCCCGAAGGCCATTCGTCGCAAACCGTCCCGGCCACGCGCGCGCCCACTGGTAGGCTGCGCCTCGTCATCACCCGACGAGAGCGCCATGCTGCAAGCCACCGAACTCTGGAAGTCCTACGGCGACAAGGCCGCCGTCGCCGGCATCTCGCTCGAGGCGAGGCCCGGCGAGATCCTGGGCCTGCTGGGACCCAACGGCGCCGGCAAGTCCACGACGGTCGCCCTGATCTGCGGCATCGCGAAGCCCGACCGCGGCACGGTGAGCTTCGACGGCGAGCCCGTGGCAGGCGACCGCAGCCCCGTGAAGCGCCGCCTGGGCCTCGTGCCGCAGGACATCTCGCTCTTCGAGGAGCTGCCCGCCCTCGACAACCTGCGCCTCTTCGGCAACCTCTACGGCGTCGAGGGGAGCCTGCTCGCCGAGCGCTGCGCGGCGGCGCTCTCGCTCGTGGGCCTCGCGGACCAGGCGAAGGCGAAGCCCTCGATCTTCAGCGGCGGCATGAAGCGGCGCCTGAACATCGCCTGCGCCCTGGTGCACGATCCCGACGTGCTGGTGCTCGACGAGCCCACCGTCGGCGTCGACCCCCAGAGCCGCAACGCGATCTTCGAGAACCTCGAGACGCTGCGCGCGCGCGGCAAGGCTCTCGTCTACACGACCCACTACATGGAGGAGGTCGAGCGCCTGTGCGACCGCATCGTGATCGTCGACCACGGCAAGGTGATCGCCTCCGACACGAAGGCGAACCTGCACAGGCTGCTGCCGGCCACCGCGAAGCGGCGCGTCGAGGTCGAGGGGACGATCGACGACGAGCTCCTCGCCCTGCTCACCGGCCGCGGACTCGCGGTGCGCGGCGAGACCGGCGCCTCCCTGGAGAGCGTCTTCCTGCACCTCACCGGCCGCGAGCTGAGGGACTGACCGTGAAGCCGATCCTCGCCCTCGCCCGCACGGACGTCGTCCTCTACCTCGGCCACCGCAAGGCGCTCCTCGTCTCGCTCGCCGCGCCCATCCTCATCGCCGCCTTCTTCGGCTCCGTGCTGGGAGGCGCGCCCCGGAAGGCCATCCGGATCCCGATCGCAGTGACCGACCTGGACGCCAGCGCCGTGTCGGGGAAGATCGTCGCGGCCATCGAGGCCGACACCACCTTCGAGGTGCAGAAACTCGACGAGGAGGCCGCCCGCGACCTCGTGCGCCGCGGCAAGTCGCGCGCGGCCATCGTGCTGCCCAAGGGCTTCGGAGAGACCGCCGCGAAGGCCCTCTTCCGCCGCGACATCCCGAAGCCGGAAGTCACGGTGCACTACGACCCGTCCCAGTCGACCACGCTCGCGCTCGTGAAGGGTCTCCTCGCCCAGCACGCCATGCAGGCCGTGTCGCAGTCGGCCTTCAGCCCGGCCGAGGGCCTCAAGCTCATCGCCGATTCGCGCGGCGACGTGGAGAAGTCGACGACGATGAAGCCCGAATCGAAGCAGGACTACCTCTCGCTCTTCGATTCGCTCGAGCGGCTGCAGAAGCGCAGCGCGGCCGACCCCAATGCGGCGAAAGCCGGCGGCGCGGCGGGCGGCTTCCAGATGCCCTTCGCCACGAAGGAGATCGAGGTCACCTCGGGCGAGAACCGCAAGTACAACGCCTACGCGCACGCCTTCGCGGGGATGGGCGTGCAGTTCGTCCTCTTCATGGGCGTCGAGCTCGGCATGGGCCTGCTCCTCATGCGCCGCCAGGGGATCTGGAAGCGCCTGCGCGCCGCGCCGATCACGCGCGGGACGCTGCTCGGAAGCCGCATCGTCTCGGGCACGGTCATCGCCTTCGTGCTGATGCTGGGCATCTACGCGGCCGGCATCGCGGCGTTCGAGGTGCGCATCGAGGGCAGCGTCGCCGGGTTCATCGGCGTGCTCCTGGCCTTCGGCCTCCTCACCGCCACCTTCGGCCTGCTCATCGCGGCGCTCGGGGGCTCGCCCGAGGCCACGCGCGGCATCGCCATCGTCGCGACGCTGCTCATGGTGATGCTGGGCGGGGCGTGGGTGCCGACCTTCGTGTTTCCCGACTGGCTGCAGGCCGCCACGCGGGTGATGCCCACGCGCTGGGCGATCGACGGGCTCGCGGCGATGTCCTGGCGCGGGCTGGGGATCGAGACGGCGCTCGCGCCCATCGGCGTGATGCTCGCCTTCAGCGTCGCGTTCGCGGGCCTTGCCCTCGCGCGCTTCCGCTGGGAGGAATGAGCCGGGGCGGGACGGCCGACAAGGAGGGCTTCAGGTTCACCCCCGCCCGATGGCACACTGCGGGTCTCCCAAGACCGCCGCCCCCCTTGACCGCTTCGAACCCCGCGATCGCCGCAGACGCCGCCCCCGGCACGGGCGCGCCGTGGCGCGACCTGGCCGGCTCCCTCAACGCCGCGGCGACCTCGTTCACCGTCGCCGCCTGCGCCGGCGCCATCGTCTTCGCGCCGCTCGGGGCGCAGTTCCTGCCGAGCGGCGTCGTGGCGGCGCTCTTCGCCACCGTGGTGGGCGGGACGCTCGCCTCGGGGCTGTCGACGAGCCCGGCCATGCTCAGCTGCCCGCGCGCGGCCTCGTGCATCGTGCTGGCCGGCTTCGTGGCGGCGCTGCACCGCTCCGCGCCGGAGCTGCCCCCCGGACTGGTGATGACCCTGGCCGGCCTCGTGACCTTCCTGGCCGGCGGCATCCAGGTGCTGGCCGGCGCCCTCAGGCTCGGGCGGCTCGTGCGCTTCGTGCCCTTTCCCGTCATCTCCGGCTTCACGCACGGCATCGCCGCGACGCTCTTCCTCGCCTACCTGCCCCTCTTCCTCGGCATGGCGGACGTTCCGCGGCTCGCCTGGCCCGACGTCTCGCGCTTTCACGCCTGGGCCATTCCCGTCGGCGTCGCGTCCCTGCTCACGGTGATCGTCGCCGTGCGGCTCAGCCCGCGGCTGCCGGCCATCTTCCTGGGCATGATCGTGGGCGCGGTCGTCGCGAGCTTCGTGCAAGGCACGATGCCGGGCGTCGACACCGGCGCCGCCATCCGGCCGGCGGACGTGCCGCCGCTCCACCCGCTCTTCCTGGGCAAGCTGACGTGGCTCGCCACGCTCCGCGACGCCGACGTCGGCCGGCTCGTCGTCTCGTTCGCGGTCGCGCTGGCCGCCGTCGCCTCGATCGATTCGGTGATCGCCGCCGTGGCGCTCGAGACGCGCTACGGCGCGCCGACGCAGCCGGACCGCGACCTGCTCGCGCAGGGCATCGGGAACATGGTCTCCGGCGCGTTCGGCGGCGTGGCCATCACGATCTCGGGCGTCTCCGGGCAGGCGGCCCTGGAGCACGGCGCGCGGCGTCGCATCGTGCCCCTGCTGTCGGCGGTGTTCATCGCGGCCATCGCCCTCGCGGGCGCGGCCTGGGTGCCGAGCCTGCCCCTCGCCGTCATGGCGGGCCTCATGCTCCACGTGTCGCTGCGCATCGCCGACCCGTGGGGCCTCGCGCTCGTGAAGGGCGCGTTCGCCGATCGCCGGCGGCTCGACGCGAACACGACCGAGAGCCTCGTCGTCTACCTGCTCGTCGCGTTGGCGATCCTCACGCTCGACGTCGTGGCCGCCCTCGCCGTGGGCCTCATCGTCTCCTCCGTCGTCTTCGTGCGCACGATCAACCGCCACGTGCTGCGGCGGGTCGTGACGGGGCCCGCCGTGCGCTCGCGGCGGCAGTACCCGCCCGCCGTCACGCCGGCCCTCGACAAGGCGCTCGAGGGCGTGGCCGTCATCGAGCTCGACGGGCCGCTCTTCTTCGGCACCGCGGACCGCATCTCGATGGAGGTCGAAGGGCTCGCGCGGTCCGTGCGCTTCGTCGTCATCGACCTGCACCGCGCGCAGGCCGTGGACGCGACGGCGCAGGCCGTGCTCACGCGCACGCGCTCACGCCTGGCCGCCGCCGGACGCACGCTCCTCGTCGCGGGCCGCCCGCACGGACTCTCCGGCCCCTCGCCGGCGCTCGAAGGCGCGTTCGCCGATCGCGACCGGGCGGTGGAGTGGATCGAGCAGCAGCTCGTCGCGGAGATGGGCCTCGTGCCCGGCGACATGACGATGGAGCCCTCGCAGGCGGTCGCGCAGCTGGGCCTCACGCAGGAAGAAGGCCGGCACCTGCTTGCCATCGCGACGATCCGCGAGTTCAAGGCGAGCGACTTCGTGTTCCGCGAGGGCGACGCCGGCAAGGAACTGTGCTTCGTCCTCTCGGGACGGGTCTCGATCCTGCTCGAGGTGGACGGACGCGCCGCCCGCCGCGCCGTCACCTATCTGCCCGGCAACTCGTTCGGCGACGTGGCCTTCCTCGACGGGCGCGCGCGCTCGGCGAGCGCCGTGAGCGACATGCCGAGCCGGCTCATGCTCATCGACCGCGACGACGTGGAGGCGCTCGCCCGCACCCACCCCGAGGTCGTCGCGAAGATGTTCGCGGCCCTGGCGCTCGACATCGCGGGCCGGCTGCGCGGCGTGGACCGGCTGCTTCGCGAGGAGATCGGGGGGTGAGGCGCCTCGCGCTCGCGCTGGCCGCCTCGCTGCTGGTCGTCGCCTGCGGCCGCAAGAACGCGAACGTCCTGCCCGACAGCTGGGAGGTCTCGCTCGCCCGGGCGGGCGATGCCTGGATCGCCAAGGACTGGGCGCGCACCTGGACCCTGTGCGAGAACGCCTTCGCGATCGCCTCGAAGGCGAGGAAACAGGAGCCCACGCTCGTCTCGCTCGACTGCCTGGGCGAGACGGCCGTGAAGCAGGGCCAGGCCGCGAAGGCGCTGCCCTTCTACACGAAGTTCCTCGCCGACCAGGGCAGCGCGATGGACCGGCACACCGCCCGGCACCGCATCCGCAACAACCACGCCGTGCTGCTCTTCGAGAGCGGCAAGCGCGACGAGGGCATCGCCGCGCTGCGCGAGACGCTGGCTGCGGCGGACGAGTCGGGCACGGGCATCACCGGGCCGCAGGGCTACCCGGTGTACATGACGATGGTGCGCAACCTCGCCATCGCCTGGTACGGCGCGGCGAGCAGCGCCGAGGCGAGGGCCTGGGTGAGCGACATCGGCGGCTGGCTGCAGGAGCGGATCGAGCCCGATCCCCCGAACCGCATCGCCCAGTACCGGGGCGGCGCCAGGGCGCTGGAGGCCCTCATCGCCATCGGCGAGCGCCAGGCACTGGAGGCGACCCCGCAGTGGCGCCACCTCGTGGAGGCGACGAAGGGCCGCGAGGAGGAGCTCGAGAAGCACGACCCGATGTGGCGGCGGCTCTGCGAGACCGCCAAGATGGGCGAGATCGGGTTCGTCGCCTGCCTGAGGGAGCTTTCCGGCCCCTAGCGTGGCATTCGACCCTGCCGGCCTTGGTCGGCCTTCGGGGCAGTTTGACCAATTCGGCCACGGACCGGGCCCCGGCACGGCACAATCCCTGCCCATGAAGATCCTCTCCGTCCTGCCCGCTTTCCTCCTCGCGCCGGTCCTCGCGCTGGCGATGCCCCCGGCCGCACCCGATCCCGCCAAGGGCAACCCGCACGCCACGCCGCCCGCCTCGCCGTGGTCGGACCTCGCCGATTACACGATCTCCCTCAAGGTGCCGCCCAAGGGCGACACCGGGAAGTGGCGGATCCGCACCTTCGACGACCCCTCCGACGTCTCGATCGAGCTGGACACCCCGGCCGCCAAGGGCCGCACCCAGGGCACCCTGCTCCTCGTGGGCGGGCAGGCCCTCGCCTTCAAGGGCTTCACGCCCGAAGCGGGCTTCGAGATCGACCCGCTGGATACCGCGATCGTGAACCTGAAGCTCGTCACGAACCTGCTCGCGCGCATCGCGCCGGACGGGCCGGACGCGGTGAAGGCGACGACGGCCGTGAAGCTCTCGGACGAGAAGCAGCCGCTCATCGCCTACACGCGCAGCATCAACCTGCAGTTCAGCGCGCCGTGGTCCGTGACCGGGCAGGTGAAGCGCACCGACCCGAAGACGATCGCCTACGACCTCACCATCGAGGCCCCGGGCACGAAGGCCGGCGAGCGCCTGAAGTGGCAGCTGAAGGGCACGGCGAGCGGCGGCACGCGCGGCAAGGCGCTCGACGATGCGATGTCGCTGGCGGGCTGGACCGTGCATCGCCTCGCCCCGCCGGCTTCCAAGACGGGGCACACGACGCTTTCCTTCGGCACGCAGAAGCTGCCCGGGCCCTTCGCGACGATGAAGGACCTGCGCGCGGCGCTCGCTCGCTGAAGGGGACGCACGCCTTCAAGTCGGCTGAAGGGGACGCACGCCTTCAAGTCGGCTGAAGGGGACGCACGCCTTCAAGTC
>CAZPLW010000036.1:0-25040 GCA_964587315.1 uncultured Lysobacter sp.
CCCAGCGCCTCGCCGCAGCCCTGGCAGGCGCGGTGTCCGGAGTTGAGCGAGTTGTGGCGGCGCACCGTCGATTGCACCGAGCGCTCCGCGTCGGGCAGCAGGCGGTTGCCCACCGTGAAGGTACCCGTCTGGTAGAACTTGACCGGCTGGAAGCTCATGTCATTTCCTTCATTGCTGGGTGACGGCTCGTTCCTCGACCACTAGCGCAACTGCGCCGTGACGAGGCCGATGTCACGCAGTAGCGCCTCGGCGATGGGTCCGCTGCGCCGCGTCTCGCGCTCGCGCGCGAGCGCGCGGTCGACCGCGGCCCGGTTGAGGTCGAGGAACGTGAGCGCGGGGGCCGTACCCGCTTCCACTTCCAGGAAGATCCGCGCGAGCGAGTCGCGGGTGATGGGCCGGCCGCCGAGCCCGGCGATGACCGTGTACACCGAATCCGGCGAGCCCGACGAGGTGCGCACGTTGGCCGAGACGATGCCGCCCAGTCCCACGCCGAAGGCCTTCTCCAGGACGATGACCTTCTTCGCCTTGTCCAGCGCCTGCCGGATGGCTGCCGTCGGCCACGGCCGGAAGCAGGTGATCCCCAGGACGCCGAACTTGTGGCCCTTGTCGCGAAGCGCGTCGACGGTGTCCTTGATGGTGCCCAGGACCGACCCGAGCGCGACGACGATCGTCTCCGCGTCGTCCGCGCGGTAGGTGTGGATGAGCCCGCCCGAGTCGCGGCCGAAGGCCTGGCGGAACTCCGCGGCCCAGGCCGGGATGAGGTCGAGGGCCTGCATCTGCTTCACGTGCGCGAGGTAGCGCACCTCCGTGAACGCCTCGGGGCCCACCATCGCGCCCATCGAGACGGGCTCCTGGGGGTCGAGCACCTGGCGCGGCTCGAAGGGCGGCAGGTACGCGTCGACCTGCTCCTGCGAGGGCACGTCCACGCGCTCGTAGGCGTGCGTGAGGATGAACCCGTCCATGCACACCATCACGGGGATCGAGAGCTCCTCGGCGAGGCGGAAGGCCTGGATGTGCAGGTCGAGCGCCTCCTGGTTCGTCTCCGCGAAGAGCTGGATCCAGCCGCAGTCGCGCTGGCTCATCGAGTCGGTGTGGTCGTTCCAGATGTTGATGGGCGCACCGATAGCACGATTGGCCACCGTCATCACGATGGGCAGGCCCATGCCCGCGGCGTTGAACACGGCCTCGGCCATGAAGAGCAGGCCCTGGCTCGCGGTGGCGGTGTAGGCGCGCGCGCCGGCCGCGGAGGCGCCGATCGCGACGCTCATGGCCGCGAACTCGCTCTCCACGTTGATGAAGTCGCAGGGTTGCAGCTCGCCGCCCTTCACCATCTCGCCCAGGGCCTCGACGATGTGGGTCTGGGGCGAGATCGGGTAGGCGCAGATCACCTCGGGCCGGCAGAGCGCGACGGCCTCCGCGACGGCGTGGGAGCCTTCAGTCTGCTTGAGCATGGGCATCCTTTCCCACGGCGCGGCGCACGTGGTCGTGGGCTTCGATCGCGGCGAGGACGTTGCCCTCGGCGATCTTGGGCGGGAACTTCTCGCGGATCGCCTTCGTCACGCCGTCGATGGTGATGAGGCCCGAGAGCGCCGCGAAGCCGCCGAGCAGCGCGGCGTTGGGGAGCGGGCGGCCCACGTGCTTCAGCGCGATTTCCGAGCCGGGCACCGTGACGAGCCGCGCCTTCGGGTGGGTCTCGGAGAACTCCCCGAGGCCGAGGGACTCGAGGCTGCGCGAGGTGTTGATGAGCACGAACCCGTCCGCCTTCAGGCCCGAGAAGACGTCCACCTGGTGCAGCAGCGTGGGGTCCTGGATGATGAGCGCGTCGGGCTCGAGGATCGGCTCGCGCAGGCGGATCTCGCGGTCGTCCAGGCGGCAGTACGCCACCACCGGGGCGCCGGTGCGCTCGGAGCCGAAGCTGGGAAATGCCTGGGCGTGGCGGCCTTCGAGGAATGCGGCCACGGAGAGCATCTCCGCCGCCGTCACGACCCCCTGGCCGCCCCGTCCGTGTATCCGGATCTGGAACAAGCGAACCTCCTCCTGGCAAGTCCTCCCATGCTAGGTGGTACCAAGGACTTACGCTTTGCGCTGAGGCAAATGCTCAGGGCTTCGGCGGGTCCGGCTCGCGCCGCCAGCGCCGCTCCTCCCCGAGCGCGAGGCCCGGCCCGCTGCCCGACTTGAGGACCGGGCCCCAGTCCACGTTCCCGGAGGGCAGGTATTCGAGGGCGCGGTTCACCCAGCCCACGTGCTCGTCCTCCTCCTTCGCCATCTCGGCGGCCATCCGGGCGAGCGCGGGGTCCGCCGCCGTCCGGGCGACGGATTCGAAGAACGTGCGCGCCCGGTGCTCGGCCAGCAGGACGACCTGCAGCAATTGCCTCGGGGTCGCGATGCCGTAGAGCGCCTCGTGCGGCAGCGTCTCGGGCGACGGGCCGTCCAGCCAGCGCCAGGCGCCGGCATCGATCGCCGGCAGGTCGAGTCCTCGGGCGCGCTCGAGCAGCTCGTCGTGGTGCTGCTGCTCGAAGTGGGAGAGGTTGCTGCAAAGGCCCGCGAGGATGTCCTCGTCCCGGGCGGCGAAATGGGCCTGGAACTCGCGGTAGCGGACGACGGCCTCCCGTTCGATCGCGAGGGCGTGCGCCAGGAACTCCTCGAGACTGCGGATCGGTTCGCTCGGCATCGCGGATACCTCCTCATCCCACGATGTGCCTCGGGCCCCCGGCCCGATTGACGATCGTCAATGGCGCCCGAATGCCGGACGCGCGGCGCGGTCGGCGAAACCGGTCAGGTCGCGAGGAGGGCGCTCGCGCGCATCGACACGCCGCCTTCCGCGAGACGGCTCCACGCGTCGACGCGCTCGCCCTCGCGGTTCGCCTCGAGGGTGAGCGTCGTCCCGAGGATCGCGGGCTTCACCGCGCGGTACTCGAAGCGGCGCAGGGGCTTGCCGCCCGCTTCCTGCGCGAAACCGGCGAGCAGCGTGGCCACCAGGGGGCCGTGGATCACGAGGTTCGCGTACCCCTCGACCCGGCGGCAGTAGTCGAGGTCGTAGTGGATGCGGTGGCCGTTGAAGGTGAGCGCGGAATAGCGGAAGAGGAGCGTCGTGTCCGGCTCGATGGCGCGGCGATGCGCGCCCTCGGGCGGCAGGTCGGCGGGCGCCGGCGCGCTCCCTCCCGGGGCCGGCGGGTCGCGGTAGACGATGTCGTGCTCCTCGGCGATGCAGCGGGCGCCGTTCGCGAACACCTCGTGCCGCACGGTCACGAAGACCAGCGGGCCGGAACGCCCGTGCTTCGCGTCCACCGACAGGATGCGCGAGCGCTTGCGCATCTTGGCGCCGAGCGGCACCGGCGCCTCGAAGTCCACGCGCCCGCCGGCCCACATGCGGTTGGGAAGCGGCACGGGCGGCATGAACCCGCCACGGGCCGGATGGCCGTCGCGGCCGAGCTCGGCCGGCGGCACGCCCTCGAGGAAGTAGATCCAGTGCCAGAGCGGCGGCAGCGCGTCGCCGGTCTCGAGCGCCGGGCCCGGCCGGCCCACCGTGGCCGCCATCAGCCGCGCGTGGCGGACGGCCGCGACATCCTCGTCCTCGCGCTCGCGGCCGATCCACTGTCGCAGGGCATCCAGATCGGGAGCGGGCGCGTTCATGGGGTGACCTCGAAGGGTTCGGGTGGAAGGCCGGCCAGCGCCCGGGCGTGCATCGTCGCGAAGGCGGTCTCGAGATGGCGGGTGTACGCGGCGGTGTCGAAGAGCGGCGCGCCCGCGCGGGCGGCCGCGAGGCGTTGCTTCAGCGACGCGATGCGGCCGGGGTCCGAGGCGAGGCGCACGGCCTCGTCCTCGTAGGCCTGCGTCGTCGGCACGACCAGCTCGGGCAGCCCCGCGGCCGTGACGACGCCGGCCGCCACGCGTCCCGCGAACGTGTCCCCCGGCGTGGTGAGCACCGGCAGGCCGGCCCACAGCGCGTCGCTCGCCGTCGTGTGCGCGTTGCACGGCAGCGTGTCGAGCAGGAGGTCGGCGGCGCCCAGCCGCGCGAGGTGGGCGGCCTGCGCGAGCTTCGGCGCGAAGACCAGGCGCCCGCCGTCGATGCCGCGGGCCTTCGCCTCGAGCCGCAGGCTGCTCTCGGCCACCGGCACCGTCGCGAGCAGCCAGAGCACGCTGCCCGGCGCGCGCGCGAGGATGCGCATCCAGCGATCGAAGAGCGGCGGGTTGATCTTCCAGGCGGCGTTGAAGCCGCAGAACACGAAGCCCGCGGCGGGCAGGCCGAGCGATTCGCGCGCGGGCGGCGGGTCCATCACGCGCCGCGTGTCGTGCGGCTGGCAGGAACCGGGCAGCAGCACGACCTTTTCGTCGAACGCCTCGCGCAGCGCCGGCGTCATCGTCACGGCGTCGGCGATGAAGTAGTCCATGTACGGCGCGCCCATCGTGCCGGGGTAGCCGAGGTAGTTCACCTGCACCGGCGCGGCGCGGCGCGCGAAGGCGCCGGTGCGCTCGTCCAGGGCGAAGCCCTTGAGGTCGATGGCGATGTCGATGCCGCGCTCGCGGGAGAGCGCCGCGATGTCGCGTTCCGGCCGGCCGCGCACGTCCACGAAGTCGTCGAACGCCTGCGCGAGGCGCTTTCGCATCGCGTCGCCGGTGTCCGGCCCCCACGAGAAGGCGGTCGCGTGGAAGCGCCCGCGATCGTGGCGCTCGATCACCTCCGCCAGGAGGAACGCCGTCGCGTGCTCGTGGAAATCCGAGGAATAGTAGCCCAGGCGGATGCGCTCGCCCGGCGCGCGCGCCGGCAAGGGCCCCAGCTCATCGTTCGGGCGGTGGCGCTCGGCGACCCACGCGCGCGCGGCGGAGCGCTGCGCCTGCGCGGACACCGGAAAGCCGAGCGTGGGAAACGGGATGGTGACGCGGTCGCCGCGGGCGATCCCGGCCGCGATCGACTCCCACAGCGTCTCGAGGCCGCTCCAGTCGCAGGCGTTCAGGCGGGCGAACGCGAGGCCGCCCGTGAGCCAGGGCGTGCCGGGCGAGAGCGCGATCGCTTCCTCGTACGCGCGCGCCGCCTGGACGTGCCGCTTCAATTCCACCAGGGCGTTGGCGCGGTTGGCGTGGGCCTCCGCGAAGGTGGGCGCAGCGGAGGCGGCCCGCTCGAAGGAGGCGAGCGCCTCCTCGAGGCGCCCGGCGTCGCGCAGGACGACGCCGCGGCCGTTGAGCGCCATGGGATGGTCGGGGGCGATCGCGAGGGCGCGGTCGAAGCTCGCGAGGGCATCGAGGCGACGCCCGAGCTCGCGCTGGACGAGGCCGAGGTTGTTCCAGCAGTCGGGGCTGCCGGGGAAGGCCCGCACCGCCCTGCCCAGCCACTCGTGCGCCTCGGGCATGCGGCCCGTCTGCGCGGCGATGAGCCCCAGCAGGTGCAGGGCGTCGAACGCGTCGGCACGCAGCGCGAGCGCCGCGCGGCACCACCGCTCGGACTCCACGAACGCGTGGCGCTGGAAAGCCTGGGCGGCGCGCTGGAGGGTGTCCTGGAGGGTGGCGGAGGAAGCGGTCATCGGGGCGTTGCCAAGGGTTCACCGCGGAGCATGCCACCAACGCACCGGATCCCCAATGAGAAACGCCCGCGGGAAGGCGGGCGTCGGGAATTTGGTGGCCTGGGGCGGAATTGAACCACCGACACACGGATTTTCAATCCGCTGCTCTACCAACTGAGCTACCAGGCCGTGGCACTGCGTTTCCCGGCCGTGTCGCTCAGCTTCGTGTTATCGGCAGCCCCGACAAGTCGGGGACCCCCGCAACTGAGCTACCAGGCCGTGGAGAGCCCCGGATTATAGCGTTTCCGTCCTCGCCAAGCCAACCCGGCCCTAGAACCGCCCCAGGAACCAGGCCGGCGCGATGGCGATCGCCACCGACAGCGCGAGGCACAGGACCGAGGCGCCCACGGCGAGCCCGCGCGAGGGGCTGGGCCCGTGGAAGGCCGACGGGCTCATGAACATGTACTGCACCACGCGCAGGTAGAAGTAGATGCCCAGGTAGCTGCCGACCAGGCCGATCACGGCGACGGTGGTCCAGCCCGCGGCCAGCACGTTCTTGAAGATGAGGAACTTGCCGATGAAGCCCGGCAAGGGCGGGATGCCCGCCAGGGACAGCATCGCCATGCCGATGAGGATCGCAGAGAGGGGATTGCGGTGGAAGAGGCCCTTCACCGTCTCGAGCCCGTCGCGCGCCTCGTCGTCCCTGTCGGAGGGCAGCGCCGCGAAGACGAGGATGTTCATGACGCCGTAGGCCGCGAGATAGAACATCACGGCCTCGAATCGGCCGGGGCCGTCGCCCAGGAGGGCGAGGAAGAGGTAGCCGGCGTGCGCGATGGAGGAGTACGCGATCATGCGCCGCAGGTTCGCCTGCCGCATGGCCGCGAGGTTGCCCCACACGATGGAGACGACGGGCAGGAGCGCGAGCAGCGCCGCGTGCGCCGGACCGACCCGGTACTCGCCGAAGAGCCGCAGGGCCGCGAGGAGCACGCCGGCCTTCACGAGCGTCGCCATGTACGCCGTCACCGGCACGCTGGCGGCCTCGTAGGCGTCGGGCGCCCAGCCGTGGAAGGGCACGATGGCCGCCTTCACGAAGAGCGAGGCGATCACCATCACGACGGCCGTGCGGGCGAGGATGGCGTCGGAGCCCAGCGCGGCGCCGAACGCGGTGATGGAAAGCGAGCCCGTGGAACCGAAGAGGAGCGAGGCGCCCATGAGGAGCGAGGCGCTCGCCGTCCCGGAGAGCACCAGGTACTTGAGCGCGGCCTCGGCGCTTTCCGGCCGGCGGTAGGCGAGGAGCACCAGCACGTACACCGGGACCGACATGATCTCGATGCCCAGGAAGAGCGTGAGGAAGCTGCCCGACGAGGCGATGAGCAGGACCCCGTAGAGCGAGGAGAGCAGCAGCGGGTAGAACGGGCCGCTCTCGAAGTCCTCGCGGGCGATGAGGATCACGGGGATCGCGAGCGCGAGCACCGCGGCCTTGGCCCAGGCGATGGCGGGCGTCACCACGAACTGCCCCGGGAAGGGCTCGAGCGTGCGGCCCTGGGAGCCGATCCACGCGGCGGCAAGGGCGGCCAGGCCCACGGCGACGAGGCTCACCGCCAGCTCGCCCTTGGGCTCGTCGAACACGATCTCGATCAGCAGCAGGGCCACGAGCCCGGAGAGCAGCAGGTGCTCCGGCAGCATCGCGGCGAAGACGAGGCCCGCGTTCATCGCTTCTCTCCGGCCGGGAGCGCCGCGACGGCGGGCCCCGTGCGCTTCTGGTTGACCAGCTGCTGGTACTCGCGCGCGGCGAGCTCGGTCTTCTTCAGGGCGCCGTCCGGGAAGATGCCCAGCCAGAAGATGGAGGCCACGAGGATCGCGAGGATGGCACGCTCGCGGCCGCCCAGGTCCGTGACCGGCGCGTGCGGCGCCTTCTCCGCGCCGAAGAGGAAGCGCTGCGCGAACCAGAGCATGTAGAGGGCGCCCAGGACCACGCCCGTGGCCGCGGTGCCCGCGACCAGCAGGAAGTAGATCGAGCCGCCCTGGTACTCGCGCCAGCCGGCCGCGAAGGCGCCCAGCAGCACCAGGAACTCGCCGGTGAAGCCGCTCGTCGTGGGCAGGCCCACGGAGGCGAGGGTGAGGATGAGGAAGAACACCGAGTACACCGGCAGCAGGCGCGCGAGGCCGCCGTAGGCCGCGAGCTCGCGCGTGTGGCAGCGCTCGTAGATCATGCCGACCATGAGGAAGAGCCCGGCGGCGACCAGGCCGTGGCTCACCATCTGGATCATCGCGCCCTGGATGCCCAGCAGGTCGAGGCTCACGAGGCCCAGGATCACGTAGCCCAGGTGGCTGATGGACGAGTAGGCGATGATCTTCTTGATGTCCGTCTGCACGAGCGCGAGGCAGGCGCCGTAGACGATGCTGATGACGCCCAGCGTCGCGAAGAGCGGGACGGCGAGGCGCGTCGCGTCCGGGAAGAGCGGGAAGCCCAGCTTCATGAAGCCGTACGTGCCCATCTTGAGCAGGACGCCCGCGAGGATCACGGAGCCGGCCGTGGGCGCCTCCACGTGCGCGTCCGGCAGCCACGTGTGCAGCGGCACCATCGGCACCTTGATCGCGAAGGAGAACGCGAAGGCCGCGAGCAGCCACTGCTGGGCCTCGAGCGGCAGGTTCACCTTGTACAGGTCGACGAAGGCGAAGGACGCGGCGCCCGTCGCCTTCCACTGCGCCCACACCAGGTAGATGATCGCGGCGAGCATCAGGATGCTGCCGAAGGCCGTGTAGAGGAAGAACTTGAGGGTCGCGTAGATGCGCCGCTCGCCGCCCCAGATGCCGATCATGAGGAACATCGGGACCAGCATCAGCTCCCAGAAGAGGTAGAAGACGAAGAGGTCCTGCACGACGAAGGTGCCCAGCATCGCGAACTGGATGAGCAGCACCATCGCGTAGAAGAGCTTCACGTCCTTCTGGATGGCGCTGAAGGCGCCGGCGGTGACCAGCGGGCCCAGGAACGCGGTGAGCAGCACCAGCAGCACGTTGTAGCCGTCCAGGCCGATGGTGTAGGTGACGCCCCAGTCCGGGATCCACGCGACGCGCGTCACCGCCTGCAGGCCGGCCACCGCCGGGTCGAAGTGGCGGTAGAGGATCACGGCGAGGACGAGCTGCAGGACCATCGTGGCGAGCGTGAACTGCCGCACGAGCGCCGCGTTGCCCTTCGGGATCGCCGCGATGGCGAGCATCCCCGCGAAGGGGATCCACAGGAGCAGGTTCAGCAGGGTCGCGTCAGCCATGGCGCCACACCCACAGGAGGCTGCCGACCAGGCCGGCGAGGACGAGGAACGCGTACAGGTGGATGCTGCCCGTCTGCACGCGCGACAGGCGCCCGGCCACGCCCGAGGCGAGCGCCGCCAGCCCGTTCAGCGTGCCGTCGATGAGGAAGCGGTCGCCCACGCGCAGGAACACCCGGTCGGAGATCCAGTGCAGGGGCTTGCCGATGAACACCTCGTAGAACTCGTCGACGTAGTACTTGTTGGTGAGCACCCGGAAGAGGCCGGAGAAGCGCTCGCGCACCGCCGCCGCCCGCGAGGCGTCGCCCGCGAAGAACCAGGCCGCTGCCCCGATGCCGACGGCCGCGATCGCCACGGAGGCGCCCACGATGAGGTGGTGCAGGTGCTCCGGGTCGCCCTTCAGGGCCGGCAGCTTCGCGAGGGGCTCGAGGAAGTGCGGCACGGAGAAGAAGCCGCCGACCGCCGAGAGCACCGCCAGGATCACGAGCACGATCGTCATCGACGGCGGCGACTCGTGGATGTGGTGTTCCACCTCCGGCCCCATGCGCGGCTTGCCGAAGAAGGTGAGCCAGAGCAGGCGCGCCATGTAGAACGCGGTGAGCAGCGCCGTGAACGCCATGACGGCGAACAGGAGCGTCCCGCCGCCCTTCTCGCTCGCGAAGGCGTAGAGCAGGATCTCGTCCTTCGAGAAGAAGCCCGCGAGCGGCGGCACGCCGGCGATGGCCGCCGTCGCCACGGCGAACGTCGCGAAGGTGACGGGGATCTTCTTCGCGAGGCCGCCCATCTTGCGGATGTCCTGCTCGCCCGACATGGCGTGGATCACGCTGCCGGAGCCCAGGAAGAGGCAGGCCTTGAAGAACGCGTGGGTGTACACGTGGAAGACGGCGACGCCGTAGGCGCCCACGCCCGCGGCGACGAACATGAAGCCCAGCTGCGAGACCGTGGAATAGGCGAGCACCTTCTTGATGTCGTACTGGGCCACGGCGATGGTGGCCGCGACGACCGCCGTGAGCGCGCCGACGCAGGCGATCACGGTGCCGGCCTCGGGCGCCATCGCGTACACGCCAGACATGCGCGCGATGAGGTACACGCCCGCCGTCACCATCGTCGCCGCGTGGATGAGGGCGGAGACCGGGGTCGGGCCCGCCATCGCGTCCGGCAGCCACACGTAGAGGGGGATCTGCGCGCTCTTGCCCGTGGCGCCGATGAACAGGAGCAGGCCCACCAGGCTCGCGGAGACGGCCGGCAGCGCGGCGCTTCCGAAGGCCGCGTTGATCTTCGGCATGTCGAGCGTGCCGACGGTCGAGTACAGGACGAACATGCCCAGCAGGAACCCGGCATCGCCGATGCGGTTCACGATGAAGGCCTTCTTGCCCGCCTTGGCCTTCTCGATGTCGTCGAACCAGAACCCGATGAGCAGGTACGAGGCGAGGCCCACGCCCTCCCAGCCCACGAAGAGCACCAGGAGCGACTTGCCCAGCACCAGCAGCAGCATGAAGAAGAGGAAGAGGTTCAGGTACGCGAAGTAGCGCGCGTAGCTCTTGTCCTCGTGCATGTAGCCCATCGAGTAGATGTGGATCAGCGTGCCCACGCCGGTGATGATGAGCGCCATCACGGCGGTGAGGCGGTCGAACCAGAAGGCCACCTCGAAGACGTCCGGGCCCACCATGGCCCAGACGAAGGCGAGCTCCGAGTGCGGCGCCCAGCCGGCGCCCTTCAGGTCCAGCACGACCTTGATCGTGACCGCGAAGGCGATCGCCGGCAGGCCGCAGCCCACCACCGAGACGAAGGTCTTGCCCAGGCGGTTGCCCAGGAGGCCGTTCACGAGGAAGCCCAGGAGCGGCAGCAGGACGATGAGGGTGAGAAGGCCCATGGCCGCGGCTAGCCCTTCAGGTCCGTGAACGCTTCGAGGTCGAGCGTGCGCTTGCGGCGGACCAGCAGCAGCACGATCGGGATGGCGATGGCGATCTCCGCCGTCGCGACGACGAACACCAGGAACACCAGCACCGCGCCGACCGTCTCGCCCAGCTGGTGGGCGAAGGCGACGAGGGAGAGGTTCACGCCGTTGAGCATGAGCTCCATGCACATGAGCATCACGAGGACGTTGCGGCGGATCACCACGCCGGTCAGTCCCATCGTGAAGAGCGCCGCGGCGAGGGCGAGGAGGACCTGGATCTTATCCACGGGGATCCTTCCGGTTCACGCGGATCACGGCGAGGGCCGCGACCACGGCCGCCACGAGCAGCACCGAGGTGAGCTCGAAGTGCAGCCAGTATTCCGACAGGAAGACCTCGGAGAAGGCCTTGAGGCTGAAGGGGGCGCCGGCCGGGCCGCGCGGCGCGCCCGGCAGGTCGTTCCAGATCCCCGCGGTGAGCGCCTCGACCAGCAGCACGTAGCCCACGGCGCCCGGCCAGAGGAAGTGCGAGTAGCGCACCTTCATCGACTCGTCGCGCGGGTCGAGCAGCATGATCGCGTAGACCATGAACACCATCACGGCGCCCACGTAGATGAGCACCTGGAAGGCGGCGATGAAGTGCACGCCCAGCAGGCCGTACACCCCGCCCAGGAACACCATGCAGGAGATGAGCGCGAGGGCGACGCGCATCGGCTCCTTGAGGAAGAGCATCAGCGCGGCGCTCGCGAAGGCGCAGCCGGCGAACGCGTACAGGAAGACGGTGTCGAGGCTCGCGAGGACGGATTCGATCATGGCCGGTCCTTCGCCCCGGCGGGGCGCGGCGGGTAGGGCTTGGCGGCATCCTTCGCCGGCTTCCAGGTGAGGAGCTCCTCCTTCGAGAGCCACATCGCGTGGCGGTCCGCGGAGGGCAGCGAGGGCACTTCCTTCTCCATGCGGATCGCGTCCTCCGGGCAGGCTTCCACGCACAGGCCGCAGAAGACGCAGCGCGAGTAGTCGATCTCGAACTTCGCCGGGTACTTCGGGTGGGCGACGTCCGCGGGATCGAACGCGGCCTCGATCTCGATCACCTTGGCCGGGCACACGGTCGCGCACAGGTTGCAGGCGATGCACTGCGGCGAGCCGTCCTCGCGCTGCACGAGGATGTGCTTGCCGCGGTTGCCGCGGGCGTAGTCCCAGCGCGTCTCCTCGGGGTAGTAGGTGGTGAGCGCGCCCTTCTTCCCGGTCATCCACTTCGCCATGTTTCGCAGGAAGACGCCGCCGGTGATGGCGAGGCCCTTCAGGATCTCCGGCAGGTAGAGCTTCTCGTACCAGCCCATCTGCGGCTCGTTCCAGTAGCGCTTGCGGACGAAGGTGCGCTTGCTCATTTGCCCACCGCCCACATGTAGACGACCGTCACCACGAGGTTGGCCAGGGCGAGCGGGAACATGAACTTCCACGCGAACATGAGCACCTGGTCGTAGCGGAAGCGCGGCAGCGTCCAGCGGATGAGGATCTGGAAGCTGCACAGCAGGAACACCTTGGCGAGGAACGTCACCATCTGCGTGACGACGACCGCGCCGTGGGGCATCGCGATCACGGCGCCGCCGGGCAGGCTGAAGCCCGCGTCGTTCATGTACGGCAGGTTGTAGCCGCCCAGGAACAGGGTGGTGAAGAGCGCCCCGACGATCGCGATCTCGATGAACTCGGCGAACATGAAGAGGCCCATCTTCATCGCCGAGTACTCGGTGTAGTAGCCCGCGATGAGCTCGCTCTCGGCCTCCGGCAGGTCGAACGGGATGCGCTTGTTCTCCGCGATGGCCGCGGTGAGGAAGAGCGTCGCGGCGAAGGGCTGGTAGACGATGCCCCAGGCCGGCAGGAAGCCGAGCACCGTGCCCGACTGCATGCGCACCATCGCGTCCAGGTTCACCGTGCCGTAGACGAGGATGAGGCCCAGGAGCGTGAGGCCCAGCACCAGCTCGTAGGAGATCATCTGCGAGCCGGCGCGAAGCGCGCCCAGCAGCGAGAACTTGTTGGAGGACGACCAGCCGGCGAGCATCGCGCCGATGATCGTCATCCCGCTGAAGGCGAAGATGATGAGCAGCCCGCCGTCGAGCGTCGCGATCTGCATCGGGTAGCTCTTGTCGCCGAACCAGGCGGCGAGCGGCGCGAAGAGCTTCGCCGGGGTGAGCATGCCGCCGAAGGGGACCACGGCGAAGACCAGCAGCACCGGCGTGAACACGACCCACGGCGCGACGGCGTAGGCGTACCAGTCGTACGTGCGCGGCTTCCAGTCCTCCTTCACCAGCATCTTCAGGCCGTCGGCCATGCCGTGGAAGAGGCCCCACCACACCAGCTTCACCTGCGTGCCGGGGATGCGGATGTAGGCGCGGTTGGCGCCGATGCGGTCGGCCATCACGGCCGCCTGCTTGCGCTCGACCCAGGTGAGGATCGTGCCGAAGCCCATCAGCACCGAGATCGCGTACACGATGAACAGGACGGCGATGACGAGGTCGGCCAGCATCACGCGCCCCCTGCCGGGCCCGCGAGCGCGGCGAAGAGTTCCTGGGCGTGCCAGACGCCCGCCGCCGGGGCGAAGCAGCGCTGGAAGCGGCTCGAGACGCCCGCGAAGTTGGTGTAGGAGCCGCCCCGCTCCGTCTGGATCGAGATCGGCAGGAAGACGTCGGCGTGGCCGTTCTCCGGCTGCAGCCACGCGCCCAGATAGACGATCCTCGCCCCCGCCGGCACCGCGCGGAAGTCGAAGCCCTCGCCCCAGACGAGGACCAGGTCCGCGTCCGCCGGCACCTGCGCCGCGCATTCGCCGAGCACGGCGCGCACGCCCGCCGCGTTGGGGTTCTTGTCGGCACGGATGAGCAGGTCGTCCTGGACCACCTCGCCCGGCTGCGGCTCGTGGTCGTGCTTGGCCACCAGGGCGAGGCGCGTGCCGAAGGCCGCCTTGAAGGCTTCCAGCTCCTCGTTCGAGGCCCAGCTCGACACGACGGCCACGGGGCGCTTCGCCTGCGCGATGAGCGTCCTCGCCTCGATCACGGCCGCCTCGCGGGGCGCCGCCACGCCCTTGAAGAGCGCGCCGGCGGCACGGGCGCGGGCGAGGAGCTTCGGGATGTCACGGGCCTTGTTGCACACCCAGGGGCCGTTCACGGCCGGGTTCTCCAGGGGCGTCACGCGGTCGATGCCCTCGTTGCGCGCGGCCTGGTTCGGCGAGCGCAGCATCCATTCCTCGCGGCGGTGCCAGAGGTTCACGTTGCAGCCGCGCTCGCATCCGGGGCACACCGAGGGCGTCGCCTTCAGGTACCAGACGCGGGCCTTGTGCAGGAAGTCCTTGGCAAGGAGCGCGCCCACCGGGCAGATGTCGATCACGTTGTCCGAGTAGGCGTCCGTCGCGAACGAGCCGTCCTCGGCGGGCCGCACGACGGAGTGGTCGCCGCGGGAGAGCATCCCCAGGCCGTGGGACTTCGAGACCTCCTTCGTGAAGCGCACGCAGCGCGTGCACTGGATGCAGCGCTCGTTGTCGAGCACGATCCGGTCGGAGAGGTCGAAGTGCTTGGTCGCGTGAAGCTTGGCGTCGCGCGACACCGAGCGCGCGCCGTTGTACTCGAAGTGGTAGTCCTGCAGCGTGCACTCGCCCGCCTTGTCGCAGATGCCGCAGTCGACCGGGTGGTTGAGCGTGATGAACTCCATCGTGGCCTTGCGGCGGGCCTTCACCTTCTCGCTCGCCGTGTACACCACCATGCCCTCGGACACCGGCATGTTGCAGGCGATCTCGACCCACTCGCCGCCGTCCTTTTCCGCGACGCCCACCACGCAGATGCGGCAGTTGCCCGGCACGGACAGCTGCGGGTGCCAGCAGAAGTAGGGGATGAAGATCCCGTGCTCGCGCGCGGCCTCCATCACCGTCTGGCCGGCCTTCGCCTCGATCTCGCGGCCGTCGATGGTCAGGCGCGGCATTCGAGCCTCCCGTCCATCTTCGAGCGCTTGTTCGCGATCCAGTATTCGAACTCGTCGCGGAACTTGTTGAGGATGCCCACCGTCGCGAAGCCGGCCGCGTCTCCCATGCCGCAGATCGTCGTGCCGTCGTTGGCGTGGGAGATGGCGTAGAGGCGCTCGATGTCCTCGGGCACGCCCTCGCCCGCCACGATGCGGTCGATGATGCGGTGCATCCATCCCATGCCCTCGCGGCACGGCGTGCACTGGCCGCAGGACTCGTGGTGGTAGAAGCGCAGCAGCACCTGCAGCAGGCGCACCATGCACGTGCCCTCGGCGATGACGATCATGCCGCCCGAGCCCAGGCCGGAGCCGGCCGGGTTCACCGATTCGTGGGCGAGCGTGAGGTGCTCGATCTCGGGGCGCGTGAGCACCTTGGTGGAGATGCCGCCGGGCACGACGCACTTCATCTTCGCGCCGTTCAGCATCCCCCCGCAGTCCTCGTCCAGGAACTTCGCCCAGGGATAGCCGTACTCGACCTCGTAGACGCCCGGCTTGTTGATGTGGCCCGAAATGGAGATGAGCTGCGTGCCGGGGCTCTTCGCGGTGCCGACCTTGCGGAACTCCTCGGCGCCCATCCGGATGATGCCGGTGATGTTCGCCAGGGACTCGACGTTGTTGATGACCGTGGGCTTCTGGAAGAGGCCCCTCACGGTGAGGCGCGGGGGCCGGTTCCTCGGATAGGGCTTCCGGCCCTCGATCGAGGTGATGAGGCCCGAGGCCTCGCCGCACACGTAGGACCCGGCGCCGCGGTACACCACGATGTCGAGCGCGAAATCGGAGCCGAGGGCGGGCTTGCCGAGGTAGCCGGCCGCGTACGCCTCGTCGATGGCGCCCTGGATGCGGCGGTACGGGAGGTCGAACTCGCCCCGGATGTAGACGAAGGCGTGCCGCACGCCCAGCGCGTAGGACGTGATCAGCATCGACTCGACGAGCAGGTGCGGCGCGTTCTCGAGGATCCAGCGGTCCTTGAAGGTGCCGGGCTCGCCCTCGTCGGCGTTGGCGCACAGGTAGTGGATCTCGCCCGGGTTGGGCTTCATCACGCCCCACTTGCGGCCCACGGGGAAGGCGGCGCCGCCGTGGCCCAGGAGCCCGGAGGCGGTCACTTCCTTCGTGATGTCCGCCGGGGCCATCGTGAGGGCCTTCGCGAGCGTCTCGTAGCCGCCGCGCGCCCGGTACGCCTCGAGCGTGTGGGAGGTGGGCGTCACCTCGAAGTTCATGATGAGCTGGCGGCCTGGCATAGCTACTTGCCTTCCCCTGACGCGCCCGCGATCAGCGCGTCGAGCTTCTCGAGCGTCATGTTCTCGTGGTACGCGTCGTTCACCATCATCACGGGCGCCGTGCCGCAGGAGCCCAGGCATTCGACGGTGGAGAGCGTGAACTTCCCGTCCGCGGTGGTCTCGCCGGGCTTCACCCCGAGGCGCTGGCACGCGTGCTCGATCACGCCCTCGGCCCCGCGCATGGAGCAGGCGATGTTGCGGCACACCTGCAGGTGCGTGCGGCCGATGCCGCTGCGGCGAAGCATCGTGTAGTAGGAGAGGACTTCCTCCACCTGCACGCGCGGCACCTTCAGGTACTCGCACAGCCCGTCGATGTCCTCGTCCGCCACGAAGCCGCGGTCGGCCTGGATGCGGTGCAGGCACGGCAGCACCAGGGAGGACTCGAAGCCCGCCGGGAACCTTTCCTTGAGCTTCTCGAAGTCGGGGATGAGGTGCCTCACCGGTCGCACTCCCCGCCGATCATGTTGATCATGCCGAAGGTGGGCACGAGGTCGGCGAGCTGGCCGCCCTCGAGCATGCGGTGCGCGCCGCCCATGTGGACGAAGCTGGGCGCGCGGCAGTGCACCTTCCACGGCGTGCCCTCGCCCGTGGAGACGGCGTAGAAGCCCAGCTCGCCGTTGGCGCTCTCGTGGCCCACGTAGGTCTCGCCGGCGGGCACGCGCGGGCCTTCCATCACGATCTTGAAGTGGTTGATGAGGCTCTCGATCTCGCCGTAGACGAGGGTCTTCTCCGGGAAGACGCAGCGGCGGTCGTCCACGTTGAGCGGGCCGGGCTCGAGCAGGTCCACGCACTGGCGGATCATGTGCACCGACTCGTCGATCTCGCGCATGCGCACGTAGTAGCGGTCGTAGTTGTCGCCCTTGATGCCGACGGGCACCTCGAAGTCGAGCTCGGCGTAGGCGAGGTACGGCGTGTCCTTGCGCAGGTCCACCGCGAGGCCGGTCGAGCGCAGGATCGGGCCGGTGTAGCCGTAGGAGAGCGCGTCGGACGGCGAGAGCACGCCCACGTCGCGCATGCGGTCGATGAAGATGCGGTTCCGGTCCACCAGGCCGTGCACGCGGCCCAGGAAGTCGTCGGACTGCACGAGGATCTCCTCGAGCCGCGCGAGCCAGCCCTCGGGCAGGTCGCGGGCGAGGCCCCCGATGCGCCCGTAGGAATGGGTCACCCGGGCGCCCGTGAGGTCCGCGATGTGCTCGTACATGTAGTCGCGGATCATCACCAGGTACAGGAACGCGGTCATCGCGCCCAGCTCCATGAGCGAGGCGGCGATGCAGGTGATGTGGTCGCACAGGCGCGAGTATTCCGAGAGCAGCGTGCGCAGCACCGTCGCGCGGCGCGTGAGCTCGATGCCCATCATCCGCTCGACGGTGTCGCAGTAGGCGAAGTCGTTGATGAGCGGCGAGCAGTAGTTCAGGCGGTCGACGTAGGGAATGAGGTTGTGCCAGGTGTGCGACTCGCACTCCTTCTCGAACCCGCGGTGCAGGTAGCCGCAGTGCACGTCCGCGCGCAGGATGCGCTCGCCGTCGAGCTCCGCGAAGATCTGGATCGTGCCGTGGGTCGCCGGGTGCGACGGGCCGATGCTCACGATCACCGTGTCGTCCCGCGAGGCCTTCGTGAAGGCCGGGCGGACGGGGTTCAGGATCACGGGGCCGGGCGCGTTCACGGCTTGGCCTCCTCGCGGTAGGGGACGAGGGGCTGCTCCTTCTGCTTCGGGTAGTCCTTGCGCAGCGGGTGCCCCACGAAGCCCTCGTAGAGCAGGATCGGGCGCAGGTCGGGGTTGCCCTCGAAGCGGATGCCGTACATGTCGTGGCACTCGCGCTCCATGATGCCCGCGGAGCCGTAGAGCGCCGTGAGCGAGGGCGCGACGGGGTCCGCGGCGCCGACGCCGGCCTTCACGCGCACGCGCACCTTGTGCCGGGTCGAGTAGAAGTGCCAGACGACGTCGAAGCGCGGGTCGCGGTCCGGCCAGTCGACGGCCGTGACGTCGAGGAAGATGTCGAAGCCGAACTCGTCGCGCAGCGCCTTCGCGGCCGCGCCGGCCTCGCCGACGGCGAGCTCCAGCACGAGGATGCCGTGGACCACCGGCGCCTCGGGCAGGGCGAGGCGGGCCTTCACGCGGTCGAGGATCCCGGCGCCCATGAGGGTCAGAACCTGTCGTTCACGATGAGGTGCCGCGAGCGCGCGATCTTGTCCTGCAGCTGCATGATCCCGTCGATCACCGTCTCGGGGCGCGGCGGGCAGCCGGGGATGTACACATCCACCGGGATGATCCTGTCGATCCCCGGCACCGCCGCATAGTTCTGGTAGAAGCCCCCGCTCGTGGCGCACACGCCGAAGGCCATCACCCACTTCGGCTCGCACATCTGCTCGTACACCTTGAGCAGGATCGGCGCCTGCTTGTGCGTGACCGTGCCCACGACCATGAGCAGGTCCGCCTGGCGCGGCGAGAAACGCGGCAGCGCCGCCCCGAAGCGGTCCGTGTCGTAGGGCGAGGAGCTCACGGCCATGAATTCCATGGCGCAGCAGGCCGTCACGAACGGGTAGGGGAAGATGGAGAACTTGCGCGCCCAGCCGACGAGCTCGTCCTTCCTCGTCGTGAGGTACTCGAAGGCCGCGCTCTTGCCGCTGCCGCCGGCCGGTTCGATGGGGATCACGCGGGAGCTCATCTCGCCTCCGTCACGCCCTCGAGCAACCGGGCCTTGTAGACGTAGAGAAGGATGAGGACCAGCAGGATCGCGAACACGGCGAACGTGAAGAGCATGAACCCGGTCACGGGCTTGGCCGCCAGCGCCCAGATGAAGAGGAAGATCGTCTCCAGGTCGAACAGGATGAAGACGATGGCCACCGCGTAGTACTTGATGGGCACGGCCTTCACGTTGTCGGTGTCGACCGGCGTCGCGCCGCACTCGAAAGGCTCGAGCTTCACCTCGCTGTCGGCCGGCTTGGGGCCGAGCAGGCCGTTCAGGAGCAAGGTGAGGGCCACGAATCCGAGAATCGCGGCCATGTAGAGGAGGAAGACGACGTAGGGGTTCATTTGTTCTTGTGGCCTTCGCGACGCCCAGATTAGACCTAAGGCCTAGGTGGGCTTTGACGCAAGTCAACGGCATCGGGGACCCTTCCGGTGTCAGGCGTCGTTGACGCGCGCGGTTTCGCAACGGGCCGGCGACAGGCAACATGACGCCCCATGGAACTCCGGAAAGTCGCCGCCATCGCGGGCGGGCTCGCCGCCTGCCTCGCCGGCGGCGCCTTGTGCGTGTGGCTGCGCACGCCCCTGCCGTGGATGATCGGGCCGCTCGGGGCGATGGCCCTCGTGCAGTTCGGCGGCGCGAGCCTCGAGGCGCCCCCGTTCGGCCGCGAGGCCGGGCAGACCGTGATCGCCGTCACGCTGGGCCTGTACTTCACGCCGGTCGTCGCCCGCGAGGTGATCGCGAACGCGCCCCTGCTCGCCGTCGCCGCGCTGGGAGTCTTCGGGGTGGGCCTCGTCGCGAGCCTCATCCTCGCGAAGGCCGCGCGCGTGGACCCGGCCACCGCGTTCTTCTCGACCGCCATCGGCGGCGCGGCGGAGATGGTGAACCTCGGGGAGCGCAACGGCGCCCTCGTCGACCGCGTGGCGCTCGCCCATTCGCTGCGCCTGCTCATCGTCGTGTCCACCGTGCCCATCGGGATCACGCTCCTGGGGCAGACGGGCACCGTGGACTACCGGCCGGTGGCGGTGCCCTTCGACGCGGGAGGGCTCGTCCTGCTCGCCGCGGTGGGCATCGCGGCGGCGTTCGCCTGGAAGCGCACGGGCCTGCCCAACGCCTTCATGATGGGGCCGCTCATCACCACCATCGCCATCACGGCCTCGGGCCACTCGCTCACGTCGATGCCGACGTGGATGAGCAACGCCGCGCAGCTGCTGCTCGCCTGCTCGCTCGGCTCGCGCTTCCAGCAGAGCTTCCTGCGCGAGGCGCCGCGCTTCGTGGCGGCCACGGTGGCGACCATCGTCTTCATGATCGGCACGCTCGCGCTCTTCTCGATGGGCCTCGCGTGGGCCACGGGCGGCCTCGCGGCGACCCTCATGCTGGCGTGCTCCCCGGGCGGCATCGCGGAGATGGCCATCACGGCGAAGGTGCTGCGGGTGGGCGTCGCCTTCGTGACGGCGGCGCACGTGATGCGCTTCGCGATCGTGGTGCTCGCGACCGAGCCCACGTTCCTGCTGCTCAAGCGGCTCGCGCGCAAATGAAAAGCCCCCGGTAGGGCCGGGGGCGAAGGCAGAAGTTTCGCTTCTGCGAGAGGAGTCGGCGGACGGGAAGGACCCGCCACGACCGACTATCGTCCCGCGCCCTGACGCCAGCCTGACGCGCGGAAGCGGCTGCCCGCGCCGCCCTCGCCCGGCCCGACCGAGAGCGTCGCGCCGTGGCGGTCGGCCACCGTCTTCACGATCGCGAGGCCGAGTCCCGCGCCCGGCGAGCCCGAGCCCGGCACGCGGTAGAAGCGCTCGAAGATGCGCTCGCGGTCGGCCGGCGCGATGCCCGGCCCGGTGTCCTCCACCTCGATCGCGGGATCGGCCCCGCCGCGCACCCGCACCGTGACGCGCCCGCCGCGCGGCGTGTACTTGATCGCGTTCTCGGCCAGGTTCGCGACCAGCTCCTGCAGCAGCAGCGAGTCGCCTTCCACGGGCACGGGTCCCTGCGCGGGCTCGAAGCCGAAGTCGATGCCGCGCTCCACGGCGACGGGCGCGAGCAGCTCGCAGGCGCGGCGCGCGGCCTCGTCCAGGTCGACGCAGGCGGAGCCCTTGCGCGCCATCGCGCTCTCGTCCGCCCGCGCGAGCGAGAGCAGGCGCTGCACGAGGTGGTGCGCGCGGTCCGCGCCGGCGCCCAGCTGGCCCAGGCGCTCGCGCAGGTCCGTCTCGTCGCCCGCGCGCTTCGCGAGCTCGGCCTGCATCTTGAGGCCGGCGAGCGGCGTCTTCATCTGGTGGGCGGCGTCGGCGATGAAGCGGCGCTGCGACTCGACGCTCGCGGCGACGCGGGCGAGCTGCTGGTTCACCGTCGCCACGAGCGGCTCCACCTCCACCGGCGCGTCGCCGATGGGCAGCGGCGAGAGGTCGGCGGGCGAGCGGGCGAGCACCATGTCGCGCAGGTGCGCCAGGGGCATCAGGCCGCGCTTGAGCCCGTAGAGCACGAGCACCACGAGGATGAGCAGCAGGATCATGAGGACGGCCGCGACCATGCGCGTCACCTCGGCCGCGAGGCGGTTCCTCTTGCCCAGCGTCTCGGCGATCTGCAGCGCCACCGGGCGCTCCCACCGCGGCGGCTGCATGACGAGGTAGGCGATGCGCACCGACTCGCCCTCGATCTCGTCGTCGCGGAAGCGCACCACGTCCGAGACCACCATCTGCGAGAGCTCGGGCGCGGGGATCTCGGCGTCGCCGAAGAGCAGCTCGCCCTCGCCCACGACCACCTGGAAGCGGATCTTGTCGGTGTCGTCCTCGGTCTGCACGAACTCGCGCAGATGGGGCGGCACGATCGGCTCGATGCGGTAGGGCGTCACCGGCTCTTCGGGCACGTAGCGCTGCAGGGCGCGCACCGTGGCCGCGAGCTCGCGGTCGTAGGGCGAGTCCGCGATGGCGCGCGCGGCGATGAACGTGAAGAGGATCGCGAGGGGCCAGATGATGACGAGCGGCACCAGCACCCAGTCGAGCAGCTGCACGAAGAGCGAGCGGTTGCCCGCGTCCAGGGCGTCCTTGCCGATCATGCGTCGGCGGGCGCGGCCTCGAGACAGTAGCCGAGCCCCCGCACGGTCGTGATGCGCACGCGCGCCGGCTCGAGCTTCTTCCTCAGGCGGTGGACGTAGACCTCGACGGCGTTCTCGCTCACCTCCTCGCCCCACTCGCACAGGTGGTCGACGATCTGCGTCTTGTTCACGAGGCGGCCCACGCGCGTGGCGAAGATCTCGAGCAGGCGCATCTCCCGCGCCGTGAGGTCGAGCCGCTCGCCTCCCGCGCTCGCCGAGCGCGCCTGCGGGTCGTAGACGAGGTCGCCGCACTCGACGAGCGGCTGGCCCGCGTTCGTGGCGCGGCGCACGAGGGCGCGCACGCGCGCCTCCAGCTCCGCGAGCTCGAAGGGCTTGGTGAGGTAGTCGTCCGCGCCCAGGTCCAGGCCCTTCACGCGGTCCTCGATGCCGTCCTGCGCCGTGAGGATGAGCACCGGGACGCGCCCGTGGCGCGAGCGCAGGCGCCGCAGCACCTCGAGGCCGGGCATCTTCGGCAGGCCCAGGTCCAGGATGAGCAGGTCGAACGATTGCGCCGCGAGCGCCGCGTCGGCCGCGGCGCCGTCGCCCACGTGGTCGACCGCGTAGCCCGAGGCGCGCAGCGCGTGGCGCAGGCCGTCCGCGAGGATGGAATCGTCTTCGGCGATGAGGATGCGCATGGGCGGCGGGCGGAGGGGCGGATCGGACCAGTGTAGCGAAGCCGCCGCGGGCGCCATCCCCAATCCGTCATGGTAGCGGTATCATGCATCGCAATGAGCCCCGTTCCCGCCCCCGCATCCCGCACCAAGCGCGCGCGCCGCGGCTCCGGCGGGCTCACGCTGGGCGACGTCGCCCGCCTGGCCGGCGTCTCGCCGATCACGGTCTCGCGCGCCCTGAACGACCCGCACCGGGTCTCACCCGACACGCTCGCGCGGGTCCAGGAAGCGGTCGCGCGCACGGGGTACGTCCCCAACCGCGTGGCGGGCGGCCTCGCCTCGAACCGCAGCCGCCTGGTGGCGGTGATCATCCCGAGCCTCGCGAGCCCCATGTTCCTCGCCACGCTGCAGGCGCTTTCCGCGGCGCTCGCGGCCGAGGGCTACCAGGTGATGATCGGCGAGAGCGGCTACGACGGCACGCGCGAGGACGCCCTCCTCGACGCGATCATCGGCCGGCGCCCGGACGGCATCGTCCTCACCGGCGTGATGCACTCGACGGAAGGGCGGCGCCGGCTGGTCGCCTCCGGGATCCCGGTGGTCGAGACCTGGGACCTCACCCCCACGCCCATCGACATGCTGGTGGGCTTCTCGCACGAGCAGGCGGGCGCCGGGGCGGCGCGCTACCTGCACCAGTGCGGCGTGCGCGAGCCGGCGATGATCTCCGCCGACGACCAGCGCGCGGGCCTTCGCCGGCAGGGCTTCGCCGAGGCCGCCAAGGCGATGGGGCGAGGCAAGGTGCCCGTGCGGCTGGTGCACGCCCCGACCACGCTGGGCGAGGGGCGGCGCGGGCTGGCCGCGCTCCTGGAGCGCCACCCGGACATCGACGCCGTCTTCTGCAGCTCCGACGTGCTCGCCCTGGGCGCGCTCGTCGAGGCGAAGGCCCGCGGGTTCGACGTGCCGGCGCGCCTTCGGATCGTCGGCTTCGGCGACCTGGATTTCGCCGCGGACACGGACCCCGCCCTCACCACGATCCGCGTGGACGGCACGGCCATCGGGCGGCAGGCGGCGCGCTTCCTGGTCGACCGCATCGCCGGCCGGCCGGAGGGCCCGCGCATCGTCGACCTGGGCATCGCGCTGGTCCCGCGCGCGAGCGCCTGACAAGTCGATTGACGGCAAAGAAATGATAGCGCTATCATCTCGCGCGTAAGCCGGCGCGACCGCCCCGACAGTCCCGAAGGGCGGCCACCGGCCGAGCGCCGCACCCATCCGGAGGAGACCCCCTTGAAGACATCGCTTTCCCGCCTCGCCCTCGCGTTCGCCGCGCTCGCCGCCACGGCCGCCCTCGCCGGCCCCTATCCCGAGCGGCCCGTCACGATCGTCGTCCCCTTCACGCCGGGCGGCTCGTCGGACATCACCGCGCGCACCGTCGCGGCCCGGCTCACCGAGACGCTGGGCCAGACCTTCCTCATCGAGAACAAGCCGGGCGCCAACGGCGGCATCGGCGCCGCCTACGTGGCCAAGGCGAAGCCCGACGGCTACACGCTCTTCGTGGGCTCGATCGGCGTCTTCGCGATCAACCCCGTGCTCTACAAGAACCTGCCCTACGAACCGAACCGCGACTTCGACCTGCTCTCGGTCGCCGTGCGCACGCCCAACGCGCTCGTCACGCGCCCGAACTTCCCCGCGAACAACCTGGCGGAGTTCATCGACTACGTGAAGAAGAACCCGGGGAAGGTGTCCTTCGCCTCCTCCGGCACCGGCTCGTCGGACCACCTCACGGCCGCGCTCTTCTGGCAGAAGACGGGCACCTCCGGCATCCACGTCCCGTACAAGGGCGGCAGCGCCGCGCACACGGACCTCATCGGCGGGCAGGTCGACGCCTCGTTCCAGAACCTGGGCTCCATCACCAACCACGTGAAGGGCGGCAAGATGAAGCTGCTCGCCGTGACGGGCGACAAGCGCGACGCGAGCGTGCCCGCGACGCCCACGCTCGCCGAGGGCGGCGTGCCGGGCCTCGAGGTCTTCTCGTGGCAGGCGTTCGTCGCGCCCAAGGGCCTGCCCAAGGAGGTGACGGACCGCCTCGTGCCCGCGCTCATCGCGGCCATCAAGGACCCGGGCGTCACGAAGAAATTCAACGACATCGGCTTCGAGGTCGTGGGCAACTCGCCGGCGGAGTTCGGCAAGTTCCTGAACGAGGAGCTCGCCCGCTGGAAGGGCGTCGTCGACGCCGGGGGGATCAAGCAGAGTGACTAGCCGCCGCAGGAAGCCGGAGGAGCTGCGCAGCCACCGCTGGTACGGGGTGGACGACCTGCGCTCCTTCGGGCACCGCTCGCGCACCGCCCAGATGGGCTTCACCCGGGACGACTACGCGGGCAAGCCCGTCATCGCCATCGTCAACACCTGGAGCGACATCAACCCGTGCCACACCCACTTCCGCCAGCGCGCGGAGGAGGTGAAGCGCGGCATCTGGCAGGCGGGAGGCTTCCCGGTGGAGATGCCGGCGCTCACGCTGTCCGAGCCGTTCCAGAAGCCCACCACGATGCTCTACCGAAACCTCCTCGCGATGGAGACGGAGGAGATGCTCCGGAGCTACCCCGCCGACGGCGCGGTGCTCATGGGCGGCTGCGACAAGACGACGCCTGCGCTCGTGATGGGCGCGCTCTCCATGAACCTGCCGGCCATCTTCCTGCCGGCGGGCCCCATGATGCGCGGCG
>CAZPLW010000037.1:0-24804 GCA_964587315.1 uncultured Lysobacter sp.
GTCGACGCGGGCGGCGGGCTCGCCTTCGAGGCCTGCGCCTTCGCCACGCACGAGGCGCAGGAGCGCGCGAGGAAGTTCGGGGTCGCCTTCGCGAGCGTCGCCAACAGCAATCACTTCGGGGTCGCGGCCTATCACGTGGAGCCGCTCGCGCGCGCGGGCCTGGTCGCGCTCGCCTTCGGCAACTCGCCCGGCGCGATGCCCATGTGGGGCGGCAAGCGCGCGCTCTTCGGCACGAACCCGATCGCCGCGGCCTTTCCGCGCCGGCACGCCGAACCCATCGTCATCGACCTGAGCCTCTCGGAGGTCGCGCGCGGCAAGATCATGGTGGCGGCGCGCGACGGCAAGCCCATCCCGCTGGGCTGGGCCCTCGACAAGGACGGCAAGCCCACCACCGACGCGAAGGCCGCGCTCGAGGGCATGATGGTGCCGGCGGGCGGCAGCAAGGGCGCCATGCTCGCGCTCGTCGTGGAACTGCTCGCGTGCGCGCTCTCCGGTTCGGCATTCGGCTTCGAGTCCGACAGCTTCTTCACGGAGGCCGGCCGCCCCACGCGCATCGGCCAGGCGTTCCTCGCCATCGACCCGGGCGCGCTCGCGGGGAACGACGTGTTCAGCGAGCGCGTGGAGACGCTGGTGGGCGCGATGCTCTCGGACGATGGGGTTCGCCTTCCCGGCGAGCGCCGCCGCGCCAACCGCGAGCGCATCGCGAGCGAAGGCATCGCGATCGCGCCGGATCTCGCGGGAAGGATCCGCAAGCTCGCGGGGGAGGCCTGAGCCATGGCGCCATTCGAAGCCTGCGTGCGCACGCCCTTCGCGACGCTCGGCATCTCGGCCGACGACCGCCACGTCACGGCCATCCGCTACCTCTCGCCCGACGTGCCCGCCCTCGCGCCGAAGAAGAACACGATCGCGCACCTGGTCTGCGTGCAGCTCCAGGCGTACCTCGACGACCCGGCCTTCGACTTCGACCTGCCCCTGAAGCTCGGCGGCACGCGCCACCAGATCGCGGTGTGGGAGGCGATGCAGGCCATCCCCGCGGGCGAGACGCGCACCTACGGCGACATCGCGAAGGCCATCGGCTCCTCGGCGCGCGCGGTCGGCGGCGCCTGCGGCGCCAATCCCATCCCGCTCGTCGTGCCCTGCCACCGCGTCGTCGCGAACGACGGGACGCTGGGCGGCTTCATGGGCGTTCGCGGCGAGGGTTTCGAGCTGTCCATCAAGCGCTGGCTCCTGGAGCATGAAGGCGCCCTCCGCCGCTGACGTCGCCCTCATCGAACGCTTCTGCGACGGCCTGTGGCTGGCCGACGGGCTCTCGAGGAACACGCTCGAGAGCTACCGGCGCGACGTGACCCAGTTCGCCTCGTGGCTCGCCCGGGGTGGCGAGCCCGGCCTCCTCGACGCCTCGCCCGCGCACCTGCACCGCCACCTCGCCTGGCAGGTCACCGAGAAGAAGTCCGGCGCCCGCAGCACGGCCCGCCTCGTCTCGGCCCTGCGGCGCTTCTATCGTTTCGCCAACGCCGAGGGGCTGCGCGGCGACGATCCCACCGTCGACGTGGAATCGCCGAAGCTGCCGCGATCGCTGCCCAAGTCGCTGACGGAAGCCGAGGTGGAATCGCTCCTCGGTGTGCCCGACACGAACACCGACGCGGGGCTGCGCGACAAGGCGATGCTCGAGACGCTCTACGCGAGCGGGCTGCGCGTGTCGGAACTCGTCGGCCTCAAGGTGCAGCAGGTGAGCCTCGACATGGGCGTGGTGCGCGTCCTGGGCAAGGGCGCCAAGGAGCGGCTCACGCCGCTGGGCGAGGAGGCCGTCGACTGGATCGCGCGCTACCAGCGCGAGGCGCGGCCGTCGATCCTCGGGGCGAGGAAGTCCGACGCGCTCTTCGTCACCGCGCGCGGCGGGCCCATGACGCGCCAGGCCTTCTGGGGGCTCGTGAAGCGCCACGCGGCGCGCGCCGACATCCGCTCGTCCATCTCGCCGCACACGCTGCGGCACGCCTTCGCCACGCACCTCATCAACCACGGCGCGGACCTGCGCGTCGTCCAGATGCTGCTCGGCCACGCCGACATCTCCACCACGCAGATCTACACCCACGTCGCCCGCGAACGGCTGAAGCAGCTGCACGCCCGGCACCATCCTCGCGGATGAGCGAGTGGGCGGCGATGCCGCTGGCGTTCTGGATCGTGGCGCCCCTCGTGATCGTCTTCGCGTACACGGTGTTCGGGCTCTCGGGCTTCGGCTCGACCATGATCGCGGTGCCCATCCTCGCCAACTGGGTGCCGCTCGCGACGCTGGTGCCCGTGCTCGTGCTGTCGGACATCGCCTCGGCCCTGTTCGTGGGCGGCACCAATCGCCAGCACGTGAGCCGGGCCGAGCTGAAGCGCCTGGTGCCCTTCCTGGTCGTGGGGCTCGCCCTCGGGGTGACCCTGCTCGTGAGCATGCCGCAGAAGCCGCTCACCGTCGGGCTCGGGCTCTTCTCGCTCGCCGCCGGCGTGAGCACCGTGCTGAACCCCGTGCCGAAGGGCCGCATTTCCGCCTGGTGGTGCGCGCCGGCGGGCGTGGTGGCCGGGTCCTTAGCGGCCACCTTCGGCATCGCCGGGCCGATCTACGTGGCCTACCTCACCGGCCGGCTCGACGACAAGAACGCGATCCGCGCGACCATCTCGACGATGATCTCGATCTCGGCGACCTTGCGCGGGATCTTCTACGTGCTGGCGGGCCTCGTGCTCAAGGCGGGCGTGCTCGCCGGCATCGCGTTCGTGGCGCCGTTCGCGATCCTGGGCGTGCGCATCGGCTCGCGCATCCACACCAACCTGTCGGCCGTGCAGCTGCGCCGGGCGATCGGCATCCTCCTCGTCGCCTGCGGCGGCATTCTCCTGGCGCGCTCGCTCGTCTAGAATCCGCGCCATGGCCAAGCACACCGGCACGCCGGCCACGCTCTTCCTCGCGAAGCACGGGGTCGCCTACACCGAGCACGTCTACGAGTACGTCGAGCACGGCGGCACGTCCGTGTCCTCCTCCGCCCTGGGCGTGCCCGAGCACGAGGTGGTGAAGACCCTCGTCATGGAGAACGACAAGGGCGAGCCGCTGGTCGTCCTGATGCACGGGGACCGCAAGGTCTCGACCAAGGAGCTCGCGCGCGTCGCGGGCGCCAAGCGCATCTTCCCGTGCAAGCCCGAGGACGCGACGCGCCATTCGGGCTACCTGGTGGGCGGCTGCTCGCCTTTCGGCACCCGCAAGCGCATGCCCGTGTACATGGAGGAATCCATCCTGGCCCTGCCGCGCATCTACATCAACGGAGGCCGGCGCGGCTACCTCCTGGGCATGCCCCCGGGCGAGGTGGTGCGCACGCTCTCGCCCGTCCTTGTCGAGGTCGGACGCGAGGAGTAGCCTCGACCCGACTTTTCGCGAGGAAGCGCCATGAGCCCGAGCGGTCCCGGTTTTCCCGTCGCCACCGATGCCGCCAACGACACGGGCGCCCCGCGCCTCGTGATGCCGGGCCGTTCCTGCCCGGCGGGAGCCGGCGTCGACTGGATCTCGAAGGGCTGGACGCTCTTCCGCGGCGCGCCCCTCATGTGGGTGCTCTTCTTCGTGATCTACCTGATCGTCCAGCTGGCGCTGGGCCTCGTGCCCGTCGTCGGCACGTTCGCCGCCTACCTCGTCGCCCCGGTGTTCGCGGGCGGCATCACCCTGGGCTGCCGCTCGCTCGAGACGGGCGGGGAGCTCGAGATCGAGCACCTCTTCGGCGGCTTCCAGCGGGCCACGGGCAACCTCTTCGTCGTGGGCGTCCTCTACATCGTGGCCGCGCTCGCGATCCTCGTCGTGTTCGGGTTCTTCGCGGGCTTCTCGATCGTCTCCGCGCTCCTCGTGGGCGGGGAGGACCGGGTGGTCGAGACCCTCGCCGCCGCGTCGCTGCCGATCATCCTCGGCCTGCTCGTGTGCTCGCTGCTCTTCGTGCCGCTCATGGCGGCCTACTGGTTCGCGCCGATGCTCGTCGTGATGCACGACGTGAAGCCCGTGGACGCGATGCGCGCGAGTCTTTCCGCGAGCTTCCGGAACGTCCTCTCGTTCCTGGTCTACGGCATCGTGATGATGATCCTGCTCTTCATCGCCCTCATCCCCCTGGGGCTGGGGATCCTCGTCTGGATGCCGGTCCTGATGGCCTCGACCTACGCTTCGTACCGCGGCGTCTTCACCGAGCCCGAATGACCGGTGTTCAGACCAGCTTGCCGAGCAGGGTGAGGAAGAGCGAGATGAGGACGGTGGAGGTGATGGGCAGGTAGACGAGGCGGCCGCGGAACCGGACCGTGACGTCGCCCGGCAGCCGGCCCAGTCCCAGCTTGCCGAGCTGCGGGGCGAAGAAGGACAGCACCACGACCGCCACGACGATCACGAGGACCCACTTGAGCATGGGATCCTCAGGCCTTCCGGTGCCGCTCGATGGCGACGCCCACCTTGCGCACGCCGCGCACGTGCCCCAGCTTCGCGACGGAGAGCTTCACCCAGGGCGCCTTGAACTCGCCGGTAACGAGGCCGGCGACGTGCTCGGCCAGGGCTTCGAGCAGGCCGAAGCGTTTCTCCGCGAGTTCCGCGCGCACGCGCTCGACCACGTGGCCGTAGTGCACGGTGTGCGAGATGTCGTCGCTCTTCCCCGCCTCGGCGCCGGGCATGCCGATCTCCAGGTCGAGCTCGATCGTCTGCGGCCGCAGCTTCTCCCACTCGTAGATGCCCACCCAGGCTTCGACGCGGAATTCGCGGATGAATATGTGGTCCATGGGCTGGGGGCGTCGCGGGAGGGGTTCGAAGGGTGGCGTATTGTAAAGTATGGGCATGACCGCGGTCCTCGCCGGCATCGTCGCGTATCTCGTGGGCTCGATTCCCTTCGCGGTGGTCGTGAGCCGCGCCATGGGCCTGCCCGATCCGCGCTCCTACGGCTCGGGCAACCCGGGCACCACCAACGTCCTGCGATCGGGCAGCAAGATGGCCGCGCTCCTCACGCTGGTGGGCGACGCGGCCAAGGGCTGGGTCGCGGTGTGGGGCGCGATGAGGCTGGGCCTCGCCGTCGAGGTCGTCGCGCTCGTGGCGCTCGCGGCATTCCTGGGCCACGTGTTCTCGGTATGGCTGCGCTTCCAGGGCGGCAAGGGCGTGGCCACGGCCGCCGGGGTGCTCTTCGCGATCGACTGGCGGGTGGGCCTCGCCACGCTCGGCACGTGGCTCGCGGTGGTGGTGGTGACGCGGTATTCTTCCCTTGCCGCGCTCGTCGCCTCGGCGCTCGCGCCGGTCGCGGTCTACGCCTTCCTGGGCGCGGGCCCGATCCTCGTCGCGAGCCTCGTGATGAGCGGGGTGCTCGTCTGGCGCCACGAGGGGAACATCCGCAAGCTCCTGCGCGGCGAGGAAAGCCGCATCGGAGAGAAAAAGAAGGCCGCCCCATGAGCAACGAAGATCTCGACTTCACCAAGACGCTTGCCAAGCCCATTCCGGCGCCGAGCCCCCAGGAACTCGAGACCGCGAGCAAGGAAGCCGCCGTCGGCGGGGTGCACCTGCAGGCCAACGGCTACTACGTCGCCATCGCGCGGCGCGCCACCGCGAAGGTCCCGCCTCGCGACGGCGAGCGCTATTCGCTGCTCGTGGTCGAGGACGACCCGGACCTCTCGAACCTGCTCGCCGAGATCTTCGGCGACGCCGGCTTCGACGTGCGCACGGCGAAGAACCGCGCGGAGATCAACGCGGAAGTGAACAAGACGCTGCTGCCGGACCTGATGCTTCTCGACATCATGCTGCCCGACGCGGACGGCCTGCAGATCCTCGCCCGCCTGCGCGCGCACGCCAAGTTCGCGCGCCTGCCGGTGATCCTGATGACCGGCAAGGCCGAGGCGGCCGACGTGAAGGCGGGGCTGGTCGCCGGGGCCGACGGCTACGTGAGCAAGCCCTTCAAGGTGAGCGCGCTCGTCGCCGCGGTGAACCTCGTCCTCGGCCGGACCTGAAGCGGGGCGTTCAGCGGCGCGGCGGCCAGCGCCACCACGTCCACGCCACCAGCAGCGCGAAGGCCACGTAGGCCGCCGTGAAGACGGCTTCCGGGAGGTCCCAGTAGAGCGCCACGCGCACGATGCGCCCCACAAAGCTCTCCCCGCCCGGACCCCGTCCGCGAAGCGCGTCCTCCCACACCGTGAGCGGGCACACGATGCCCAGCAGGCTCTCGCCCGCCACCACGACGATGGCCGCGAGGTGGGCCAGGCGGAAGGCGAGGTTGCGCGCGAAGCCCGCGCCGGCCGCGAGGCCGGCCCACGTCGCGACGAGCCCGCCCACGACGAAGAGGACGAACGCCGCGTGGACGAGGAGGACGGCGTCGGCGACCTCAGGGCTCCTTCGCGAGCAGGTGCTTGCGGACGAAATCGACTGTCGCGAGGAAAGCGAAGTCCGCGTTCGGCTTCTTCTTGAACCCGTGCCCCTCGTCCTCGGCCAGGAGGTAGCCGACCTCTCGGCCGCGCCCCTTGAGCGCCGCCACCATCTGTTCCGACTCCGTCCAGGGCACGCGGGGGTCTCGCTTGCCCTGGATCACGAGCTGGGGCTTCGTCATGCGATCGACGTGCGTGAGCGGCGAGATGGACTGCAGGAACGCGCGCATGGCCGGGTCGCGCTCGTCGCCGTATTCCTGCCGGCGGTGGTCGCGGCGGTAGGCCTCGGTGTTCTCGAGGAAGGTGACGAAGTTCGAGATGCCCACCGTGCTCACGGTGCCGGCGAGGCGGTCGGCGAAGCGGACGGCGGCGGCGAGCGTCATGTAGCCCCCGTAGCTGCCGCCCATCACCATCACGCGACCCGCGTCGAGGCCGGGCTGCGCGCCGATCCAGTCGAGGAGGGCGCCCAGGTCCTTCACCGCGTCCTCGCGCTTGCGCTGGTCGTCGAGGCGGCGGAAGGTCTTGCCGAATCCCGTGGAGCCGCGCACGTTCGGGAAGACGATCGCGATGCCGAGCTCGTTGAGGAAATAGTTGTAGCGCGCGATGTAGCTCGCGTAGGCCTGCGACTCCGGGCCGCCGTGCACCACCACGATGGCGGGCCGCACGCCCTCGAAGCGGCCGGGCGGATGGTAGTAGTGCCCGGTGATCTCGCGGCCGTCGAAGCTCTTCCAGCGCACGAGGCGCGGCTCGGGGAATTCGCTCGTGTTCACCGCGGCGCTGTTGCCGTTGGTCCAGCGCGTGACGCGGTGGGCCGTCACGTCGTACGAGAAGGCGTCGCCCGGCGATCGGGCCGAGGCGTGCGTGAACGCGATCTCCCCGCCGTCCTCGCGCCACTTGAGCGCGGTGATGACCCCCGGCAGCAGCGCGGGGCGGGGCAGTTCCTTGCGCGTGGCGAGGTCGAGGAAGCGCATCACGTGCGTGCCGCCCGCCTCGTTGGTGACGAACGCGATGCGCCCGGCCCGGGCGGAAACCGCGAGGCCCTCCACGTCGAACCTGAGGTTGGCGGCGAGCGCCGTCTCGCGCCCGGTGGCGATGTCGAGGTAGGCGACGTGCTTGAACTCGGAACCCCGGTCGGAGATGACATAGAGGCCCTTTCCGTCCGGCGAGAACTGCGGCTGGTCGTAGAAGGCGGGATCGCCTTTCCTCTCGAGGGTCACGCGCCGGCCCTTGCCCGTGGCGAGATCCACGACCCAGACCGCGGTGTCGTTCGAGGAGCGGTGCTCGACCATCGCCAGGCGCTTGCCGTCCGCCGAGAAGCGCGAGGTGTCCCACGCGCCGCCCTTGAGCGAGGCGACCGCCACCGCCTTGCCGGGCGCCATCGGGTCCGCGAGATGCAGCGTGGTGGCCACCTCGCCCGCGATGCCGCCGCGGCCCACGGGCACCGTGGTGTAGGCCACGCGGTCGCCCTTCTCGTTCCACACCCACGCCGCCACGCGCACGCCCTCGGGGCTCACCGCGACGGATTCGCCCGAGGCCGGGTCGAGGCGGTAGAGACGGTCCACCTCGTCGCCGCCCGTGCCGCGCGAATAGAGCAGCACGGCGGCGCTGCCCGGCTGCCACTCGGCCTTCGAGACGAGGTCGTCGAATCGCGTGAGCGGCGCCGCGGCGATGCCGGGCTCCATCACGCGCTGCACCTGGTCCGTGTCGGTGTGGCGCTGCAGGACGAGCAGCTCGCGCGCGGCCGCCCGCCAGCCCTGCACGGTGGTGACCTTGAAGTCCGTGTAGGGCGCGATCTTCCTCGCGATCTCGACCGCCACGGGTTCGACGCCGTCCACTTTCATGGTGGCCGGCGGGAGGACCGACTGCCCGTCGGCCGAAAGGGGAAGGGAGGCGCCGAAGGCCATGGCGAGGACGAAGGCGGAAGCCCTCACGACCCCAGGGCCACCGGCCGGGACTTGTCGGCGCACCACTCGCTCCACGAGCCCGGGAAGAGGCGCGACCCCTTGAGGCCCGCGAGTTCCATCGCGAAGAGGTTGTGGCAGGCGGTGACGCCGGAGCCGCACTGGTGGACGGCGAGCGAGGGCGTGGCGTCGCCCAGCAGCGCGAGGAATTCCCGCTTCAGCTCCTGCGGCGGCTTGAAGCGGCCGCTGTCGTCGAGGTTCAGCTTCCAGAAGCGGTTGACGGCCCCGGGGATGTGGCCGGCCACGGGATCGATGGTCTCGTTCTCGCCGGCGAAGCGCTCGGCGTTGCGCGCGTCGACGACCCGCACCGTGGGGCTGTTGCGGAAGGCGTCGACGTAGTGGATGTCCGCGATGCCGCCCAGCAGCGGCCGCGGCTCGAAGCGGCCTTCGCGCGGCGGTGGCGTTTCCGCTTGCACGGGAAGGCCCTCGCGCGTCCACGCGGGGAAACCGCCGTCCAGGAGCGCGACGCGCTCGTGGCCCAGCCAGCGCAGCATCCACCACAGGCGTCCCGCCACGGAGCCGCCGGCGTCGTCGTACACCACGACCTGGCGGCCGGGGGCGACGCCGCACTTCGAGAGCTTCGCGGCGAAGGTGGCGAGGTCCGGCAGCGGATGGCGGCCGTTCGATCCCGTCTTCTCGCCGGAGAGGTCTTCATCCAGGTGCAGGAAGTACGCGCCGGGGATGTGGCCCGCGTGATAGTCGCGGCGGCCGCGGGCGACGTTGCCCAGGTCGTGGCGCACGTCGAAGACGACCCACTCGGGGTCCGCGACGTGGGCGGCGAGGTCCTGCGGCGAGACGAGCAGTTCAGCTTTCAAAACCGGCCTCCTTCTGGTCTTCCTTCTTTTCCGAGTACAGGGCGAGCAGCCCGCTCGCCACGATGACCACCATGCCGATCCAGGAGAACACCGAGAGCTTCTCGTCCCAGATGACCACCGTGAAGAGGGTGGCGTAGAGGATGGTGGAGTACGACAGCGCGCCCGAGACGAGCGTGTTGCCCGCCGAGTAGGCCCGCGTCATCGCGAGCTGCGCCAGCGTGCCCGTGACTCCCACGCCCACCACGACCCACGCATTCTCCCAGCGCACGGCATGGAAAGTCGAGGTGGCGAGCTGGAAGCCGGCGCACAGGAGCGTCGCCACGATGCCGAACCAGAGCACGATGCGCCAGTCCGGCTCGCCCGAGCGGCCCAGCGAGCGCACCGCCAGGTAGGCCCACGAGGCGAAGGCGCCGGAGAAGAGCCCGATGAGCGCGGGCGCCTCCTGCCCCGCCGCGAAGGAGGGCCTGAGGAGGATGGCGATGCCCCCGAAGCCGAGCAGCACGGCCGCGATGAGCAGCTTCGAGAAGCGCTCGCCCATCACGAGCGTGGTGGCGATGGCGAGGAAAAGGGGCGAGGTGTAGTTGAGCGTCTGCGCCGTGGCGAGGGGCAGCTTGGTCATGGCGTAGAAGTAGCCCACCAGCGAGATGGCGCCCATGGTGCCGCGCACGACGTGCGTGCCCAGGGCCGGGCCCGGCCACAGGTTGCCGCCGCGCACCGCGATCACGGCCGTCACGGAGAGGAAGGTGAAGAGCGAGCGGTAGAACGCCATCTCCGCGGCGTCGAACCACTCGGCGCCCAGCTTGATGAAGACGCCCGAGGCGGCGAAGAGGAAGCCGGAGACGAGCATCCAGGAGGAGGTCATGCGGAGCGCCTCCTGCGCTTCCAGGCGTCCTTCGACAAGGCAGCCAGGCCCGCGGCCAGCGTCTTCGTATCTTCGATGCCCAGCCCTTCGATGCAACGCGAGCGCCAGCCGCGATCCTCTCTCAGCTTGCCGACGGCGGAAGACAACTTGCGGTCCACTTCCGTGCCGTAGGCGTCGCGCGCCAGTTCGAGCCCGCGGATCGCCTCGGCGCCGGGCCACGCCGCGATCATGAAGGCGAGATCGACGGCGTCCCGCGACAAGGTCGACGCATCGAGGCCCCGGTCCGCGTTCGCGAGGAACTTCTCGGCGAAGGCATGCGCGTGGTCGAGGCAGGAGACGGGAACCCGGGACACTTTCATCCCCGCAAGATCGATCCGGGCCTCGCGCAGGATCTCGAACTTGAGCTTGAGCGATCCGCAGTCGATCCAGGTGCGCACGCCGTACTGGTCGCCCCGCACCTCCCGCGCGAGCGCGAGGCCCTTCGAGGCGAGCGCGCCCAGCGAGCTCTCCGAGACCGCCTCGCGGACCTGCCGGTAGCCCTCGCGGCTCGCGCACAGGAAGTCGACGTCGCGGGATTCCCGGTACTCGTCCAGCTCCAGCACGATGCGCGTGCCGCCGCCGAAGTGGCAGCCCGCGCGCTCGAGGAACTTTCGGTCGAGGCGGGACAGCACGGCCGCGACCTGCCGGTGCGATTCGCGGGTGAACGCGCGATCACGCATTGAGGAGGCCCCCTCCGTGGCGGGCCTTCAGGCGCTCGACGAGCGCGGCCTCGCCGGCCCCGAGACGCCGCGGATCGACGTGGCGCCAGTTCCTTTCGTAGAGCGCGAGGGCCTCATCGGCCGGAATCCACCGGTCGGCGCGATTCCACGCCAGCTCGCGCAGGACGGGCCAGTCGTCGAGGGCCAGCACGCGTTCGGCGAGGAAGGCCGCGAACGCCTCCCGGAAACCGGGCGCCGAGAGGGCGGTGCGCAGGCGCTCGGCCTGGGATGCGGGCACCTTGAGCGTCACGTCGACGAGGCCGGCCTCGCGCTCGCGCAGCCGCTGGGCGCGCTTGGAAGCGCGCAGCTGTTCGGGGCGGGTGAGCGGCGAGGTGGGCGGGCGGCCCCGGCGGACGGTGGGTTCCATGCCGAAGCATCGCTTGGATATGTTGACATGTCAACATAAATCATCCGGCCTGGGCGGCCGCCGGCCGGGTCGCGTCCACCGCCCGCCGCAGGTCCTGCGCCACCTGCCCGTTCGCGAGCACGATCACGCGCCCCGCCGACGCGATGGTCTCCGGCCGGTGGGCGATGAGGATGCGCGTGAGGGAGAGGCCGCGGATCGCCTCGTTCACCTGCCGCTCGCGCTGCACGTCGAGGGCGCTGGTGGCCTCGTCCAGGAACAGGATGCGCGGCTGCTTGTAGAGGGCGCGCGCGAGCAGGAGGCGCTGGCGCTGCCCGCCCGAGAGCGCGGCGCCCATGTCGCCGATGAGCGTGTGGTAGCCCATGGGCATGGCGACGATGTCGTCGTGCACGGCCGCGAGGCGCGTGCAGCGCTCGATGGCCTCCTGGCTGGGATTCGGGTCGAAGAAGCTCACGTTGTCGGCGATGGAGCCGGCGAAGAGCGGGTCCTCCTGCATCACGGTGCCCACGAGGCGGCGATAGGCGTCGACGCCCAGCTTCTGAAGGTCCACGCCGCCCACGAGCACCTGCCCGTCCGTCGGCGTGAGGAGCCCCAGCATGATCTTCACGAGCGTGGTCTTGCCGCCGCCCGAGGCGCCGACGATGGCGACCGACTCGCCCGGCTCGATGCGGAACGAGCAGTCGCGCAGCACGAAGGGTTCCGTGTCGGAGTAGCGGAAGGACAGGTGCTTCACCTCGAGGGATGCCTCGGCCACGGGAGGCGCCGCCGTCGCGGGCTCTTCCTCCGGCGGCGTGAGCACGATGTCGGCCAGGCGCTCGGCCTGCAGCTGCAGCATCTTCAGCTCGATGGCCTTGTCGATGAGTCCGGCCACGCGCGCGGAGAACTGCTCCTTGTAGGCCATGAAGGCGAAGAGCATCCCGACGGAGAAGGCCGAATCCAGAACCGCGAGAGCCCCCACCCACACCACGGCCACGCGCTCGCCCCCGAAGACGAGTCCGTTGGCCGAGCGGAAGCCGAGCGTGAGCTTCTGCACGGCGACGTCGCGGTTGGTCGCGTCGACCACGAGATTGAGCCAGCGCGCCCGCCGCTCCTCCTGCCGGCCGAAGAGCTTGATCGACTGCACGCCGCGGACGGTCTCGAGGAAGTGGCTCTGCTGGCGGGCGGCGTGGACGATGTGCTCTTCCGTCGCGCGCTTGAGAGGCGCGTAGTAAGCGGCGCGCAGGAGGGCGTAGGCGATCACGGCGGCCACGGCGATCCCGGTGAGCTTCACGCTGTAGGCCGCCATCATCGCGAGCGTCGCGATCGCCATCACCCCGTCGATGAGCGCCTCGACGAAGCTCGACGTGAGCGTGCGCTGGATGGTGCCCACGGCCCCGAAGCGCGAGACGACGTCGCCCAGGTGCCGCTTCTCGAACCACGAGACGGGCAGGCGCAGCAGGTGCGAGAAGACGTTGGCGAGCCACTGCAGGTTGAGCGTCGTGCCCAGGTAGAGCACCACCCAAGAGCGGATCGCGGTGACGCCCACCTGGATCGCGGCGAGCATGAGGAACCCGAGGCCCAGCACGGTGAGCAGGTCGCGGTCCTCCGACACCACCGCGCCGTCCACGACCCACTGCATGTAGAAGGGCGAGACGACCGCGATCGCCTGCAGCACGAACGCGAGGGCGAGCACCTGCCCGAGGGAGCGGCCGAGCCCGGTCACGCGGCCCGTCAGGTCCGGCAGGCGCACGCGGCGCCGCTCGTCGATGGGCTTGAAGCCCGGCGCCGGCGTGAGTTCGAGCGCGATGCCGGTGAAGTGCTTCGAGAGCTCCGCCATCGGCAGGCGCCGCAATCCGCCGGCCGGATCGTGGATCACGGCCTCGCGCGCGTTGGCGCTCTTCAGCACGACGAAGTGGTTGAGGTCCCAGTGCAGGATGCAGGGCATCGCGAGCCGGGGCACCTCGTCCAGGTCGAGACGCAGCGGGCGCGGCGCGAGCTGGAGCTTGCCCGCGGCCTGCATCAGGTACGCGAGCGTCGCTCCCTTCACGGAGAGCGTGAAGCGCCGCCGCAGCCCCGCGAGATCGACGCGGTGCCCGTGGAAGCTCGCGACCATCGCGAGGCTCGCGAGCCCGCACTCGGCCGCCTCCGTCTGCAGGAAGACGGGCAGGCGTCTCGAACCCCTGAAATCGAGCCCGGCCAGCGCGTCCACTCATTGCCTCCCGGCCAGGCTCACGAGCGGGTCGAACAGCCACTCGATGAGCCGCCGGCGATCGAGCAGCACGTCCGCCTCGACCTGCATGCCGGCCTGCAGCGGCTCGGGCCGGCCGTAGGCCGTGACGGCCTGCGCGTCGAGGGCCACCTTGATGCGGTAGAGGGGCTCCCGCGAGCCATCGGGCGGCGCGAATCCGAGCTCGCCCGGGGCGAGGGCCTGGCGCGAGACGGACACGACCTGCCCGCGGTGGCTGCCGAACTTCTGGAAGGGAAAGGCCGGATAGCGCAGCCGCACCTCCTGCCCGGCCCGGACGAAGCCGACGGCGCGCGAGGGAGCGAAGAGATGGGCTTCGAGCGGCGATCCCTCGGGAAGCACCGTGAGCAGGGGCGCGCCGATCGCGACGTGCTGGCCCGGCTCCGCGAGGATGGCGGCGACATGTCCCGTGGCCGGCGCCTCGACGCGGTAGTCCGCCTGCACGGCGCGCTCGAGGCGCGACTGCTCGAGCGCGGCTACCTGGCCGTCGATGACGGCCACCTGCGAGCGCAGGCGGGCGCGGGCCTCCGCGAGAGCCCCGCGGGTCGAGGCGACGTCGCGCTCGATCGCGAGCCGCGTCCGCCGCGCGGCGCCCTGCCGGGAAGCCTGTTCGAGCGCCTCCTCGTCCGCCTGTTGCCGCTGGGCCGTCGAGACGAAGCCGCTCGCCTCCAGTGCCGCGAATCGCCTCGCGCGCTCCGCCACGAGCCGGCCGCGCTCGTCGAGGCGGGCGAGGTCGTGCTGCTGCTCCTCGCGGTCGGCCTCGAGCTGGACGAGCCGCTGCTCGAGCGAGCCGATCTCCGCGCGGGCGCCGGCGAGCGTGGCGCGCTTTTGCCGGTCGAGGTCGAGCGCGCGCACCGCGGAGAGGGCATCGATCGTGTTGCCGAGCGGCAGGCCGTTCGTCGTCGCCCTCGCGTCGGCCAGGCGGAACAGCTCCTCTCCCGCCTCGACGCGCTCGCCTTCCGCGAGGCGCCGGCCCTGGAGAGTCCCCGCCTGCGAGGCGATCACGCGGATGGCGCCGGCGGCAGGTACCAGCGATCCCTGGACGGAGGCCTTCTTCGCGTACTCGGCGATCGCGAGGAAGGCGAGCGCCAGGAGGCAGGTGGTCGTCGCGACGGCCGTGAGGAAGGTGAAGGAGAGGGGGCGGATGAGGACGATCCTGCCCATCGAGGCGCGTTCGCGTTCCTGCACGACTTCACGGCGGAAGATCGGAGATGCCATGGGTGAAGCGGCCGTCAGGATCTCGCGAGCGATGCTTCGTGCGGACGGCGGGCAAGAAACAGGTAAAGCGGCACACCGATCGTTATGGCAATGAAGCAGGCGATGTCGACAGTCCAGGTGGACCAAGCCATCGGCTCACCGGGCCTGACCGCAAACACGAGATGGCCGAATAATGGCCAGAAGGCGAGGATGTTGTGCACGCTGTGCGCGTAGATCGAGGCACGAAGCGAGCCGGTTCGTCGCAAGAGGCAGGTGAAGATCACGGAGGCAAAGAACGATGAGGCAATGTGATGTGGGTGAAAAAGTCCGAACGAGATCGACGTGAGAGTCATTGCCGGAAGCCACCCCCATTGGCGTTCCCAAGCCCGATACAGAAATCCGCGGAAAAATATCTCCTCGAGGATGGGTCCGACGAGCCAGGAGAAGACCACTGTGAAGAAGAGCGCGGTGGGAGTCGTCACGGAAGCGAGCTGTAAATCGGGCTCCGTTTCGATCGTGATTCGCGACAAGGTGCCGGCGTCGCCAGAGAAAATTGCGGTGGCGGCAATGACGCCGACAATTCCAAAGGGCACGGCCAGCTTCAATGCCGTAGCGATCGCGATTTCAGGCCATTGCGATCTTTGAACTGGGACAGACAGGAACCTGGCGCATTCTGAGCGAATCGGGGGAATTGCCAGTACGAAGGCGCCTGCGAAAATGAAAGGAAGTGCCTGGGTGAAGAGTTCGACTTGCTTGGGTGTCATGCCGACCGCGGCACCACCCGGGTAGCCGACCAGCATAGATCCGAATTGAACGGCGAATATGAGAAAGAGGATCTGGAATCCGGTCGCGTGCATGTTGTCGTGAGAGAGAGAAGGGGCGCGCGAGGCGCCCCTTGGCGTAGTCGTTACTTGCCCAGGATGCGTTCGATGACGTACGACGTGAAGTCCACCAGGTTGTCGTAAGACTCCTTGAGGTCCGTCGTGGACTTCAGCAGTTCGCCGACCGTGCACTCTCCCCCGGCAATGCTGTTCACTTGCGCCTCGTCCAGCGCTTGCCCCGCCTTTTCGATGTCGTTCTCGTTCATGGCCCTCTCCTCACAGTCCGCTCGGGTCGACGGGCGGCTCGTCGGGATCCGACGGGTTGGGACTCCCGAACGGATCCGGCGCGAGGGGCCAATGCGGGAAGCCCAGGTCCGGGACGCAGCCGCCCTGCGGCCCCGTGACGATTCCGCCGCCGACGTCGGGGGCGTCCTTCAGTTCGAGTTCCTTCATCATGATCTCCTGTTCGGGTCGCGGAAAAGTGCGCGGGCACGGCAGCGACCGGACCGGCCCGCGGGGTGTGGCGGAATCGCCACGCATCAGTCGGCCGCGCAGGGTTCCTCGACGGCGAGATGGGTGAAGTCCAAGGGGTCGCGCAGCGGCTCGGCGGGCGCGCGGTAGAAGATCTCGTCGAGCGCGGCGCCGGGCGGCAGGCCGCCTGCGATCGCGTTCACTTCCTCGTGTGTCAGTTCCTTCATGGCGGCTCCGGCTCTCGTCGTGCGGCTTGGGATCGGTATGGCCCGATGCTAGGCAACGGCGCAGGCGCCGGCCCGCGAGAATCGCGAGGGAGCGAAAGGGGATTTCGGTCGGCGCGGGCCGGGTTTCGCGAGGCAGGGCGCGGGAGCGCCCGGAGGGATCAGGCGGGGTGCGAGCGGAAGAAGCGCGAGGCGGACCTCGCGAAGAGCATCACGTGGCGAAGGCCCTTCGACCCCGCGTGCCCCCCGTAGTGCACGATCTTCACGAGCGGCACGAAAGCGATACGGGTCACCTTCGACAGCCTGAGCGTCAGGTCGAAATCCTCGAAGTAGAGGAAGTACCCGGGATCGAACCCCTTCACCGCATCTAGGGCCGCGCGCCGGCACAGCAGGAAGCAGCCGCTCGCGATCTCCACCGGGCACTGCTCGCGCGTCCAGTCCCGGTCGCGCAGCTCGTAGGCGTCCAGCGTCGATCGGAACCAGTCCTGCAAGAACTCGGGCGCGAAACCGCGCAGCAGCAGCACGCCCCAGGACGGCCGTCCCTTCACGAGGTGCTGCGGCGTGCCGTCGGGGTGGCGCGCGGCGGGGGTGACGACGCCTACGTCAGGATGGGCGTCGAGGTAGCGAAGGGCCGCGTCGATCGCGTCCGTCGCCATCTCCACGTCGGGATTGAGGATCAGGTGCAGGTCCGCGCTCGCGCGCCCGAGGGCGAGGTTGTTGGCCCGTGCGAATCCCACGTTGCCTTGGCCGCTCGCCACTTCGAACGTCACGCCCGGCGCGCGCTCGAGGGCGGCGGCCGTGAGGAGGGCGAGGGTGTCGGCCATGTCCTCGGGCCCGTTGTCGACGATCACGAGTCGCGTGTTCCCGAGCGTGCCTTGCTCGCGCGCGTGGTGCACGGACTCGGCCAGGAAGGCGAGCGTGCGCGCCAGCCGGTGCATCTCGGGCGCGTAGGTGACGATCGCGACGGTGAGCGAGGGGGCCGCCATGCCCTCCATTATGCCGGGCGGCGGCGCGCGCCTAGAACGGCTGGCGGGTGATGAGCTTCACGCCGTTGACGCCGTCCACGCTCCAGGTGAAGGAGCCCGTGTTGCCGTCGCCGCTGAAGGTGAGCGTCATCACGCCCACCTCGCGGGTGATCACCTTGGTGGCGTCGAAGGTGGGCTGCGCGTAGTGCGGGCCGCTCACGGTGTAGAGCTTGCCGGTGAAGACGTTGCCGTTCACCCACTGGCCGCCCGAGAGGATGAGCCAGTAGGGGCGGTTGGGCGAGGCGTAGGTGTACCAGACGCCGAACACCTGCCCGCTCGCGTGGTGCGTGAGGTTGAGGCCCCAGCCGCTCTCGGCCGCGTTCCACCACATGTCCGTCACGTTGAACGTGGGGCCGGTGGAGGGCTGCAGCCACGTGCGCAGCGTGGTGTAGGCGATGTCGAAGCGCGAGTAGTAGTCCGGCGCCGAGGGCGCGCTGCACGAGGCGTCCCCGCCCCACAGCCCCCCGCGCAGCAGGTACTGCGTGCCGTCGAAGGTGAGCACGCCGGCGCCGCTCGAGCCGCCTTCCGTCGTTCCCTGGCTGTAGGTGACGCGGTGGTAGCCCGTCGAGGCGTTCAGCGGCGAGCCGAGCGTCGTGTTGCCCTCGTAGGTGCCGGTGCTGAACTTCTTCAGGTCGCCGACCGGGTGGTGCAGCACCGTGACGGTGTTGCCCGCGTCCATCGGGTTCGGGTTCCAGCCGGTGAGGAAGGTGCCCGAGGGCAGGTCGTCGTTCAGGCGCAGGAAAAGCACGTCCTGCGACAGGTTGTTGTACAGGTAGGTGGCGCCCCCGAAGCGCTGCACGAACGGCGGCACCTGCGTGCTGCGGCACGCCACCGCGTCGAAGAAGTAGTAGGTGTTGAGCGTGTTCGCCACCTGCTGCATCTGCGCGGGCGTGTTGTAGGGCGCGCTCGAGGTCTCGAAGCAGTGGTTGGCGCCGTAGAGGTACGGGATCTGCGAGCTCGAGTCCGTGTCGTTGAGGAGCGTGCCGGTGCAGTAGAACGTGCCGCCGGAACGCTTGGTGAAGACCATGTGCACCACGGCGCGCGCGGCCTGCAGCAGCGCCTGCGAGGGGTTCGCGACGCACGCCACGTCGAGGTTGCACGAGCCCGCGCGGCCGATGTCCGACACGGCCTTGTCGAAGAGCGTGCCCGGCCCCGAGACCAGGTGCGAGACCTGCTCGACGGTGACGACGGGCGGCGCCATGTCGGCGGGCGAGACGATCTCGACCAGCTGCGCCTCGCCGGAGGTGACGGGCGTCCAGTACTCGTCGGTGGCGCCCAGGGGGCCCGCGAGGCGCACCGGGCCCAGGACCTGCGCCCCGTCGTCGCTGCCGGCGAAGCGCAGGGTGACGGGCCGGGCCGAGGCGCCCACCTTGAGCGAGACGCGAAGCGCCGCGGCGCCGGGCGAGACGATGCGGATCTTGGCGACGCGCGATTCTCCCACGCGCCGGAACTCGAACTCGGTGCCTTCGCCCTCGGGCACCTGGTCCGACAGGCGGCGGCCGAAGCCGATGTTGCGCGCCTTGGGCCCGGGCCCCGACGTCGTCGCGGGCGCGAACTCGCCCTCGGCGGGCGCGGCGAGCCGCAGGACGCGCGCGGGCAGCTCCGCCTCGCTCGTGGCGAGCGCGAGGCCCGCCTTGGCCTCCGGGGTTCCACGGTAGACTTCGCCCTTCACGACGGGAAGCGGATCCGCCCAGGCGGGCACGGCGAGCGCTGCGGCGAGGAGGATGCCCGGCAGGAACGCGCGCCGGACGAAGCGCAGGATCATGAAAAGCCTTGGACGAATCGAACGGATGATTTTATCAGCCAGCACCCCGCGCTCCTCGCACCGGGATGCGGAATATTCGTGCGACACCGGCCTGCGCCTGGCAGTTCCCCGCCCGGGCTGTCTCCCGGAGGCAACGGATCCCCGGTCCCATGGCCTCGCCTGATCGCGCCGGGGAGGGGCAGCGCATCCTCGTCCTCAAGCGCGACAAGCTGGGCGACATGCTGCTCACCACGCCTTTGTTCGCCTTGCTCAAGCAGAGGCTTCCGGGCGCGAAGGTCGAAGTCCTCGCGAGCGACTACAACGCCTGGGTGCTGGGAGGGAATCCCCACGTGGACCGCGTCTGGGTCTACCGGCGCTCGCGCATCGGCAGCCGCATCTCCGTGGTGGGCGCCCTGCAGCAGGCCATTCTCGGGGCACGCCTTCGCTTCGAGCGCTTCGACGTCGCCATCGCCGCGCAGGGCGAATCGTCGCCGCGCGCCACGCGCCGCGCGCGCTGGGTGGGGGCGAAGCGCACCATCGCCTACGTCGAGCCCGGCGAGCCCGCGGTGAGCGACCCGCTGGAGCCTCCGGCGAACGGCCACGAGCGCGACCGCCTGCTCGGCCTCCTCGCGCCCCTGGGCATCGCGGTGCCGGCCGAACCGCCCCTGCCGCTCTTCACGCCGCCGCAGCCGCTCCTGGCCACGGCCGCCCGCGCGCTCGAAGCGGGGGGGCTCGAGCCCGGCCGCTTCGCCATCATCGGCCTGGGCGCGCGCCGCGCCGCGAGGCAACCGGACCGGGAGCAGGTGCTGCGCTGGGGCGCGTGGCTCAAGCGCGAGCACGGCCTGGACACGGTGTTCATGTGGACGCCCGGCGGCAGCGACAATCCGCAGTACCCGGGCGACGACGACGTGGCCCGCACCGTGCTCGCCGACGCGCCCGACTGGCTGCATCCGTTCCGCGGCCCGCTCTGGCCGGCCTTCGGGCTCGTCTGGAACGCGCGCGTCTCGATCTTTCCCGACAGCGGCCTCATGCACTTCGCGGCGGCGAGCCCGGGCGGCGTGCTGGGGCTCTTCGCGCAGGCGGACGTGTCGCCGCCGCCGTCGCGCTGGGCGCCTCTCGGGCCGAAGGCTCGCTGGCTGGTGGCCGGCCGATCGGTGAGCGAGCTGGCCGACGGCGCCGTGCACGCGATGCTCGCCGAGCTCCTCGCGGGCTAGGAGCGCTCGGGGGCCCGGTAGGACGGGTCGTTGTACATCTTGAACTGCCGGTACACCTTGAACCACGCGACGCCCCTCGCGCAGTCGGCGAGCAGCTCGTCGAGGCAGCGGCACAGGTCGTCGCGCTGCTCCTTCAGCCGGTGCAGCTTCGCGGCGCAGGCGACCCGGTGCCCGTCGCCCGAGTCCTCCCGCGCGAGCTGGGCGCCCATCGCGCGGATCTTGAGCGACAGGATCGACAGCCGGTCGATCATCATCCCGGGCGGCTCGGAGTGCAGGCGCGCGCCGGGCTTCTTGAGCATGCCGATGCGCGCGACGAGCGCCTCGTCGATGCGCTCCACCGAATCGTTGCGGCCCTGGTTGAGCCGGTCGATGTTGCGCTTGGCCGCCGCGATCTCGGCGTCGGGCGCGTCGCGGCGCCGGGCGAGGTCCTCCTCGTCCCACAGGCGCGCATTGAAGCGGTGGTTCTTCTCGATGAAGTGCCACACGCCCTCGGCGTGGTGCGAGGGGCCGCTCACGGGCCGGGGCTTGTCGGCAAGGCGCGCGTCGTGGAACTGCACGAGCCGCTCGCCGCTCAGGTCGGAAAAGGGTTCGGTCATGGTCTCGCGGAAAGCAGGTCGTCCACCGCCGCCGTCACGGCGTCCACGCCGATCGCGTGCATGCACTTCGGTTCCGCGCATTCGGCCGTCGAGCGGCCGCAGCGCCGCACCCACGCGAGGTCCCGGCGGAAGAGGACGGACTGGTCGCGGCAGGGGAAAGGGTCCACGGTCACGGCGCGCCCCGGCGTGTCCCGCCAGAAGCGCCCCGGCCCGCAGATGACGGCGGAGCCCGGCCCGAAGAGCGTCACCGTCGGCGTGAAGGTCGTGCGGCCGAGGTGCGCGATGCCGGTGTCGGGCGAGACGAGCACGGCGGCGCCGGCGAGCAGGTGCCAGAGCTGCGCGAGGTCCAGGCGTCCCGCGACGCTCGCGTGGCGGTGTCCGGGATCGCAGCGCGCGACGATCGCCTCCTCGCCGCGTCCCGCGCTCCAGACCACCGCGAGGCCGCGCTGCACGAGCGCCTCGGCGAGGGCGGACCAGCGATCCGGCAGCCATTGCTTGAGCGGCGTGCTCGCGCCGACGTGCAGCACCGCGTAGGGCGCGCGCGGCCGGTCGGCGGGCGCAGCGGGCGGGGCGGGCCAGTCGGCTTTCGCGAACGGCCCGCTCTCGCGTCCGCCGACGAGATCGGCCACGAGGTCTCCCCAGGCGCCGGGGCCGCCATAGGGGCGCAGGTCGTCGACGAGCCAGCTCTTCGACGCGGGCCGGTCACCCGCGTGGGCCACGATGTGGCGCGCGCCCATCGCCGCGGCGAGCCAGCCCTGGCGGTTGTCGCCGGGGACGATGGCCAGGTCGAAGGGACCTTCGCCGAAGAGCGCGCGCGCGGAGGCGGCATCCCGCGGCGAGAAGGGCAGCGCGTCGACGCCATAGGGCTTGCCGGCGTAGAGCGGCGCGAAGGCGCGGGGCACCGTCATCGCGATGCGCGCGTGCGGGTGGTTGGCGCGCAGTTTCGCGAGCAGCGGCGTGAGCATGATCGTGTCGCCCAGGAGCAGGTGGTGGGCGACGAGGATGCGCTGCGGGTCCGTGGGCGCCACGGGAAGCCCGCGCGCGGCCATCCGCCGGCCCAGCGCACGCGAGACGACGCTCGCGCGCGTGGCGAACCGCTCACCCACGGCCGCTCCGCGCCACGGCGCCGAAGACCTCCAGCATCGCCTCGGCCATGCGTTCCTCGCCGAATCGCTGCAGCGCCGTCTCGCGCGCCTTGCGGGCGAACGCGGCGCGGCGCGCCGGGTCGGCGGCGAGCGCGTCGATCGCATCGCGCAGCGCGTCGGCGCTCTCCGGCTTCACGAGCAGGCCGGACACGCCGTCCTCCACGATCTCGGCGATGCTGCCCACGGGCGTCGTCACGACCGGGAGCCCCGTGGCCATCGCCTGCATGAGCGCCTGCGGCACGCCCTCGTTGGCGTAGGAGGGCAGGCAGAAGAGGTCGAAGGCGCGAAGCCACGGCGCCACGTCTTCCCGGTTGCCGGCGAAGGTGACGCGCGCCGCGATGCCCAGCTCGCGCGCCAGCGCCTCGAGCGCCTCGCGCTGCGGGCCGTCGCCCACCACCACGAGCCGGCTCTCCTTGCCCTCGCGCCGGGCGAAGGCCTGGAGCAGGTAGCGATGGCCCTTCCAGCTGCGCAGCGTCGCGACGATGCCGATGACGAAAGCGTCCGGCGGAAGGCCGACCGCCGACTTGGCCGATCGGGGGTCGCCGGTGCGGAAGCGCTCGAGGTCGATTCCCGTCGGGATCGAGACCACGCGCGCCGGGTCGGCGCCCGTCTCGTCGATCACCTGCCGCCGCAACTTCTCGCCCGTGGTGACGATGCGGTCCGTCGCCGAGCGGTAGAGCCAGCGCGTGGAGACATTGCGCGGCACGGGCGCGGAGATGTGGCGCGTGCGCACGATCGGCGGGGCGCGGCGCAGCGAGGCCGCGGCCAGCGCGGCGAGCCAGCTGTCCGTCGAGCTGTGCGTGTTGATCACGTCGAACTCGCGGTCGCGCAGCAGCGCGCGCATCGCGATGAGGCCCGAGACCGACTTGCGCCCGCTGGGGCTCGCCACGCCCTCCACGCTGTAACGGCGCGTCGCCTCGAAGATGCGCGAATCGGCCGGCGCGGCGATGGTCACGTCGTGCCCGCGGCGGGCGAGGGCGCGCGCCTCGGTGAGGACGCGGATCTCCTGGCCGCCCCAGCCGAGCGAGGATTCCGTGTGCAGGATGCGCAGCCGCTCCACCCTAGGCCCCGGCGAACTGGAGGCGGTGCAGCCCCGCGTACATGCCGCCCTTCGCGAGGAGCTCCGCGTGCGTCCCGATCTCGTGGATGCGGCCCTGCGAGAGGACCACGATGCGGTCGGCCTTCTCGACGGTCGAGAGCCGGTGCGCGATCACGATGGTGGTGCGGCCCCGCATGAGGGCCTCGAGCGCGGCCTGCACCGCGCGCTCGCTCTCGGTGTCGAGCGCGGAGGTGGCCTCGTCGAGCAGGAGGATGGGCGCGTCCTTGAGGATGGCGCGCGCGATGGCGATGCGCTGGCGCTGCCCGCCGGAGAGCTTGGCGCCGTTCTCGCCGATCTCGGTGGCGAGGCCCGCCGGCAGCTCGTCGATGAAGCCCATCGCATGCGCGGCCTCGGCGGCGCGGCGGATGGCGGCCTCGTCGGCCTTCTCGCCCTGGCCGTAGGCGATGTTGGCGGCGACGGTGTCGTTGAAGAGCACCACGTTCTGCGAGACGAGCGCGATCTGGCGCCGCAGGCTCTCGAGCGCGAGGTCCTGCACGTCGTGGCCGTCGAGCGTGATGCGGCCCGCATCCGGGTGATAGAAGCGCGGCAGCAGGTGGATGAGGCTCGACTTGCCGCTGCCCGAGGGGCCGACGAGCGCGACGGTCTCGCCCGGGCGGATGTCGAGCGAGACGTCCTCCAGCGCCGGCCGGTTGCCGGTCCTGTAGGTGAGCGACACGTGATCGAAGGCCACGGCGCCGCGCGCGCGATCGAGGCGCACGGTGCCGCGGTCGTCCTCGGGCTTCTCGTCGATCACGCCGAAGACGCTCTCGCACGCCGCGAGCCCGCGCTGCAGGTGCTCGTTGATGCCCGTGAGGCGCTTGAGCGGCTGCAGCAGCATCCCGGTGGCCGCGATGAACTCGATGAACTTGCCCACGTCCGTCTTGCCTTCGAAGGCCTCGTTCGCGGCGAAGTAGATGATGGCCGCCACGGCGCAGGCGACGAAGAACTGCGTGATGGGAACCGAGGCCGAGGCGGCGGCCGACTGCTTCATGTTGAAGCGGCGGATGGCCTGCGCGGCCTTCTCGAAGCGCGAGCGCTCGTAGTCCTGGCCGCCGAAGATGCGCACCACGCGCTGGTTGGTGATGGCCTCGTCCAGCACCTCCGCGACGCCGCCGATGGCCCGCTGGCTCTGGCGGCTCGTGTCGCGCAGGCGCCGGCTGAAGTAGCGCACGGCGATGGCGAGCGGCGGGATCACGGCGAAGGTGATGAGCGTGAGCTTCCAGTTGGACCACAGCAGGATCGTGAGCAGCGCCACGATGGTCACCGTGTCGCGCACGAGCACGGTGAGCACGCTCGTCGAGGCGGCGGCGATGTTGGTGACGTCGTTGGTGAAACGCGCCACCAGCCGCGCCGTGGTCACCTCGTCGAAGAAGGCGGGCGGCAGGCGCAGCACGTTCGAGAACATGAGGTGGCGCAGGTCCAGGATGACCTTGTTGCTCACCCACTGCGTGAGGTAGCCGGAGAAGAAGCTCGCGAGGCCGCCCACCACGAACACGGCCACCACGCCCAGCGGGATGAGGAACATGAGCTCGCGGTTGCGGTTCACGAAGAGCTCGTTCACCAGCGGCCCGGTGAGCTTCACCAGCGCGGCGTCCGCGAGGCCGCCCACGATCATCGCCGCCACCGCGGCCGCGAGCGCGGCGCGATAGGGCCAGACGTGCTTGAGGAGCCGCGCGTAGAGGGCGCGGCCGTCGGGCTCGGGAGCGGTCATCCCGGCATTATCCCAGTTTGCCCGCCAGAAGCCTCTCGTAGAGGGCGAGGTACTCGCGGCCCATGGCCTCGGGCGTGAGCGGTGCCACGCTCTCGCGCGCCGCCTCGCCCATACGCCGGGCCGTGTCGGGGTCCAGCCGGTCGAGGCATCCGGCCAGGCCGTGCACGTCGAGGGCGTCGC
>CAZPLW010000038.1:0-24425 GCA_964587315.1 uncultured Lysobacter sp.
CGCGCGCACGATCGAATTCTTCCGCAACACCGGCCGCACGGCCGACGAGGTCTCGGCCCTGGAGGCCTACTTCAAGGCGCAGGGCATGTTCGGCATGCCCAAGAAGGGCGACCTGGACTACTCCGCCGTGTTGGAGCTGGACCTCGGCACGATCCGCCCCTCCGTCGCCGGCCCCAAGCGCCCGCAGGACCGCATCAACCTGGGCGACCTGAAGTCCAGGTTCACCGAGCTCTTCTCCAAGCCCGCCGCGGAGAACGGCTTCACCAAGAAGCCCGAGGACCTCGCCAAGCGCGTGAAGGCCACCGACGGCACGGACATCGGCTCGGGCGACGTGCTGATCGCCGCCATCACCTCGTGCACCAACACCTCGAACCCGAGCGTGCTCATCGCCGCGGGCCTGCTCGCGCAGAAGGCCGTCGCGAAGGGCCTCACGGTGAAGCCGCACATCAAGACCTCCCTCGCCCCGGGCTCGCGCGTGGTGACCGAGTACCTGAAGGCCGCGGGCCTGCTGGGCTCCCTCGAGAAGCTCGGCTTCAGCGTGGCGGCCTACGGCTGCACGACCTGCATCGGCAACGCGGGCCCCCTCGCCGAGGCCGTGGAGAAGGCCGTCGTCGACAACGACCTCGTCTGTGCCGCGGTGCTCTCCGGCAACCGCAATTTCGAGGCGCGAATCCACGCCAACATCCGCGCGAATTTCCTCGCCTCCCCGCCGCTCGTGGTCGCCTACGCGATCGCCGGCACGGTGCTCAAGGACCTCGAGACCGAGCCGCTCGGCCAGGGCAAGGACGGTCCGGTGTTCCTGAAGGACGTGTGGCCCACCTCCGACGAGATCCACGCGCTGCTCAAGTACGCGACCGACCCGGCCGTCTTCGGCCGCATGTACGCGAACCTCGCCGAGACCAATCCCCTGTGGAAGGCGATCTCGGCGGCCACCGGGCAGGTGTACAACTGGCCGAAGTCCACGTACATCGCCGAGCCGCCCTTCTTCGCGGGCTTCGGCATGAGCGCCGGCACGGCCAAGGACGTGAAGGGCGCGAAGGTGCTGGGCATCTTCGGCGATTCCGTCACCACGGACCACATCTCGCCCGCCGGCGCGATCAAGGACTCCTCGCCCGCCGGCAAGTACCTGGTCGGGCACAGCGTGATGAAGGCGGACTTCAACAGCTACGGCGCGCGCCGCGGCAACCACGAGGTGATGATGCGCGGCACCTTCGCCAACGTGCGCGTGAAGAACCTCATGCTGCCCGTCAAGGCGGACGGCTCCCGCGTCGAGGGCGGCGTCACCCTCTACCAGCCCGGCGGCGAGCAGCTGCCGATCTACGACGCCGCGATGAAGTACGTCGCGGCCGGCGTGCCCACGGTCGTCTTCGGCGGCGAGGAATACGGCACGGGCTCCTCGCGCGACTGGGCGGCCAAGGGAACGCAGCTGCTGGGCGTGAAGGCGGTCGTCGTGCGCAGCTTCGAGCGCATCCACCGCTCCAACCTCGTGGGCATGGGCGTGCTGCCCTGCCAGTTCAAGGGGACGGACACGGCCGAGTCGCTGGGCATCACCGGCACCGAGACCATCGACGTCGTCGGCCTCGAGCACGGCATCCGCCCGCAGATGGACCTGACGATGGTCATCCACCGCGCGGACGGCACGAAGAAGGAAGTGCCGGTGCTGCTGCGCATCGACACGCCGATCGAGGTGGACTACTACCTGCACGGGGGCATCCTGCCGTACGTGCTGCGGGAGCTGGTCGCGGCCTGAGCGGGCGGGCGGCGGGCGCGCGGGTGGATTTCCTCGCGACCCCGCTTGCCGCCGGATGGGCGATCGCCCTTTTTCTTGCCGGCCGCGCGGCCCGGCGCGCGCCCTGGTCCCTGCTGGCCGACGGGTTCCGCCTGCATGGCTGGCTGGGCGCCTCGCTCGCGATCGCGCTCGCGTGGATCCTCTCCGCCAAGCCCCTGCCGGGGCTCTCGCTGCACCTGCTGGCGACTCCCCTCGTCGCGCTCATGTTCGGCCGCCAGCTCGGGCTCGTCGCGGCGGTGCCCGCGGTGCTGGCCGCGTTCCTGTGGCGCGGCGGCGACTGGACGGGCATCGGGGCCACGTGGCTGCTCGCGGCGTGGGTGCCGATCGGGGTGGCGGGCGGCCTGAGGTGGCTCGCGGACCGGTACGTGCCCCGCAATCCCTTCACGTTCATCTTCCTGCAGGGCTTCTTCGCACCCGGGCTCGCGTTCGCGCTCACCGTGGCGGCGGCCACGCTGGCGCACGGGGTGGCGGGCACCGTGCCGTGGCCGAGGCTCACGGGCGAGTTCCTGCCCTACGGGCTGCTGCTCTCGTGGGGCGAGGCGTTCCTCTCGGGGCTGCTCACCGCGATCTTCGTGGTCTACGAGCCGCGCTGGATGAGCGCCTTCGACGACGCGCGCTACCTGAAGCCGCCGCCGCGCGATCGCTAGAGGACGTGCAGCCCCACCCACCAGGCGAGGGCGGCGATGAAGGCGGCGGCCGGGATCGTGAAGACCCACGCCCACACGATCGTGCCGGCGATGCCCCAGCGCACCGCCGAGAAGCGCCGCGCCGATCCCACCCCGACGATGGCGCCGGTGATCGTGTGCGTCGTCGAGACCGGCACGCCCAGGGCCGTCGCCAGGAAGAGCGTGATGGCCCCGCCCGTCTCGGCGCAGAAGCCGCCGACGGGCTTGAGCTTGGTGATGCGCTGGCCCATGGTCTTCACGATGCGCCAGCCGCCGAAGAGCGTGCCGCACGCGATGGCCACGTAGCAGGACACGATCACCCACATCGGCACGTCCTCGCCCGGCGCGATGGAGCCGGCGGCGATGAGCAGCAGCCAGATGATGCCGATGGTCTTCTGCGCGTCGTTGCCGCCGTGGCCGAGGCTGTAGAGGCCCGCGGACACCAGCTGCAGGCGCCGGAACCAGCGGTCGACGCGCGCCGTGGCGGCGCGCCGGAAAGCCCACGCCACCAGCACCATCATCATCGAGCCCAGCACGAACCCCAGGAACGGCGAGAGGAAGATGAAGAGCACCGTCTTGCCGATGCCCGAGGCGACGAGCGAGCCCGCGCCCGACTTCGCGACCGTGGCGCCGATCAGTCCCCCGATCAGGGCATGGGAAGAGCTCGAGGGAAGCCCGAACCACCAGGTGAGCGCGTTCCACGCGATCGCGCCGATGAGCGCGCCGAAGACCACGTACTGGTCGACCACCGCCGGATCGACGATGCCCTTGCCCACGGTGGCGGCCACCTTCAGGTGGAAGACCAGGATCGCGACGAAGTTGAATACCGCCGCGAAGGCGACCGCATGCTGGGGCTTGAGCACGCCCGTCGACACCACGGTCGCGATCGAGTTGGCGGCGTCGTGGAAGCCGTTCATGAAGTCGAACACCAGCGCGAGGCCCACGAGCAGGGCCAGGGTGCCGATGCCGATCTCGAGCCCGCTCATCGCGGCGCGCGCGCGGGCGTCACGACTGCTCGAGGACGATGCCCTCGATCAGGTTGGCCACGTCCTCGCAGCGGTCCGTGACCGTTTCGAGCATCTCGTAGATCGCCTTGAGCTTCACCACCTCGCGCACGTCCTGCTCCTCGCGGAACAGGCGCGAGATCGCCGCGCGCAACTCGCGGTCGGCATCGCCCTCGAGCTGGTCGATCTCCTGGCACGTCTTGATCACCGCCTCGGCGTGCCCCTTCTGGCCCAGCAGTCCCACGAGGTCCTTCACGCGCTCGCAGCACTTGTGCGCGATGTCGGCGAGCCGCACGCACTCGGGCGTCGCGCGGCGCACGTCGTAGAGCGTGGTCGCCTCGGCGACGTCCTGGATGATGTCGCAGATGTCGTCGAGCGAGGTGATGAGCCGGTGGATGTCGTCGCGGTCGATGGGCGTGATGAACGTGGTGCGCAGCAGGCGCACCGTCTCGGCGGTGACCCGGTCGGCGCCGTGCTCGGCCTCGTCGATGCGCTTGGCGTACTCGTTCCGGTTCTCGAAGTCGTGCATGAGCGCCGCGAGCTCGCGCCCGCAGTGCACCACCTGCTCGGCGTGGCGCTCGAAGAGCTCGTAGAAGCGGCCCTCCTGGGGCATGAGGCGGCCGAACATGTGGGGGGGGGTCTCCGGACGAAGGGGGCGCGCCGTCGGATGGCGGCGTGAATGTGAAATTGTAACAAACCGCGTTTGCCGGACCGCGGTTCCCGTGCCTATAATCCGCCACTTCCGCTTCCCGCATCGCCACGAGACCCGCCCCATGGACCGCAATCACGCCACCTTCGACATTCGCCGCTCCCGCGGCGGGATGCCTCGTGGCGCCGTCCTGGCGCGACTCGTCCTCCCGCCGTCCACCGGCGGCATCGACTGACCCGGCAGACCACCGTCCGCCGGCAATTCGAGGCGGATGGAACCGGAATACCCTTCGGACATGCCGCCTCGCGCCCCGCGCGACGCGCCGTCGCGCACGCAAAAGAACGCGGCGCCGGCCCAAAAGGCCCGGCGAAGAAAAGATGAACACCCTGCTCTCCAAGCTGCACCCCGACCGCTGGCTCACCGGCCTGTGGCGAAACCCCGACTTCCTGAAGCTCTGGGGCTCGCTCACCATCACCCACTTCGGCGGGCAGGTGACGTTCCTCGCGCTGCCGCTCACGGCCGCCCTGCTCCTGGACGCCTCGCCGTTCGAGGTGGGCGTGCTCACGGCGCTGGAGGCCCTGCCTTTCACGCTCTTCGGCCTCTTCGCGGGCGTCTACATCGACCGCACGAGGAAGCTGCCGGTCATCATCGGCGCCGACGTGGGTCGCGCCCTCGCGCTCGCGGTCGTCCCGGTGGCCGCGTGGCTGGACGTGCTGTCGATGCCCATCCTCTACGTGGTCGGCTTCCTCGTGGGGACGGGCTCGGTCATCGGCTGGCCCGCCTACCAGGTGTTCATGACCGAGCGCGTGGGCCGGGAGAACCTCGTCGAGGCGAACTCGAAGATCGGCGTCTCGGACTCGGCCGCGCAGCTCATGGGGCCCGGCCTCGCGGGCGCGCTCATCCAGTGGCTCACCGCGCCCTTCGCGATCCTGCTGGATGCCCTGTGCTTCGCCGTGTCCGCGCTCATGCTGCGGGGCATCCCGCCCGCGGCCACGGACGCGCCGAAGCACTCGGGCGAGAGCCTCTCGCGCGACATCCGCGAGGGCCTCGTTGCGGTGTGGAACAACCGCACGCTGCGCACGCTCGCCTGGTCGCTCGCCGTCTGGCAGCTCTTCCGCCATGCCTACGTCGCCGTGGTGGTGCTCTTCGCGGCGCGCGAGCTGGGCTTCTCCGCGGGGCACGTGGGCGCGCTCTTCATGCTGGCCGGCGTGGGCTCGCTCGCGGCGGCGGCGGCGGTGGCGCCCCTCAACGCGCGCTTCGGCGTCGGCCCCACCATGCTCGCGGCCCTGGGCGGCACCGGCGCGGCCTGGCTGGTGATGGGCGCCTCGGCGGGAAATTACTGGGTGGCTTCCGCGGTGTTCGGCGGGGGGCTCTTCCTGCTCGATTTCACGGCGATGACGTTCTTCATCAACTACCTCACGCTGCGACAGTCCGTGACGCCGGACCGCCTCCTGGGGCGCGTGACGGCCACGATGATCGCCCTCACCGTCTCGACGGCGCCGCTGGGCGGGCTCGCCGGGGGCTGGATCGCGGAGCACTGGGGCGTGCGCACCACGATCCTGCTCGCGGGGCTGGGCGCGCTGCTCATGCTGCCGTTGATGGCGTGGACTTCACCCCTGGCGAAGCTGCGCGTGCTGCCCGGTCCGCCGGAGCCGGCGGTGACCGAGAGCGTCGCCGAGGAGATGGCGGGCTGACGAAGGGGACGCACACCTTCAGGGTCGATGAAGGTGTGCGTCCCCCTCCTCGTTCCTAGCGGCAATCGCGCAGGGCGTCCTCGACCAGGTTCGGATCCATGCCGTTGCGGGCCAGGTTCTCGAACCGGTACTGGGTGCGCGCGAGGTCCATCTCGGCCGCACGCCGCTCGATGTCGCTCACGGGCCGTGCCCTGCCGGCGGCGCTCGCGGTGGTGACGGGCGCGATCTTGCACTCGTTCTTCGCGACCTGGACGTTCGGATCGGAGGCGCAGCCGGCGGCGACGAGGGCGGCCGAACAGACGGCGAGAAGGGCTTTCACGGGCATCTCCTCAGGCGGCGATGGGGAATCCATTCTACGCGCGAGGATCCCGCCGGGTTGACCCGGATGAATCCGCCCGGCACCCTCGCCGCGTCGGATGGGCATGCGACCTGCAACCCCACCACCGCTGATGCGGCCCCCACGGTGCCGCGGAGAACCCCATGAACGCCCAAGAAACCCTGGTCGTCGCGATCGGGATGCTGGCCTCCCTCGCCCTTCCGCTCGCGCTCGCGGCCCTCGTCCTCGCCTTCAAGCACCGGCGCAACCGCCTGAACCAGGAGACCGTCCTGCGCCTGGCCGAGCAGGGCCTGCCGGTGCCCCCGGAACTGCTCTCTCCGCCGAACCGGCAAGCGGGATTGCGTGGGGGCCTCGTGCTCATCGCGCTGGGAATCGGCCTGGGCGCCTTCTTCGCGCAGCTGGGCCTTCCCTGGTCGATCGGGCTCATCCCCGGGCTCATGGGGTTGGCGCTGCTCGTCGCGTGGAAGATCGCGCGCAGCGCCCTCCATCCGTCCTTCCCGCGCTAGGGCCCATGCCCCCGCGCGCGGCGTCGACCGACGCCGAGCTCATTCTCGCTGCCTCCCGCCAGGGCGACCGCGAGGCATTCGCGGAACTGGTGCGCCGCCACCAGTCGATGGTCCGCGGCGTGCTGAGGCGCCTCACGGGAGGGGACGCCGCGCTCGCCGACGACCTCGCGCAGGAGGCCTTCCTGCTGGCCTGGCGGCGCCTCGCCAGCTTCCGCTTCGAGGCGCGCTTCTCCACCTGGCTCTATCGCATCGCCTTCAACGCGTGGCAAAGCGAGCGCCGCAAGACCCGGGAAGTGCTGCTGGGCGACGACGAACCGGCGCCGGAACCCGACGCCACGCCGTCCGGACCCGGCGCCGAAGAGCGCCTCGACCTGGCGCGAGCCCTGGCGACCCTCTCGGATGGCGAGCGGGCCGCCCTCGCGGCCTGCTATGCCGCCGACCTGAGCCACGAGGAGGCCGCCCGGGCCCTGGGAATCCCGCTGGGCACCGTGAAGACGCACATCCTGCGCGCCAAGGCGAAGCTGCGCGCGCGCCTGCTGCCGAAGGAGACGCCATGACGACCGACCCCCCCCGCGACGACCTCGAATCCCGGCTCCTCGCCGAACTTCGCCGGCCCATCCCGGACGACGGGTTCAGCGCCCGGGTCGCGGCCGCCCTGCCCCCCGCGCGCCTGCCCCGGGACTGGACATTCCCCCTGGTGGCCGGTGCGGCGCTCGCCGGTTGCGCCCTCGCCACCTTCCTCGTGCCGGTGGGACCGGCGCTGCTCGAGGGCCTTCGCGACCTCGCGGCCGCCCGGACCCTGACCCCGGCTGCCGTGGGGGTCCTGGCCGCCCTGGGCGCCCTGGCCGCGACCGGGGCGGTCGTGGCCGCCGACTCGTAAAGCCCCTATAACATAAGGTGAGATTGACACCGTTCTGGTATATAATACGGCCCGGCGCCTCTAGCGCCGCCCCACACAAAATCCCAGGAGTATTTGAAATGAAGAAGCTGCTTGCTGCCCTCGTCTCCGGCGCGTTCGCCGTTGCCGCTCCCGCGTTCGCCCAGGACAAGGCCGCCCCGGCCAAGACGGAAGAGGCCAAGAAGGTCGACGCCGCCAAGACCGATGCCAAGAAGGCCGACGCCAAGGTCGACGCTGCCAAGACCGACGCCAAGAAGGCCGATGCCAAGGCCGACGCCGCCAAGACCGAAGTGAAGAAGGCCGACGCCAAGGCCGCCGATGCCAAGAAGGAAGTGAAGAAGGCCGACGCCAAGTCCGCCGATGCCAAGAAGGAAGTGAAGAAGGCCGACGCCAAGGCCACCGATGCCAAGGCCGACGCCAAGAAGGCCGATGCCAAGGTCGACGCCGCCAAGGCCGACGCCAAGAAGGCCGACGCCAAGGTCGAAGAAGCCAAGAAGGAAGCCCCGAAGAAGTAATCCGGGATTTTCGCTCCCCGCGAGTGGCTCTTGCCGCCGGCGGGACGAAAGTGGAAAGGGCGGCCGAGGCCGCCCTTTTTCATGGGCGAAGCCGCCCGCGAGGCTAGCCCAGCAGGTGCGCGACGGCGGCGCGTTCCTCGTCCAGCTCCTTGAGCGTCTTGTCCATGCGCTCGCGGGAGAAGGCGTCGATCTCCAGGCCCTTCACCATCTGGTACTCGCCGTTGGCGGTGGTGACCGGGAAGCCGTAGATCACCCCTTCCGGGATGCCGTAGGAGCCATCCGACGGCACGCCCATCGTCACCCACTTGCCGTTCGAGCCGAGCAGCCAGTCGTGCACGTGGTCGATGGCCGCGTTGGCCGCCGAGGCCGCCGACGACAGGCCGCGCGCCTCGATGATCGCCGCGCCGCGCTTGCCCACGAGCGGGATGAAAGTGTCCTTGTTCCAGGCCTCGTCGTTCACGAGCGCCTTCACCGGCTGCCCGCCCGCCGTGGCGAAGCGGTAGTCCGGGTACATCGTGGGCGAGTGGTTTCCCCACACGATCAGCTTCTCGAAGGAATCCACCGGCTTGCCGGTCTTCGCCGCCAGCTGCGAAAGCGCGCGGTTGTGGTCCAGGCGCAGCATGGCCGTGAAGTTGGAGGCCTTGAGGCCCTTGGCCGACTTCATCGCGATGTACGCGTTGGTGTTCGCCGGGTTGCCCACCACCAGCACCTTCACGTTGCGCGAGGCCACCTCGTCCAGCGCGCGGCCCTGCACCGTGAAGATGGCGCCGTTGGCCTCGAGCAGGTCCTTGCGCTCCATGCCGGGACCGCGGGGACGCGCGCCCACGAGCAGCGCCACGTCCGCGTCCTTGAACGCGACCTTGGGATCGGCCGCCGGCACCATGCCCGCCAGCAGCGGGAATGCGCAGTCCTCGAGCTCCATCATCACGCCCTTCAGGGCCTTCTGGGCCTTCTCGTCCGGGATCTCCAGCATCTGGAGGATGACGGGCTGGTCCTTGCCGAGCATCTCGCCGCTCGCGATCCGGAACAGCAGGCTGTAGCCGATCTGGCCGGCGGCGCCGGTGACGGCGACGCGCATGGGCTTCTTCATGGGGTCTCCTTGAGGGGGCATCGGGGTGGTGGCGGAATTCGTGTTCTTGGGGTGCGGCGAAGGGGCGATTGCGCGCGTGAGGCGGGTCCGTCGAAAAGTATATCGCAGCGCAACACGGAAGGCCTTACGCCGGGCTGACGGGTTGATGGGAATCAGGACCGGCCGGTGGGGGAAAAGGGCCGGATCGCTTTCCGGATCCTGCGTGCTGCATGCGTGGCAGCGCGCAGGATCTGAACGGGTATCCGGACCTACCGCCCCCCTGCCCCTGCTCCGAGGGCTTTCACCAAACCGCTCAGATCGCCTTCTGCGGTGTCTTGGCGAGCGTGATCGCAAGTACCCCGGCCACCACGAGCGCGGCGCCGATCAACTGAATCGCGGTGATCGGTTCGGCCAGGAACATCGCGCCCATGAAAATCGTCGCGACGGGACCGACGGTGGCGATCATGGAGGCGTGGCTCGATCCCACGCGCCGGATGCCCTCGGACATGAGGACCACGGGCAGGACGGTGGAGACGACGGCCATGACCAGCGAGAGCCAATACACGGGCGCCGGCAGGGAGACGATGCGCGTGATGTCGTTCGTGACGGCGTAGTGCACGAGGACGCCGACGCAGGAGACGAGCGAGGCCAGCGCGGCGAAGAGCGTGGCGCCCATCTTCTGCACCATGCGCCCGTTGCCGATGAGATAGATGGCGTAGCACAGGGCCGACAGGAGCACCCAGAACGCGCCGAGCGCGACGTTCGACTGTCCCGCGCCCAGGTCGTGGACGAACACGAGCGCGATGCCGACGTACGAGAGCCCGAGGGCGACGACGTCCCGCGGCCCGATCCGCCGGCCGTGCAGCGCCGCGGCGATGAGGACGACGAAGGTGGGGTGCAGGAAGAGGACGAGGCGCTCGAGGGCCGCGGTGATGTGCTGCAGGCCGTAGAAGTCGAAGAGGCTCGCCAGGTAGTAGCCCAGCATCCCGAGGAAGACGATCGCGCGCCAGTCGGCGGGGGCCAGCCGCCCGGCCGCGCCGTCGCGGTTGGCCCAGAGGGCGAGGACGAGGAAGAACGGCAGGCTGAAGCCCATGCGCAGCGCGAGCAGCGTGAGCGGATCCACGCCGTGGCGGTACGCGAGCTTCACGAGGATCGCCTTGGCGGAGAACGCGATGGCCGCGAACGCGACCAGCCCCGCGCCGACGAGCCGGCCCGATTTCAGGGATTGACCCTCACGACGAACACCACGGTGCCGGTGGACCCGGGCGCGAGCGCGCCGGTGAGCGTCCAGGCGATGGCGCCCGTGCCGCCGACGCCCGGCTGGGTGGTGGCCGTGCAGCCGGTGAGGCTCGCGGGCAGCGGCGCGGTGCAGGTGGCCGACTGGAAGGTGGTGAAGGCCGGCGTGGCATCGGTGATCACGATGGTGTTGAGCGGCCCGGAACCGCCGTTGGTGTAGGTCACCGTGTACTCGAGCACGTCGTTGGGCCGCGCGGTGTTGGCCGTGCCCGCGGCGCCGCCCAGGGTCACGTTGCGCACGGCCTTGGCGAGCGTGAGGCCCGCCCCGCCCGCGGCGCCGACCGTGGTCGTGTCCGTGCGCGTGTAGGTGAGCGGGCCGGTGAAGGTGGCCGTGACGGAAATCACGTTCACCGCGTTGTAGGGCGCCGCCGCCGGCACGTTGTCCGCGACCACGATGCAGACGCTGTCGCCCGGGTTCACCGCGATGCCGGCGGTGAGCGGCGCGCCCGTCTCGGCGCCGTCGAGCACGCCGTTGCAGTTGGCGTCGCGGTAGGTCACCTGCGTCCAGCCCGGCACGGCGGGCGACTGCCCGGATGTCGTCGAGAAGCTCACGGTGCCCGCGAGCCCCGCGACGAAGGTGTGCGGGTAGAAGACCGAGCTGCCCGGCAGCGCGGACTGGTTGCCGTCGGGCTGGAAGGTGTTCGCGCCGGCCGGGGCGACGACGGTGTAGTCGGAGGCGCCGTTGTTGCCGTTGTTCACGGCGGGCTCGTTGCCGCCCGAGACCGTCGCGGCATTGGTCACGTTGGGCACCGCCGTCGGCCCCGCGGCCACCACCAGGGTGATCGGGTTGGCCGAGGTCGCGCCCGCCGCGATCACGCTGCCGGAAGTGCAGGTCACCACGCCGGAGGCGTTGAGACACGTCCAGCCGGTCCCCGTCGCCGACACGAACGCGAGGCCGGCCGGCAGCGTGTCGGTGACCGTGATCGTGCCGCTCGTGGGCGCGACGCCCAGCGTGTTGTTCACGACCAGCGTGTAGGTGCCGTTGCTCCCGACCGTGAAGTTGCCCGCGTGGCTCTTGGCGAGCTGCAGGTCGACGGTCAGCACCGAGGTCGTCGCCGAGGCGCCGTTGGTGTTCGCGCCGACGCGGCCCGGGTCGTCCGGATCCGCGGTGCCGGCCGGCGGCAGCGCGACGACCGAGTTGGTGAAGGTGCCCGTGGCCGGCGCGGTGCCCGTGATCGTGAAAGTGACGCTGCCGCCCGAGGGCAGCGTCGTGATCGTGCTGGTGACCGCGTTGCCCGCCACGTTGACCGATCCGCACGCGGCCCCGCCGGTGGGCGAGCCGCAGGTGGCGCCGACGCCTGTCACGGCATTGGGCACCGTGTCGCTCATCGTCGCGCCGTTGGCCGCGTCCGGGCCCAGGTTCGACACGACGATCGTGTACGTGAGGGCCCCGCCGGAGACGACGGTGGCCGGCCCGGCCTTGGTCACGCGGATGTCCGCGGCGGGCAGGATGGTGAGCGTCGCCGAGGCCGCCACGGTGTTCGCGCCGATGTTGGTGGCGAGCGCGCCCACCGGGATCGTGTTCACGAGGGCGGTGCCCGGGATGACGCCCTGCACGTCGATCTGGAAGGTGCAGGTGCCGTTGGCCGGGATGGTCCCGCCCGTGAGCGTCACGCTGGTCGCCGTGCTGCCCACGGTGCCGCCCGTGCAGGTCGTCGCCGCATTGGGCGTCGTCGCGCGCGCGAGGTTGGCGATGAAGTTGTCGGTGATCGAGACGATCGTGACCGGCGCGTCGTTCGGGTTGCCCAGCGTGACGAGGAGCGTCGAGAACTGGCTGTTGCCGATCACGTTCGGGGTGAAGGACTTCGCGACCGTGGGCGCGAGCGCCGTGACGGTGAGCGTCGCCGTGTTGGAGACCGCACCCGTGCCACCTTCGGCGGTGGTGACGCCGGAGGACGTGTTCGGGTGCGCGCCGACCGCATTGCTCGAGACGGTCACCGTCACCGTGCACGAGCCGGTCGCCGGGATAGTGAGGCCCGTGAACGAGAGCGCCGTCTGGCCCGCCGTGAGGGCATTGCCGCCTGCGCCCGCGCACGTGCCGCCCGCCGCCTGGTTGGCGGCGACGGCCATGCCCGAGAGCGTGTCCGTGAAGGCGCCGGCCGTGAGCGCGATCGCGTTCGTGTTGGCGAGCGTGAAGGTGATCGTCGAGACACCCGTCACGTAGGCGATGGAGGCCGGCGCGAAGGCCTTCGCGATCGTCGCGGGGTTCACCGATACCGCGAGGTTGGCGGTGTTGGAGACCGCGCCCGTGCCCGCCTCGCTGGAGGACACGCCGGAGGTCGCGTTGGGGTGCGAGCCGGCGGTGTTGCTCGTCACGGTGAAGGTCAGGGTGCACGAGCCGTTGGCCGGGATCGTGAGGCCGGCGATGGCGACGTTGGTCAGGTTCGCGGCGAGCGCGTTCGACGCGGCGCCCGCGCACGTGCCGCCCGCGTTCTGGTTGGCGGCGATGCGCATGTTGGCGAGCGCGTCGGTGAAGCCCGCGTTGGTGAGGGCCGTGCCGTTCGTGTTCGCGATCGTGAGCGTGACGGTCGAGACGCCGGCGGCGGCGATCGTCGCCGGCGCGAAGGCCTTGGCGATCGTCGGCGTCGCCGCGTTCACCACCAGCACCGCCGTGTTCGAGGCCGCGCTCGCGGGCGCCTCGTTCGAGGTCATGCCGCTCGTCGTGTTCGGGTTCGCGCCGGGCGTGTCGCTCGTCACCACCACGCTCACCGTGCACGAGCCGTTCGCCGGCACCGTGAGCCCCGTGAAGGCGAGCGCCGTCTGGCCCGCCGCGAAGGCGTTGCCCGCCGCGCCCGCGCAGGTGCCACCCGCCGCGCCTGCGGCGTTGATGCGCATGTTCGCGAGCGTGTCCGTGAACGCGGCGCCGGTGAGCGGGACCGGGTTCGTGTTGTTCAGCTGGAAGGTGACGGTCGACGTGCCGTCCGCGGCGATGGTGGCCGGCAGGAACGACTTGGCGATGGACGGCGCGTTGAAGACGCCCAGCGTGGCGCTCGCGGGCGCCGTGTTCGCCCCCGCGTTGGTCGACGCGACGGCGCCCGCCGCGATCGTGTTCGTGTAGCTCGCGGGCGTCGCGCTCGTCACCCCCACAGTGATCGTGCACGAGGAGCCTGCGGCCACCGTGCCCCCGGAGAGCGAGACCGTCCCGCCGCCGGCCGCCGCGCTCACCGTTCCCGTGGCGCAATTCGTGGCGCCGCCCGGAACGGCCGCGTTCACGAGGCCGCCGGGATACGTGTCCGTGAACGCCACGCCGTTCACCGGCGTCGCGTTCGGGTTCGTGAGCGTGATCGTGAGGGTCGAGACGCCTCCGGCGCCCACGGGGTTGGGCGCGAACGCCTTCGCCACGGCGACGTGCTGCAACACGGTGAGCGAGGCCGTGACGGCCGCGGTGGTGCCCGCGTTGGCCGTCGCGATGGGCCCGGTCGAGTTGACGTAGTTGCCCGTCACCGCGCTCGTCACCGTCACCGTGACCGTGCACGTGCCGCCCGCGGGCACCGAGGCGCCGGCGAGCGCAAGTCCGGAACCGCCCGAGGTGGCGGTGACGGTGCCGCCGCAACTGCTGGTCCCGGCCGGCACGGCCGCGTTCACGAGGTTCGCCGGATACGTGTCGGTGAACGCCACGCCGGTGATCGCGGTGGAGCCGTTGGGATTCGTGAAGGTCACCGTCAGCACCGACGTGTCGTTCGTGCCGATGGAGGCCGGCGAGAACGACTTGGCGGCCGCGAGCGGCGAGAGCACCGCGAGCGTCGCGGCGGCCTGGGCCGTGTTGGCGCCGGCGTTCGCCGTGGTGAGCCCGCCTGCCGCCACGACGTTGGTGTAGGCGTTCGCGAGCGCGCTCGTCACCGTGGCCGTCACCGTGCAGGAGCCGCCCGCGGGGATCGTCCCGCCCGAGAGCGTGACGGAATTGCCGCCGTCCGCGCCGCCCGCCGTGCCGCCGCAGGTGGTGGCGATCGATGCGGGCGTCGTGTTCACCACGCCGGCCGGGTACGTGTCGACGAAGGCCGCGCCCGTCATCGCCTGGGCGCCGTTCGGGTTCGTGAGCGTGAGGGTCAGCGTGGAGGTGCCGGCGAGCGGGACCTGCGCGGGCGAGAAGGCCTTCGCGATCGCCGGGCGCTGCAGCACGGTGAGCGTGGCGTTGCCGGCGGCGGCCGTGCCGGCGTTCGTCGTGGCGACGGGGCCCGTGGTGTTGGCGTAGCTGCCGGCCGATGCGCTCGTGACGCCGACGGTCACGGTGCAGGACGAGTTCGCCGGCACCGTCCCGCCGGAGAAGGCGAGGCTCGCGCCGCCGTTCGCCGCGGTGACGCCGCCCGTCGGGCACGTGGTGCTCGCCGTGGGCGAGGCGGCGTTGACGAGGCCCGGGGGATAGGTGTCCGTGAACGCGATGCCCGTGACCGCCGAAGCGTTGGGGTTGGCGACCGTGATCGTGAGTACCGACGTGTCGTTCACGCCGATGGACGGGCCGACGAACGCCTTGGTGACCGTGAGCAACTGCAGCACCTGGAGCGTGGCGCTCGCCGCGGCGCCCGTGCCCGCGTTGCCGGTGGCGACGGGTCCGGAATCGTTGAGGTAGCTGCCGGCCGTGGCGCTCGCGACGCTCACCGTCACCGAGCACGTGCCGTTGGCGGGAATCGTGCCGCCCGACAGGGTGAGCGCGCCCGCTCCCGCGACGCCCGTGGCCGTGCCACCGCAGGTGTTGGCGAGGCCCGGCGTCGCGGCGTTCACGAGGTTCGCCGGATAGGTGTCGGTGAACGCGACGGCAGTGACCGGGACCGCGTTGGCGTTCGTGAGCGTGATCGTGAGCGTCGAGGGCTGGTTCGGGCCGACCACCGTGGGCGAGAAGGCCTTGGTCGCCGTGGGCGGCGCGAGGACGGTGAGCGTCGCGTTCGCCGAGGCGCCCGCGTTCGCGTTGGTCGCCGTCACCGGCCCGGTGCTGTTCACGTAGCTGCCCGCGGCCGCGGCCGTGACGCTCACGCTCACCGCGCAGCTGCCGCCCGCCGCGATCGTGCCGCCCGTGAGCGAGAGCGTGCCGCCATTGCCCGGGCCGCTCGCCGTGCCGCCGCAGGCGTTCGAGAGCGCCGGCGTGCCGGTGTTCGCGAGGCCCGCCGGATAGGTGTCGGTGAAGGCGACGCCCGCGAGCACGAGCGTCGCGTTCGGGTTCGTGATCGTGACCGTGAGCGTCGAGGTGCCCCCTGCCCCGATCGTCGCGGGCGAGAAGGACTTGGTCGCGGTCGCGGCGCCGAGGAAGCTCACCGTCCCGGTCACCGGCGCCGTGTTGCTCCCCGCGTTCGCCGTCTGGATGACGCCCGCGCCCAGGGTGTTCGCGTAGGTGCCGGCCACGGCGCTCGTCACGGCCACGGTCACCGAGCACGTGCCGCCCGCGGCAACCGTCGCGCCCGCGAGCACGAGGCTCGTGCCGCCCGCGGCGGCGGTCACGGTACCGCCGCAACTCGAGGTGGCGTTCGGCGTCGCCGCGTTCACGAGGTTCGCCGGATAGGCGTCCGTGAATCCCAGTCCGGTGACCGCCGTCGCGTTGGGGTTCGTGAACTGGAGCGTGAGCGTCGACGAGGCGCCGGTCCCGAGCTGCGCCGGCGCGAAGGACTTCGTGGCCGCGAGCGGCCCGAGCACGGTGAGCGTGGCGCCGGCCGAGGCGCCCGTGCCCGCGTTGGCGGTCGTCACCGGGCCGGAGTTGTTCACGTAGGAGCCCGCGGCGGCGGCCGACACGGTGACGCTCACCGCGCAGCTTCCGCCCGCCGCGATCGTGCCGCCCGTGAGCGACAGCGTGTTGCCGCCGCCCGGGCCGCTGGCCGTGCCGCCGCAGGAATTCGAGACCGTCGGCGCCGCGGTGTTCGCGAGGCCGGCCGGATAGGTGTCCGTGAAGGCGGCGCCCGTGACGGCCTGCGCGTTCGGGTTGGTGAGCGTGAGGGTGAGCGTCGAGGCCTGGCCCTGCCCCACCGACGCCGGCGAGAAGGCCTTGGCCACCGTGGGCGCGGCGAGCACCGTGAGCGTGGCCGAGGCGGCGGTGCCCGTGCCGGCGTTCGCCGTGGCGACGGGACCGGTCGAGTTCACGAGGCTGCCGGAAGCCGAGGCGACGACCGTCACGCTCACCGAGCAACTCCCGTTGGCGGGGATCGTGCCGCCCGTGAGCGAGAGCGTGCCGCCGCCCGCGGGGCCGCTGGCCGTTCCGCCGCACGACGTGGACAAGGCGGGCGTGGCCGCGTTGGCGAGGCCGGCCGGATAGGTGTCCGTGAAGGCCGCGCCCGTCACCGGGATCGCGTTCGCATTGGTGAGCGTGACCGTGAGCGTGACGTTCTGCCCGACGCCCGTCACCGACGGCGCGAAGGCCTTGGCGGCGGCCGGCGGCGCGAGGACCGTGAGGTTCGCGCTCGCCGCGGCCGTGCTCGCGCCGCCGTTGGTCGAGGTGAGCCCGCCCGCCGCGATGGTGTTCGTGTAGGCGCCCGGCGTGGTCGCCGTCACGTTTACGGTGATCGCGCAGCTGCCGTTGGCCGGCACCGTGCCCCCGGTGAGGCGGATGCCGATGTCGCCCGCGCCCAGCGCGCCGCCCCCGGCGTCGGCGAGCGTGCCCGCGCAGGTGTTGGTCGCGCCGCTGTCGAAGAGGGTCATCGCGCCCGGCGCCACCGGGAAGGTGTCGGTGAAGTCGAGGCCCGCGAGCGGCACGGCGTTGGCGTTGCTTACCGTGACCGTGAGCGTCGTCGAGCCGCCGGGCGCGATCGTGGCCGCGCCGAAGCTCTTGGCCACCGTGGGACGCGCGAGCACGACGAGCACGCCTTCCAGGCCGCCCGTGTTGGCGAGCGCATTGGCCGCCGCGATCGTACCGGTGTTGTTCACGAGGGTGCCCGGCGTATTGCCGGTGACCTGCACCGTCACCGTGCAGCTGGCCGAAGGCGCGAGCGTCACGCCGGAGAGCGCGAGGCTCGTCCCGTTCGCCGCCGCCGTCGCCGTGCCGCCGCACGTATTGGTGATGCCGGGCGTTGCCGTGTTGGCGAGACCGGCGGGATAGTTGTCGGTGAACGCGATGCCGGTCACCGTGGTCGTCGAGTTCGGGTTCGAGAGCGCGATGGTGAGCGTGCTCGTCGCGCCCGACGCGATGGTGCCCGGCACGAACGACTTGAGGCCGCCGATGCGGCCCACGACCGTGAGCTGGGCGGTTGCGGCCGTCCCGGTTCCCGCGTTGGCGGTCGTGACGGGGCCGGTGGAGTTCGTGTAGACGCCGACCTGGTTGCTCGTCACCGCCACCGACGCCGAGCAACTGCCGCTCGCCGGAATGGTGCCGCCGGAGAGGGCGAACGAGGTGGCGCCCGCCGTCGCGGTGAGCGTCCCCCCGCAGGTGTTCGTCGTTGCCGGCCCCGTGGTCTCGTTCACGATGCCGGCGGGATGGTTGTCGGTGAACGCCGCGCCCGTGATCGCCACCGTGTTCGGGTTCGTGAGCGTCACCGTGAGGACCGACGTGCCGTCCGGGAAGATCGACGTGGGCGCGAAAGCCTTGGCCACCGTCGGCGGCGAGAGCACGGCGAGGTTCGCGCTGGCGAGCGCGGTGCTGGCCCCGCCGTTCGTCGTCGCCACGCCGCCCGCGGCGATCGCGTTGGTGTAGTTGCCGGCCGTGGCCGCCGTCACGTTCACCGTCACCGAGCACGACCCGTTGGCCGGCACCGTGCCGCCCGTGATCCGGATGCCGGCGTCTCCCGCGTTGAGGGCGCCGCCGCCCGCGTCCTGGAGCGTGCCGCCGCAGGTGTTGGCCGTCGTCGTGTCGAAGAGCGTCATCGCTCCCGGCACGACCGGGAACGTGTCGGTGAACGCCAGTCCCGTGAGCGCCGCGCCGTTGGCGTTCGTCACCGTCACGGTGAGCGAGGTGCTGCCGCCGACCGGGATGGCCGCCGCGCCGAAGCTCTTGGCCACCGTGGGCCGCGCCAGCACGGTGAGGGAGGCGCTCGCCGGCGCCGCGTTGGCGCCGCCGTTCGTGGTGGTCACGGCGCCCGCCGCGATCGCGTTGGTGTAGGCCCCGGCGACGCTCGCCGTCACGTTCACCGTGATCGTGCAGCTGCCGCCCGCCGGGATCGTGCCGCCGGCGAGGCGGATGCCCGCGTCGCCCGCCGCGAGGGCGCCCCCGCCCGAATTGGTGAGCGCGCCGCCGCAGGTGTTCGAACTCGTCGAATCGGCGAGCGTCATCGCGCCCGGCGCCACCGGGAACGTGTCCGTGAAGGCCGCCCCCGTGATCGCCGTGCCGTTCGGGTTCGAGAGCGTGACCGTGAGCGTCGTCGAGGCGCCCGCGGAGATCGACGCGGCGCCGAACGCCTTCGCGAGCGTCGGGTTCTCGATGACGGTGAGCGTCGCGTTCACGCCGCTCGTGTCCATGGACGCCGGCGCGTTCAGGATGCGCGAGGCGTTGTTGAGGTAGCTGCCCGCGAAGGTCGAGGTGACGCGCGCCGAGAACGTGCAGCTGCCCGTGCCGCCCGCGATGGAGCCGCCCGCGAGCGTGATCGAGCCGGCCCCGGCGACGGCCGTCACCGTGCCGCCGCACGTGTTGGTGATGCCGGGCACCGCGTCCACGAACACGTTGGCGGGCAGGTTCTCGATGAACCCCAAGCCCGACTGCGCCGGGTTGCCCGAGCCGTTCGTGATCGTGAACGAGAGGATCGAGGCGGCGCCGCGGCCGATGGTGGTCGGCGTGAAGGACTTGGCGAGCGAGGTGCCGACCACCGAGACCGAGGCGTTCGCCGTGGCCGCCGTGAGGCCGCCGGCGAGCGAGCCGATGTTGGTCGCGTTGTTCGCGTACGTGCCGAGCACCGCCGAGGTCACGGCGAGGGAGATCGCGCACGAGGCCGGCGCCGCGGCGAGCGAGGCGCCCGAGAGCGAGACGCTTCCCGCCCCCGCCGTCGCGGTGAAGACGCCGCCGCAGGCGTTCGACAGGGCGGGCGCGCCCGCCACGACGAGACCGGCCGGCAGCGTGTCGACGAAGCCGATCCCGCTCACCGCCTGGCCGCCGGGGCTCGCGGTGATCGTGAAGGTCAGCGTCGACGTGGCGCCCGGCGCGATGCTCGCGGGGCTGAACGCCTTGGTGAGGGCCGGCCCGGAGAAGTAGGTGACGCTCGCGCTGGCCGCGGCGGCGGAGACGCCCGTGGAGAGCCCGGAGAAGTTGGCCGTGGCGTTGGTGCGCGCGCCGGCGGTGGCGGCCGTGACGTTCGCCTGGATGGTGCACGAGGCGGTGGCGGCGAGGAGCGTTCCGCCGGAGAGCGAGAGCGTGTTGTCGCCCGGCGTGGCGCTCACCGTGCCGGCCGGGCACGTCGTCGCCGCGTTGGCCGGGCTCGCGATGGTGAGGCCGGCGGGCAGCGTGTCCGTGAACGCGACGCCTGACCAGGCCACGCCGGCCGGGTTGGAGATCGTGATGGTGAGCGTCGAGGGCAGTCCCACGGCGAGCGAGGACGGCCCGAAGGTCTTGCTGAGCGTGAGGCCCGCGACCGTGAGGTTCGCCGTGCCGGACCCGGTGCCGGCCGCCGGCGTCTGCGTCGTGGTGACGCCCGAGGCCGCGTTGGGCTGGGTGCCCACCGTCGAGCTGGTCACCACCACCGTCACGGTGCAGCTGCCCCCCGTGGGAATGGTGATGCCGGCGAAGGCGAGCGCCGTCGCGCCGTCGGCGAGGCTCGCGGGCGTGGTCCCCGCGCAGGTGCCGCCGGGCGCCTGCACGCCCGAGACGGACATGTTCGCGAGCGTGTCGGTGAAGGCCGCCCCGGTGAGCGTCGCGAAGGCGTTCGGGTTCGTGAGCGTGAAGGTGATCGTCGAGGTGCCGCCGGCCGGAATCGTCGCGGGCGAGAAGGACTTCGCGATCGTCGGCTGGGTGTACACCGTGAGGGTCGCGGTGTCCGTGGCCCCGGCGAACTGCATGGGCGCCGTGCCCGTCACGGTGTTGCTCTTCACCCCCGCGGTCGTCCCCCGCACCGCGAGCGAGACCGTGCAGACCGAGCCGTTGGGGATGGTGAGGTTGGTGAGGTTGTAGCCGGTCGCGTTCGCCGCCACCGTGGTCGGCGCGAGCGTGGAGCACGCCGTGCCCGAGACCGTCGCGAGGGTGACCGTGCCCCCGACCGCGACGAGCCCGCCCGGGAAGGTGTCCGTGAAGGCGAGGCCCGTGCGGTTCGCGCCGCTGCTGTTCGAGAGCGTGAAGGTGAGCGTCGAGGTGCCGTTCACCGCGACGGTGGCGGGCGCGAAGGACTTGGTGACCCCCACGACGCCGCGCGTGAGGATGTCCGTGGCCGTCGCGCCGGCCGTGGCCGTCTGGTCCGAGGTCGGGCCGGTGGTCGTGTTGGTGTACGTGCCGTTCGCCGTCACCTCGATGTCGACCAGGATCGTGCACGAGGCGCCCGGCGCGAGGTTGGTCGAGGTGAAGGCGAGCGAGGTCTGGTTCACCGCGCCCTGGGCGCTCGGGATCGTGCCCGTGCAGGTGCCCCGCCCCGCGCCGATGAAGTTCTGCGCCACGGCCCGCGTGCGCATGTTCGCGGGGAAGTTGTCGGTGAAGCGGATGTCCGTGAGCGCCACCGCGTTCGGGTTGGTGAGCGTGAAGGTGATCGTCGAGTTCGGCGTCCCCGCGGTGACGTTGTTGGGCGAGAACGCCTTCGCGAGCGTCGGCGGGACCACCACGTTGAGGAAGCCCGTGGCCGTGGCCCCGCCCGAGGGGGTCTGCGTGCTGGAGATCGCGCTCGTCGTGTTCGGGTGCCCGCCCGCCGGGCTCACGATCGAGCTGGTGACCGGGGAGACCGTGACCGTGCACGACTCGTTCGCGGCGAGGGTATTGAGCGTGAGGTTGAAGTTGACGCTCCCGGCGGACACCCCGGCGCTCGCCACCGTCCCGCTGCACGTCTCCGAGACGGCCGGCGCGGCGCCCAGGGCCATGTTCACGAGCGCGTCGCTCCACTGCACGCCGGCGAGGGCCGCCGCGTTGGGATTGGCGATCGTGAAGACGATCGACGTCGTGCCGCCGGACTGGATCGTGCCCGGCACGAAGTTCTTCTGGATCGTGGGCGGCGAGAGCACGACGAGGTTCGCCGTGTTCGAGGGCGCGCCCGCGACCGGCGTCTGCGTCGAGGTGACGCCGCTCGTGGTGTTGGGCTGGGTGCCGGAGACCGTCGAGGTGAGCGTCACCGTGACCGTGCAGCTCGCCCCGGCCGCGATCGAGGGGACGGTGAGGTCGAGCGCCGTGGCGCCCGCGACGAGGGCCGGCGTGTTCGTCGTGCCGGCGCAGGTGCCGCCGATCGTGGCGTTGGCGACGCTCATGTTCGCGAGCGCGTCCGTGAAGCGCACGTTCGTGAGCGCGATGGTGTTGGCGTTCGTGATCGTGAAGGTGGCGACGCTGGTGCCGCCCTGCGCGATGGGGCTCGTGCCGAAGGCCTTCGCGATCGTCGGCGCGGCGGCGACGTTGAGCGTCGCCGTGTTGGACGCCGTCCCGGCGCTGCCCGTCTGCGTCGTGGCGACGCCGCTCGTCGTGTTGGCGTAGCTGCCCGCCGCCGCCGCCGTCACCGCGATGGTGATCGTGCAGCTCGAGCCGGCCGGGATCGTCGCGCCCGTCACGTTGAAGGTGTTGCCGCCGGCCGTGGCGGTGTGCGTGACGCCCGTGCAGGTGCCGTTCACGGCGAGCGGCGTCGCGTTCACGAGCCCGGCGGGATAGGTGTCGGTGAAGTTCGTGCCGGTGAGCGCGATGGGACCGGCATTGGCGATCGCGAGGGTGAGGACCGAGCTCGCGCCCGGGGCCACGGTCGCCGGTGCGAACGACTTGGCGATGGTCGGCTTGGCCAGGACGTTGAGGATGTCCGTGTTGGACCCGGGGCCCTGCGGCAGCGCGCTCGTGGTGACGCCGTTGGTGGCGTTGGGCAGCGCGCCCACCGTCGAGCTCGTGATCGGCACGATGATCGTGCAGCTGCCCGCCGGGATCTGGATCCCCGTGAAGTTGAGGGCGGTGGCGCCGGCGGCGAACGAGGCGGGCGTGACCCCCGTGCAGGTGCCGGTGACCGTCCCGGGGGCGGCCACGCTCATGTTGATGAGCGTGTCGAGGAAGGTGCCGCCCGTCTGGGGCACGCCCGTCGGGTTCGTGAGCGTGTAGACGACGCTCGTCGTGCCGCCCGAGAGGATCGTGCCCGGCGAGAAGGTCTTCTGGATGTTGATGAGGCCGACGCCCAGGCCCGCGGTGTTCGACGCCGGTCCGGTGATGCCGGTCTGGGTCGTCGTCACGCCGCCCGAGGTGTTGTTGTAGGTGCCGGCGACGGCGCTTCGCACAGCGAGCGTCACCGTGCAAGTCGTGTTGGCCGGGAGCGTTCCGGCCGTGAGGACGAGGCTCGTCGCGCCGGCGCCGATCGCCGCGGGCGCGAAGCCCGCGCAGCCCGCGCCGGCGACGGTGATGGCCCCGCCCGTCGCGACGAGGTTCACCGGGAAGGGATCGGTGAGGCCCGGGTTGGCGAGGTTGAGGGGCACGCCGTTGGGGTTCGCGATGGCGAGCGTGAGCGTGGCGTCGGCGTTGGGCGCGACGGCGGTCGGCGTGAAGCTCTTCGCGACGGTCACGTTCGAGAAGAGCGTGGCGGAGGCGGCCACGGTGTTGGTGATCCCCTGCGTGTTGCCGAAGGCCGCGATGGGGATCGTGTTCGTGTAGGCGCCGACCGCGGTGATCGTGACATTGACCGTGACCGTGCAGGTGGCGCCCGCCCCGAGGCTCGCGCCCGTGAGGGTGAAGCCCGTCCCCGAGGGAACGGCGCTCACGGTGCCCCCGCAGGTGCTCGCGCCATTGGGCGCGGCCGTGTTCACGAGGCCGGCCGGGTAGGTGTCGGTGAGCGACGCGTTGGTGAGCGGCACGGCGCTCGCGTTGGCGATGGAGACGGTGAGCACGCTCGCGCCGCCGACGTTGATCGCGGCGGGCGCGAACGTCTTCGTGATGGCGGGCGGCGGGTTCACGACGTTCACGTCCTCCGCCGTCGAGGAGGCCGAGGCGTAGTTCGACCCGCCGACGGTGCCGCCCGCGGTGTAGGTGCCGCCCGGCGTGACCGTCTGCGTGGCGGTTCGCGTGGGGTCGAGGTAGGTCGTGGTGGCCGGGTTCTGCACCGTGCCGCTCGGGACGCTGTTGTTGGCGAGCGCCTGGAAAGTGATCGCGACGCTGCCGCCGCCCGGGATCGTGAACGTGCCCCAGGACGGCGTGGTGGTACCCGCGGTGGGATCGGCGACGGCCGTGCGCGTCGCCCCGCCCGAGAGCGCGATCGAGGTGGTCGACACGTAGGTGATGTTGGGGGAGGCCGGCAGCGCGTCCGAGATCGTGACGCCGGTGGCGGCGCCGCGTCCCGCGAGGTTCGTCGCCGTGATGGTCCACGTGGCCGGCGTGCCCGCCGCGATGAAAGGCGTCGAGGTGGACTTGGTGACGCTCACCTGCGGGAAGCAGGCGGTGGTGGAGCCCGCGCCGGGAATCTGGCTGGCGACGAGGCTGGCTATCTGGAAGCCGCCGACCGACGACGTGGAACCGTATTCGGCGGTCGAGGTCGCGCTCGCGGCCGTCGTGCCGGACGCCCCGCCCGTGACGTTCACCGTGGCGGGGCCGGAAATGATCGCGAAGCCGCCGCTGCCGCCGCCGCCCGGGCCGTGGGGCGCGCCGCCACCCGTGTTGCTGCCCCCGTTGCCGCCCTGCACGTTGATGGTGGCGCCGATGGCGCCGCCCGCGTTGTTCACGAACACGAGCACGCTGCCGCCGGCGCCGCCGCCGCCCGAGGCGTCGTTGGTGATCGTCGAATTGCCGTTGGTGCCGCGCGCGTTGATCGTGCCCGCGCCCGAGGTGGTGCCCGCGCGAACGAAGACGAGGCCCCCGCCCGACGCGCCCGAGCTGGCCGCGCCGTTGCCCGGCGTGCCCGTGCAGTTGTTCGTGCTCGCCGCGCCGCCGCCGCCGCCCAGGAAGAGGCGGTTGGCCGCCGAGGGCACCGACATGCCGCCCAGGCCGCCCGCGTCGACGCCCGGCGGCGTGCCCGGGGTCC
>CAZPLW010000039.1:0-22531 GCA_964587315.1 uncultured Lysobacter sp.
AGACACCGCATTCTGGCCCTCGGCGCTGGGTCGGTCAACGCGCAAAATTCGGCACCTTGGCCCCGGTGAGCCGCCCCTTTCCCCTCTTACGGCCGGGGGTCGCGGACGGATGCGCGCCGGGCGTCTTGACAGCTGACCCCGGGTCATTTAGCCTCGCCCGATCAATGACCCGGAGTCAGTTATGGCCATCAGGCAGCGGGCGATCGCGGAGGAGGACAAGGAAGCGCGCCGCCATGCGCTCCTCGACGCCGCCGAGGCGCTGTTCCTCGAGCACCCCGACCGCGTCGCGAGCGTGGCCGAAGTCGCCGGGGCCGCGGGCCTCGCCAAGGGAACCGTCTACCTCTACTTCCCCAGCAAGGAGGAGATGCTCCTCAGCCTGCACGAGCGTCACGTCGCGAAGTTCTTCGCGGCCCTCACGCGCGTGCTCGCCAGCCGACGCGCCGCCGGGTTCGACGAGGTCTGGCGCGTCACGCGCGACCACCTCATCCGCGCGCCGGGCTACCTGCCGCTCACGAGCCGCTGCTTCGGCCTCATGGACCGCGACATCCCCACGGAGACCGCCCTCGCCTTCAAGGTGCGCGTGGGCCAGGCCCTCACCGACGCCGGCGCGGGGCTCGAGCGCCACTTCCCCGCGCTGCCGCCCGGCGCCGGCGTCGCGCTGCTGCAGCACAGCTACGGCCTCATCGTCGGGCTCTGGCAGCTGATCCATCCCATCGAGCGCTTCGGCACGGCCATGGAGCGCGCCGAGCTCGCGATGTTCAAGCGCGACTACGAACGCGAGGTGGAGCAGGCGCTGCGCGCGTTGTGGTCCGGCTCCATGGCGCCCGCCCCGAAGCGCGCCGCCCCGAAAGCGAGGGCCCGATGAGAGCGCACGCCATCATGGCCGCGATCGCCGTCGCGGCGCTGGCCGGTTGCGGCGAGGCCGAGAAGCCGGCCGATCCGGTGCGTCCCGTCGTCACGATCGTGGTCTCCCCGGGCGCCGCCGCCACGCGCGACGTCTACTCCGGCGAGGTTCGCGCGCGCGTCGAGACCGACCTCGCCTTCCGCGTGGGCGGCAAGATCGCCGCGCGGCTCGTCGATGCCGGCGCGCGGGTGAAGGCCGGCCAGCCGCTCGCGCGGCTCGACCCCGAGGACGCGAAGCTCGCGGCCCAGGCGGCCCGCGCCCAGATCGCTTCCGCCGAGGCCGATCTCGCGCTCGCCAAGGCGGAGCTCGACCGCGCCCGCGACCTGCTCGCGCGCCAGTTCATCAGCCAGTCCGGCTTCGATTCGCGCGTCGCTTCCCACCAGGCCGCGGCCGCCCGGGCCGAGCAATCGCGTGCCCAGGCCGCGCTCAGCGTGAACCAGCAGGCCTACACGACGCTCGTCGCCGACAGCGACGGGCTCGTGCTTTCCGTTTCGGCCGAGCCGGGACAGGTGGTCGCGGCCGGCCAGGGTGTCCTGCGCCTCGCGCGGGACGGCCCCATGGAAGTCGTGATCAGCGTGCCCGAGGGCCAGGTGTCGCGGTTCCACGCCGGCCAGCCCGTCGCCCTCACGATGTGGGCCCGACCCGACGCGGTCTTCCCGGGGCAGGTGCGCGAGGTGTCCGGCGGCGCGGATCCGGTCACGCGGACCTTCGCCGTGCGCGTCGCGGCGCCGAACCATCCCGGGGACATGCGCGTGGGCATGACGGCGAGCGTCGTGCCCGTCCCGCCGGTGGACGACCCGGTGATCGTGGTGCCCCTCACCGCGCTCGCGAAGCAAGGGGCGGAGGCGGCCGTCTGGGTCGTCGACCCGAAGACGTCGCGCGTCGCGCTGCGCCCCGTGAAGGTCGGGCAGTACCGCGAGGATGGCGCGACGATTCTCGCCGGACTTGCGGCCGGCGAGGTGGTGGTCGCCGCCGGGGTGCACAAGCTGCGGCCCGACCAGGCCGTTCGCGTCGCCGGGATGCCGGCTCCCGCCGCGCCGGCGACGAAGTAGCGCCCGCCCGCCGCCATGGTCCACCGCTTCAACCTCTCGGAATGGGCGCTCTCGCACCGGACGCTGGTGCTCTATTTCATGATCGTGCTCGCGGTGATCGGCGTCGGCTCCTACCTGCGCCTGGGGCAGGCCGAGGACCCGGACTTCACCTTCAAGCTCATGGTGGTGCGCTCGATCTGGCCCGGGGCGAGCGCCGACGAGGTCGAGCGCCAGCTCACCGACCGCATCGAGAAGAAGCTCCAGGAGACGCCGCGCCTGGACTACCTGCGCAGCTACTCGAAGCCGGGCGAGTCCGTCGTGTTCGTCTTCGTGAAGGACAACTCGCGCCCCGAGGAGATCAAGGACACCTGGTACCAGGTGCGCAAGAAGGTCGGCGACATCCGCGCCACGCTGCCCGCGGGCGTGCAGGGCCCCTTCTTCAACGACGAGTTCGGCGACACCTTCGGCAACATCTACGCCCTCACCGGCGACGGCTTCGGCTACGCCGCCCTCAAGGAGCACGCCGACCGGATCCGCGCCCAGCTGCTGCGCGTGAAGGACGTGGCCAAGGTCGACCTGGTGGGCGAGCAGGACGAGCGCATCTACGTGGAGCTCGCCAACGCGAAGCTCGCCACCTTCGGCGTCGAGCCCGCCGTCGTCTTCGCCGCGCTCTCGCAGCAGAACGCCGTGACGGGCTCCGGCAGCTTCGAGACCGCGACCGACCGCATCTACCTGCGTCCCACCGGCGCCCTCGACTCCATCGAGAGCGTGAAGGCGCTGCCGATCCGCGCGAACGGCCGGCTCTTCCGGCTGGGCGACATCGCCACCGTGACGCGCGGCTACGTCGACCCGCCCGCGCCGCGCATCCGCTTCCAGGGCCGCGAGGCGCTGGGCATCGCCGTCTCCATGGCCCCGCGCGGCGACATCGTCGCGCTCGGGCGCCACCTGGACGAGGAGATCGCGCGCGTCCAGGCCGGGCTGCCCGTGGGCCTCGAGCTCGGGCGCGTGAACGACCAGCCGGCCACGGTGAAGCGGGCCATCAAGGAGTTCACGCGCACGCTCTCCGAGGCCGTGGGCATCGTGCTGCTCGTGAGCTTCCTCTCGCTGGGCCTTCGCACCGGGCTGATCGTCGCCCTGTCGATCCCGCTCACGCTCGCGGTCACCTTCCTCTTCATGTACCTGGGCGGCATCGACCTGCACAAGATCTCGCTGGGCGCGCTCGTGATCGCGCTGGGGCTCCTCGTCGATGACGCCATCATCTCGGTCGAGATGATGGTGGTGAAGATGGAGCAGGGCTGGGAGCGCGTGCGGGCCGCGAGCTTCGCCTACACCTCGACGGCCATGCCGATGCTGACGGGCACCGTGGTCACCGCCGCCGGCTTCCTGCCCATCGGCCTGGCGCGCTCCTCGACGGGGGAGTACACCTTCGCCATCTTCGCCGTGACCACCATCGCCCTCGCCGTCTCGTGGGTCGTGTCGGTGCTTTTCGTGCCCTACCTCGGCTACAAGCTGCTGCCGGACTACCACCAGGCGGGGTCGCACGCGAACGAGGACGCGGTCTACCGCCGGCCCTTCTACCGGCGCTTCCGCCGGGTCGTCACGTGGTGCGTCGCGAACCGCTGGCTGGTGATCGGCGCCACGGTCGCCGCCTTCGCCGTCTCCGTCTTCGCCTTCCGCTTCGTGCAGCAGCAGTTCTTCCCGACGGCGGGCCGGCCCGAGCTCATCGTCGACCTGCGGCTCGCGGAGGGCTCCTCGCTCGCCGCCACCGAGAGGCAGGTCATGAAGCTCGAGCGGATCCTCCTCGAGGAGCCCGCGTTCCGGGACGACCTCGAGAGCTTCGTGAGCTACGTGGGCAGCGGGAGCCCGCGCTTCTACCTGCCCTTCGACCAGCAGCTCGTGAACGCGAACTTCGCCCAGTTCATCGTCAACACGAAGGACAACGAGGCGCGAGAGCGCGTGCGCGCGCGCCTGCTCGAGCGGTTCGACCGGGACTTCACCGAGGTGCGCGGGCGCGTCACGCGCCTGGAGAACGGGCCGCCCGTGGGCTTTCCGGTGCAGTTCCGCGTGATCGGCGAGGACAAGGCGACGATCCGCGCCCTCGCCGGCGAGGTGGCCGGCGTCATGCGCGCGAACGAATGGACGCGCGACGTGAACTTCGACTGGGAGGAGCCCTCGCGCGTGATCCGCCTGGAGATCGACCAGGACCGGGCGCGCGTGCTCGGCATCTCCACGCAGGAGCTCGCGCAGTACGTGGGCACCGTCGTCTCCGGGCAGGCCGTGACGACGTGGCGCGAGAAGGACAAGCAGGTGGACGTGGTCGTGCGCGGCGACGCCGCCGAGCGCCGCTACATGAGCCTGCTGAAGGACCTCGCCGTGCCCGTCGGGCGCGGCCGCACCGTGCCGCTCGCCCAGGTGGCGAGGCTCACCTACGGCTTCGAGCAGGGCATCTACTGGCGCCGCGACCGCCTGCCGATGATCACCGTGCGCGCGGACCTGCGCGACGGCATCCAGGCGCCGGTGGTGAGCCAGCAGCTGGACGAGCGGCTCGCCGCGATCCGCGCGCGGCTTCCGGCCGGCTACCGGATCGACACCGGCGGGGCCATCGAGGATGCCGGCAAGGGACAGGCCTCGATCGCCGCGGTGGCGCCCGTGATGGTGCTCGTCATGGTCACCGCGCTCATGCTCCAGCTGCAGAGCTTCTCGCGGCTCGCGATGGTCCTGCTCACGGCACCGCTGGGGCTCATCGGCGTGACGGCCGCGCTCCTCGCCTTCCGCGTGCCCTTCGGCTTCGTCGCCATGCTCGGCACCATCGCGCTGGCCGGCATGATCATGCGCAATTCCGTGATCCTCGTGGACCAGATCGACCGCGACATCCGCGAGGGCTCGGAGCCGTGGGACGCGATCGCGGACGCCACCGTGCGGCGCTTCCGGCCGATCATGCTCACGGCCGCCGCGGCCGTGCTCGCGATGATCCCTCTCACGCGGAGCGCCTTCTACGGCCCGATGGCGGTCGCGATCATGGGAGGCCTCGTCATCGCGACCGTCCTCACCCTGCTCTTCCTGCCCGCCCTCTACGCGGCGTGGTTCCGCGTGAAGGCGCCCGAGCAGGCCTAGCGGATTTGCTATCGTGTCGTCTCGACGACGACACGCCCGCCATGGAACGACGAGACTTCGTGAAGCTTTGCGCCGCCACCTGCGCGGCCGCCTCCACCCTGCCCACGCAGGCCGGGGCGCAATCCCTCAAGACCCGCCTCTACGCCAGGGCCCGCCTCGTCGACGAGCGCGGTGACCCGGTCCGCGCCGCGGCCCTGAAGCCCGGCGTGAACTACGTCTTCGACTACCCGTTCGCGGCGACGCCCTGCTTCCTGATCCGGCTGCCCCGCCCCGCGACGGCCGGCATCGACCTGCGCACCGAAAGCGGCCAGGCCTACCGGTGGGAGGGCGGCGCGGGCCCGGACCGGACGATCGTCGCCTACTCGGCCATCTGCGCGCACAAGCTCACCTACCCCACGAAGCAGGTGAGCTTCATCGGCTATCGCCATGCCGCGAGCCCCGTCGCGGGCAACGGCCAGGTCATCACCTGCTGCTCGGACCGCAGCGTCTACGATCCGTATGCCGGCGCGCGCGTCGTGGCCGGCCCCGCGCCGCAGCCGCTCGCCACGATCCTGCTCGAGCACGACGCGAAGACGGACGAGCTCTACGCCGCCGGCACGTTCGGCGGCGAGATGTTCGACAAGTTCTTCGAGAAGTACGGCTTCCGCCTGCAGCTCGAGATGGGCGAGCGGGCGAAGGCCGCCGTGCGCGACCGCGCGACGGTGAGGGAGCTCGCGGCCTACAGCAGCCAGTGGGCGCAGTGCTGAGGCGCCTTGCCGTCGATTCCCCGAAGTGCCCCTCGCGGGGTGACCGGCCGGCCTAAATGTCGAAGTCCGCGGCGCCCCCGACGGCCATGCGCTCGAGGCTCTCCGCGCTCGTGTGCGGCGAGAAGAGCCGCACGAACTCCACCGTGAACCCCCGCAGGTAAGCGCCGCGCTTGAACGCGAGCCGGGTGACCTGCGTCGGGAAGAGGTGCGCGGCATCGAGCGCGACGAGGCCCTCCTCCTTCGCCCTCGCCACCGCCATCGACGAGACGATGCCCACGCCCAGGCCCAGCGCGACGTAGGACTTGATGACGTCCGAATCGAGCGCCGTGAGCGCGATCTCGGGCGCGAGGCCCCGCTGCTCGAAGGACCGGTCGATGGCGCTGCGGCCGGTGAAGGACGGGTCGTAGGTCACCACCGGGTATTTAGCGACGGCATCGAGCGTGAGCGGGCGGACCTTCGCGAGCGGGTGGCCGGTCGGGACCACGATCACGTGGTGCCACTGGTAGCCGGGAATCGAGACGAGCTCGGGATAGTCGGCGAGCGCCTCGGTGGCGATGGCGAGGTCCGCCTCGCCGGCGATCACGAGCTTCGCCAGCTGGTGCGGGCTGCCCTGCAGGAGCTTCAGGCGAACGTCGGGGTACCGCTTCTTGAAGTCCGTCACCACCTTGGGCAGCGCGTAGCGGGCCTGCGTGTGCGTCACCGCGACGGTGAGGTGGCCGCGCCCCTCGTGCGCGTACTCCTCGCCGATGGCCTTGAGCCCCGCGATCTCGGAAAGGACCCGGTCGATGCCCGCCAGGATTTCCCGCCCGGCGTCCGTCACGGCCACGAACCGCTTGCCCTGCCGCTGGAAGAGCCCCACCCCGAGTTCCTCCTCCAGCGCCCGCACCTGCCGGGAGACCCCGGGCTGGGAGGTATGCAGGGCGGCGGCGGCCTCGGACACGTTGAGGCCCCGCCGGGCGATCTCCGCGGCGTACCGCAATTGCTGCAGATTCATGGACTTGCCCCTATTAAATAACCATAGGTTATAAGAATATCATTATCAGGTATTTTTCAGGCATATGCCGGATCGATAGGATGCCGGCATGTACCGATACGACTCCCTCGACCGCCAGGTCGTCGACGAACGCGTCGCGCAGTACCGCGACCAGACCCGCCGCTTCCTCGCGGGCGAGCTGACCGACGACGACTTCCGCCCGCTGCGCCTGCAGAACGGCCTGTACATCCAGCGGCACGGCCCGATGCTGCGCGTCGCGATCCCCTACGGGATGCTCTCGTCGACGCAGCTGCGGCGCCTGGCGTCGATCGCGCGGCGCTACGACCGCGGCTACGGCCACTTCACGACGCGCCAAAACATCCAGTTCAACCACCCGAAGCTCGAGGACGTGCCGCAGATCCTGGCCGAACTCGCCGAGGTGGAGATGCACGCCATCCAGACGAGCGGCAACTGCGTGCGCAACGTGACGACGGACCATTTCGCGGGCGTCGCGCCGGACGAGCACGTCGATCCGCGCGCCCTCGCCGAGATCATGCGGCAGTGGTCGACGCTGCATCCGGAGTTCGCCTACCTGCCGCGCAAGTTCAAGATCGCCTTCAACGGCGCCGACGTCGACCGCGCCGCCACGCTGCTGCACGACATCGGCTTCTGGGCCGTGCGCAATGCGCGGGGCGAGCTGGGCCTGAAGGTGATCGTGGGCGGCGGCATGGGCCGCACCCCCATCGTCGGCCCGGTGATCCGCGAATTCCTCCCCTGGCAGGAGATGCTCACGTACACCGAGGCGGTCCTGCGCGTGTACAACCTGCACGGGCGCCGCGACAACCTCTACAAGGCCCGCATCAAGATCCTCGTGAAGGCCCTGGGCCCGGAGGAATTCGCGCGCCAGGTCGAGGCCGAGTGGCTGCACCTGCGCGGCTCCGACGCCACCATCCCGGCGCACGAGCTCGCGCGCGTTTCGGCGCACTTCGCCGACCCGCCCTACGAGAGCCTCTCGGACGAGGACCACGCCTACGAGAAGGCGCTCGCCGGCAGCCGCGCGTTCTCCCTGTGGGCCGGCCGCAGCGTGCACGCGCACAAGCGTCCCGGCTACGCCGCCGTCACGCTCTCGCTCAAGCCCCACGGCCTGCCGCCGGGCGACGCCACCGCGGAGCAGATGGACGCGGTCGCGGGCCTCGCCGATGCCTACAGCTTCGGGGAGCTGCGCGTCACCCACGAGCAGAACCTCGTGCTGGCCGACGTGAGGAAGAGCGACCTGCACGCCCTCTGGCTCGCCGCGCGCGAGGCCGGTCTCGCCACGCCGAACCTGGGCCTGCTCACGAACATCATCTGCTGCCCGGGCGGGGACTTCTGCTCCCTCGCGAACGCCAAGTCGATCCCCATCGCGCAGGCCATCCAGGAGCGTTTCGACGACCTCGACTGGCTGCACGACATCGGCGAGCTCGACCTCAACATCTCCGGCTGCATGAACTCCTGCGGCCACCATCACGTCGGCCACATCGGCATCCTCGGCGTCGACAAGCACGGAGCCGAGTGGTACCAGGTCTCCATCGGCGGCCGGCAGGGCAAGGATGCGGCGCTGGGCGACGTGATCGGCCCGTCGTTCGCCTCGCACGAGGTGCCCGGCGTGATCGAGAAGCTCGTCGACACGTACGTCGCCCACCGCCGCGACGGCGAGCGATTCGTCGACACCGTGCACCGCATCGGCATCGGCCCGTTCAAGGCGACCGTCTACGGCGCCCAGGAGGAGGCCGTCCATGCCTAGCCGCCTCATTGCCGACGGGCACGTCGCCGAGGACGCCTTCGCCGCGCTGGGCCTTGCCGAGGGCGACGACGCCGCCACCGTGGCGCTTCCGGCGGGCCCGGTCATCGTGCCGCTCGCCGTCTGGAACGCCCGTCGCGAAGAGCTGCTCGCCCGCGGCACGCCGGTCGGCGTTCGCCTCGAGCCCGCGGACGATCCGGACGCGCTGGCGCAGGACCTTCCGCGCCTCGCGGTAGTCGCCATCGACTTCCCGAAGTTCACCGACGGGCGCGGCTACTCGATCGCCTACCGCCTGCGCCGGCGCCTCGCCTACCGGGGCCAGGTCCGGGCCGTGGGCGACGTGCAGCGCGACCAGCTCTTCTACCTCTCGCGCAGCGGCTTCGACGCTTTCCTGCTCAAGGAAGGTCGCGACGCCCACGCCGCCCTCGCCTCGCTCGGCGATTTCGCCGCCACGTACCAGAATGCGGCCGACGGCCGCCTGCCGCGCTTCCGCGCCGCGGGGGCCGCGCGATGAGCGTCGCCGACCGCCTCGGGAACGCCCGTGCGATCCTCGCGCGCATCGAGAAGGACTTCCTGCCCGCGCGCCTCGCCTGCAGCTACGGGGCGGAGGACATGGTGCTGGTCGACCTCGTCGCGCGCGAGTTCCCGGCCATCGGCATCTTCACGCTGGACACCGGCCGGCTGCCGACGGAGACGGAGGACCTGCACCTCGCCGCCCAGCGGCGCTACGGCATCGCCATCGAGGCCTTCGCCCCGGACGCGAACGCCGTCCGCGAGTGGGTGCGCGTGCATGGCGTCGACGGCTTCTACGAGAGCCTCGAGAACCGCAAGTCCTGCTGCCACGTGCGCAAGGTCGAGCCCCTCGCCCGCGCCCTGGCGGGGCACCGCGCGTGGATCACGGGACTTCGCCGCGCGCAGTCGGTCACGCGCGCCGAGGTGAAGGAGCGCGAGTTCGACCACGCGCACGCCCTCTTCAAGTTCAACCCGCTGGCCGAGTGGTCCGACGCCGACGTCTGGACGTACATCCGGGAACACGACGTGCCGGTGAACGCGCTGCACGCGCGCGGCTATCCGTCGGTCGGATGCGAGCCCTGCACGCGCGCCGTGCGCGCCGGCGAGGTCCCGCGTGCCGGCCGCTGGTGGTGGGAGCAGCGCGACACGAAGGAATGCGGCCTGCACCCGATCCCGCAAGCGGTCGCCGCGCCGGCGCGGACGCCGGAGGGCGTGCGATGAACGCCGTGCTGCGTCCTCTCCCCGCGATCGCGGCCGAGCCCCTCGCCCACCTCGACTGGCTCGAGTCGGAGGCCATCCACATCCTGCGCGAGGTGGTGGCCGAGGCGCGCAATCCCGCCCTCCTCTTCTCCGGCGGCAAGGACTCGATCGTGATGCTGCGCCTGGTGGAGAAGGCCTTCCGCCCGGACCGCTTCCCGTTCCCGCTGCTGCACATCGACACCGAGCACAACTTCCCGGAAGTGATCGCCTTCCGCGACGCCCGCGCGCTGGAATTGGGCGAGCGGCTCGTGGTGCGCTCCGTGGGCGAATCGATCCGCGCCGGCCGCGTGCGCCTGCGCCGGCCCGACGAGAGCCGCAACCCGCACCAGACCGTGACGCTCCTGGACGCCATCCGCGAGTTCGAGTTCGACGCGCTCTTCGGGGGCGCCCGCCGCGACGAGGAGAAGGCCCGCGCCAAGGAGCGCATCCTCTCGCACCGCGACGAGACCGGGCAGTGGGATCCGCGCAACCAGCGGCCCGAGCTCTGGAGCCTCTTCAACGCGCGCCTTCATCCCGGCGAGCACCTGCGCGTCTTCCCCATCTCCAACTGGACCGAGCTCGACGTGTGGCAGTACGTCGCGCGCGAGCGGCTCGCGGTGCCCTCGATCTATTTCGCCCACGACCGCGAGGTCGTCGAGCGCAAGGGCCTGCTCGTCCCCGTGACGGACCTCACGCCGCCGCGCGCGGGCGAGGCCGTCGTCTCGCGGTGCGTGCGCTTCCGCACCGTGGGCGACATCACCTGCACGTGCCCCGTGGCTTCCGACGCCGCCGACGTGGACGCCATCATCGCCGAGACCGCCTCGGCCACCGTCACCGAGCGCGGCGCCACGCGCATGGACGACCAGACCTCCGACGCCTCGATGGAGCTGAGGAAGCGCGAGGGGTATTTCTGATGGACGTCCGCGAAGCCTCCCCGCAGGTCACCACCCTGCGCTTCACCACCTCCGGCTCCGTCGACGACGGCAAGAGCACCCTCATCGGCCGCCTGCTCCTCGACTCGAAGGTGCTGCTCGAGGACCAGCTGGCCGCCGTCCAGCGCTCGACCGAGCGGGCGGGCCGCGAAGCCTCCGGAAAAAACGGCAAGCTCGACCTCTCCCTCTTCACCGACGGCCTCACCGCCGAGCGCGAGCAGGGCATCACGATCGACGTCGCCTGGCGCTACTTCGCGACGCCCAGGCGCCGCTTCATCATCGCCGACACGCCGGGCCACGAGCAGTACACGCGCAACATGGTGACGGGCGCCTCCACCGCCTCGCTCGCCATCGTGCTGGCGGACGCCGCGCGCGGCCTCACGACGCAGACGCGCCGCCACGCCGCCATCGCCTCGCTCCTCGCCATCCCGCACGTCGTCCTCGCCGTGAACAAGATGGACCTCGTGGGCTGGGATCGCGCGCGCTACGAAACCCTCGCCGCCGAGTTGGCGGATGTGGCGCAGTCCCTCGGCCTCGCCCACGTGACCACGATCCCGCTCTCGGCGCTCGAGGGCGACATGGTCGTGCACCGCGGCACGAACCTCGGCTGGTACGAGGGCCCGACGCTGCTCGAGGCGCTGGAAAGCGCTTCGCCCGTGGACCCCGTCGAGGAACTGCGATTCCCCGTGCAGCTCGTCTCGCGTTCGCGCTTCGGAAAGGACGCGGACCATCGCGGGTATCTCGGCCGCGTCGAATCGGGCACGGTCTCGGTCGGCGACACCGTGGTCGTGTGGCCGGCGAAGGTGGAGGCCAGGGTCGCCGGCATCGTCACGCTCGAAGGCTCGCTCGCCACCGCCGGCCCGGGGCGCTCGGTCACGATCGTGCTCGACCGCCAGGTGGACGTCACGCGCGGGGACATCCTCACGCACCGGGAAGACGCGCCGCAGGTCGCCCGCCGGTTCACCGCCCGCCTCGCGTGGCTGGACCGCGACGCGCTCGCGACGGGACGCCGCTACTGGCTCAAGCAGGGCACGAAGACCGTGCGCGCGACGGTGGACGAGGTGCTGCACCGCCTCGACCTCGTCACGCTCGCCGCGGACGAGAGCGCCCGCACCCTCGATTTCAACGACCTCGGCCTCGCGCGCCTCACGGTGCAGAACCCGCTGGTCGCCGACCCGTACCGCGCGAACCGCCACACCGGCAGCTTCATCCTCGTCGACGACGCCACGCACCACACGGTGGCCGGCGGCATGATCGAGGAGGTGGTCCATGGGTAAGGTCTGGCTGGTCGGCGCGGGCCCCGGCGCCCTGGACCTGCTCACGCTGCGCGCGGTCCGCCTCATCGAGTCGGCCGACATCGTCTTCCACGACGCGCTCGTGCAGCCGGACGTGCTCGCGCTCGCCAGGGGCGCGCGCCTCGTCGACGTGGGCAAGCGCGACGGCCGCCACTCGACCGAGCAGCGCTTCATCAACCGCTCGCTCGTGGAGGCCGCCCATACCCACGCCACCGTCGTGCGCCTGAAGGGCGGCGACCCGATGGTCTTCGGCCGCGCGCAGGAGGAGCTCGACGCCCTCCACGCCGCCGGCATCGAGACCGAAGTGGTCCCCGGCGTCACCTCCGCGCTCGCCGCGAGCGCCTCGCTGGGCGTGTCGCTCACGCGCCGCGGCCTCGCGCGCAACGTCGCCTTCGTGACGCCCCGCATCGGCAAGGGCGAGGAGGCGTCCGACTGGGTGAAGGTGGCCGTGGCCGCCGACACCGTCGCCCTCTACATGGCCTCGAAACAGGCCCCCGCGATCGCCGCCGCCCTCATCGCGGCCGGCCGCGACCCGCGCACCCCCATCCAGATGGTGGAGAACGCTTCCCTCCCCGGGCAGCGGATCATCCCCACGAGTCTTGGCGAGATGCTCTCGAGCTCGCCGCCCGCCCTCGACGGCCCGGCAGTCATGCTGGTCGGCGAGGTCTTCCGCGATGCCAACGCTGCCACGGACGAGACGCTGATGCGACTCGCCCCGGCGGAGCGATGTCTCGCGGCGGGCTGAACCGCTCGAACCGCCGGAACAGGGGACGCAACCCTGCTCCATAGCCCGTGAAGGGCCATCGACATCTCGCCGCGCGACAAGGGTTGCGTCCCCTCTGCCGCGACTCGAAAGGAAATCGCATGAACCGCATCACCGCATGGCGCGCCGCCGTCGCCGCCGCCGCCCTCGTCACGACCTCCGCCCTCGCGCAGGTCACGCTCCTCAACGTGTCCTACGACCCGACGCGCGAGCTCTACCAGGATTACAACAAGGCCTTCTCCGCGTACTGGGAAGCGACGACGAAGGAAAAGGTCACCATCAAGCAATCCCACGGCGGCTCGGGAAAGCAGGCCCGCTCCGTGATCGACGGTCTCGACGCCGATGTCGTGACGCTGGCCCTCGCCGGCGACATCGACGAGATCGCCGGGCGCGCGAAGCTCCTGCCCGCCGACTGGCAGAAGCGCCTGCCGCACAACAGCAGCCCCTACACCTCGACGATCGTGTTCCTGGTGCGCAAGGGCAACCCGAAGGCCATCCGCGACTGGGACGACCTCGCGAAGCCCGGGGTTTCCGTAATAACGCCGAACCCGAAGACCTCCGGCGGCGCGCGCTGGAACTACCTCGCGGCCTGGGGCTACGCGCTGCGCAAGCCCGGCGGGAACGAGTCCAAGGCGAAGGACCTCGTCGCCGCGATCTACCGGAACGTCGCGGTGCTCGATTCCGGCGCGCGCGGATCGACGACCACCTTCGTCGAGCGCGGCATCGGCGACGTCTTCATCTCGTGGGAGAACGAGGCGTATCTCGCCATCAAGGAACTGGGCCCGGGCAAGTTCGAGATCGTGACGCCCTCGGTGTCCATCCTCGCGGAACCTCCGGTCACCCTCGTCGACCGCAATGCCGACAGGAAGGGGACGCGGAAGGTGGCCGAGGAGTACCTGAAGTTCTGGTACACGCCGGAGGCGCAGGAGATCGCGGCGCGCAACTACTACCGCCCCATCGACCCGAAGGTGGCGGCCAGGTACGAGAAGCAGTTCGCCAAGGCGAACCTCTTCACCATCGACGAGGTCTTCGGCGGCTGGGGCAAGGCGCAGAAGGCGCACTTCGCCGACGGCGGCACGTTCGACCAGCTCTACCAGCCGGGAAAGCGGTAGCGATGCCTCATGCGCGCCGCCACACGATCCTGCCCGGCTTCGGCCTCGCGCTCGGCTTCACGATCGCATACCTGGGGCTCGTCGTGCTCATCCCGCTCTCGGTCGCGTTCCTCAAGACCTTCACGATCTCCTGGGACGCCTTCGCCGCGCACGTGGCCTCGCCGCGCGTCGTCGCCTCGCTGCAGCTGTCCTTCGGCGCGGCGCTGGCGGCCGCGGCGGTGAACGCGGTGTTCGGCCTGCTGGTCGCCTGGGTGCTCGTGCGCCATCCCTTCCCGGGGCGGCGCGTGATCGACGCCCTCGTGGACCTGCCCTTCGCCCTGCCCACCGCCGTGGCCGGCATCGCCCTCACGGCCATCTACGCGGGCAACGGCTGGCTGGGCAAGCCCCTGCTCGAATTCTTCGGCCTGAAGGTGGCATTCACGCCGGTCGGCGTCTTCGTGGCCCTCACCTTCATCGGGCTGCCCTTCGTGGTGCGCACCGTGCAGCCCGTGCTCGAGGACCTGGAGCGCGAACTCGAGGAGGCCGCGCAATCGCTGGGCGCCACGCGTGCCCAGACCTTCATGCGCGTGATCCTGCCGACCGTGATGCCGGCGCTGCTCACCGGCTTCGCGCTCGCCTTCGCGCGCGCCGTGGGCGAGTACGGCTCCGTGATCTTCATCGCGGGCAACATGCCGCTCGTCTCGGAGATCGCGCCGCTCATCATCATCACCAAGCTGGAGCAGTACGACTACGCCGGCGCGACGTCGGTGGCGGTCGTGATGCTCCTCGCGTCCTTCCTGCTGCTGCTCGCGATCAACGGGCTGCAGTGGTGGTCGCGCCGCTACGCCGAAAGCCGGGACTAGCCATGGCCGCCGTCGCCTCCTCCCTGCCCACGCCCCTGCCGCGCCGCCGCGCGAAGGCGATTCCCTGGGTTCCCGCCCTGCTCGTCGCGATCGCGCTGCTCTATCTCACCGCGTTCCTCTTCGTACCCCTCTTCGCCGTCTTCTTCGAGGCGCTGAAGAAGGGCTGGGGCGCCTACGCCGCCGCGCTCGTGGAGCCCGACGCGTGGTCGGCCATCAGGCTCACGCTCATCGCCGCCGCCATCTCGGTGCCGGCGAACCTCGTGTTCGGCATCGCCGCCGCGTGGGCCATCGCCAAGTTCGACTTCCGCGGCAAGAGCGTGCTCATCACGCTGATCGACCTGCCGTTCTCCGTCTCGCCCGTCATCTCCGGCCTCATCTACGTGCTCATCTTCGGGCTGCAGGGATGGCTGGGGCCGTGGCTGCAGGAACACGACGTGAGGATCATCTTCGCCGTGCCGGGCATCGTGCTCGCCACGATCTTTGTCACCTTCCCCTTCGTCGCGCGCGAGCTCATCCCGCTCATGCAGGCGCAGGGGCGCGAGGAGGAGGAAGCCGCCGTCCTCCTGGGCGCCAACGGCTGGCAGCTGCTCTGGCGCGTGACGTTCCCCAACGTGAAGTGGGGCCTCATCTACGGCGTCATCCTCTGCAACGCCCGCGCCATGGGCGAGTTCGGCGCCGTGTCCGTCGTCTCGGGGCACGTGCGCGGCCACACCAACACGCTGCCCCTTCACATCGAGATCCTCTACAACGAGTACAACTTCGCCGCCGCGTTCGCGTGCGCCTCGGTCCTCGCGCTGCTCGCGCTCGTGACGCTCGTGGTGAAGACGGTCGTCGAGACCCGCCAGGCCAGGGAGTGGACATCATGAGCATCCAGGTCGCCAGCATCTCCAAGCACTTCGGCACGTTCGAGGCCCTCCACGACGTCTCGCTCGAGATCGCCCCCGGGGAGCTCGTCGCCATGCTGGGCCCGTCGGGATCCGGCAAGACGACGCTGCTGCGCGTCATCGCCGGTCTCGAGGTGCCCGACGCCGGCCGCATCCACTTCCACGGCATCGACACCACGGACCGGCGCGTGCAGGAGCGCGAGGTCGGCTTCGTCTTCCAGCACTACGCGCTCTTCCGCCACATGACGATCTTCGAGAACGTCGCCTTCGGACTGCGCGTGCGGCCCCGGTCCTCGCGGCCCTCCGAGCCCGAGATCGCCCGGCGTGTGCTGCGCCTGCTGGGGCTCGTGCAGCTCGACTGGCTGGCCGACCGCTATCCCCACCAGCTCTCCGGCGGCCAGCGCCAGCGCATCGCCCTCGCGCGCGCGCTCGCCATCGAGCCCAAGGTGCTGCTCCTCGACGAGCCCTTCGGCGCCCTGGACGCGAAGGTGCGCAAGGAACTGCGCCGCTGGCTCCGGCGCCTGCACGACGAGATCCACCTCACGAGCGTCTTCGTCACCCACGACCAGGAGGAGGCCCTCGAGGTCGCCGACCGCGTCGTGGTGGTGAACAAGGGCCGCATCGAGCAGGTGGGCACGCCCGAGGAGGTCTACGACCACCCGGCGACGCCGTTCGTCTACGAGTTCCTGGGCAACGTGAACGTGCTCGACCGCCACGACGGCCGCCACTACGTCCGCCCGCACGAGCTGGACGTGGTCGCCGAGCCCGGCGACGAAGCGCTGGCCGCCCACGTGGACCACGCCATCAAGATCGGCCCGCGCGTGCGCCTGGAGGTCTCGCGCCGGGACAACGGCGAGAACCTCGAGGTGGACCTGCCGCGCGACCGCTATGATCGCCTCGGCATCGAGGAGGGCACGGTCATCTGGCTGAAGGCCCGCCGCACCCGCAGCTTCGAGCAACCCGGCATCCCGCAAGCGAGGTCCGCATGAGCGCCCACGTCCCGTCCCTTCCCGCCGACATCGCCGCCGGCGCCGCCGAAATCGCCGGGACGCTCTTCACCCGCGCCGGCGAGCGCGGCCGCCAGGAAAGCGTGCCCTACGCCGGGCTCGTGACGCCGGCCGAGGCCCACCGCCTGCACGCAGACGGCGCCGCCGTGATCGTCGACGTGCGCACCCAGCCCGAGTGGGAATTCGTCGGCCATTTCCCGGGCGCCCTGCACATCGAATGGCGCCGCTACGGCGAGGCCACGCCGGACCCGGCGTTCGTCGCGAAGCTCGCCGCAGCCGTCCCGAGATCGAAGCCCGTGCTCTTCCTGTGCCGCAGCGCCGTGCGCTCGCACCACGCCGCCGAAGCCGCCGCGCGCGCGGGGTTCGACGCGGCCTACAACATCCTCGAGGGCTTCGAGGGCGAGCTCGGGCCGGAGGGCCAGCGCGGCAGGACGGGCTGGCGCGCCGCCGGCCTTCCGTGGCGGCAGGGGTGAGGCGGCCATGAACTTCCAGCAACTGCGCTACGTGCGCGAGGCCGTCCGCCGCGGCTACAACCTCACCGAGGTGGCCAACGCGCTGTTCACCTCGCAACCCGGCGTGAGCCGCCACATCCGCGAGCTCGAGGACGAGCTGGGCGTGGAAATCTTCGAGCGCCAGGGCAAGCGCCTCACGGGCCTCACCGCGCCGGGAGCGGAGATCGCCCGCATCGTCGACCGCCTGCTGCTCGAGGCGGAGAACCTGAAGCGCGCCGGCCGCGAGTACCAGGGGCTCGAGGAAGGCCGCTTCGTCGTGGCCACGACCCATACGCAGGCCCGCTACGCCCTGCCCGCCGTGCTGGTCGGGTTCCGGGCCGAGTTCCCCGACGTGCACCTGCGCCTGCAGCAAAGCGCGCCCGAGCACATCGCCCAGATGCTGCTCGAGGGCGAGGCCGACGTGGGCATCGCCACCGAGGCGCTCACCCGCTACCCGGAGCTCGTCGCCTTTCCCGCCTACCGCTGGCGCCACGTGGTGCTCGTGCGCCGGGACCATCCCCTCGCGATGGCCCGGCAGCCGGGGCTCGCCGAGATCGCCGCGCACCCGATCATCACCTACGACCCGGGCTTCTCGGGCCGCGGGCACGTCGACGAGGCCTTCGCGCGGGAGGGCCTGGAGATCGAGGTCGCGATTACGGCGCTCGACGCCGACGTGATCAAGACGTACGTCGAGGCCGGGCTGGGCGTGGGCATCGTGGCCGCGATGGCCTACGACCCGGCCCGCGACCGCGACCTCGTCATCGTCGACACCGGCACGCGCTTTCCGCCCAGCACGTCGCGCCTCGCGGTGCGGCGCGGCGCGTACCTGCGCGGGTACGCGTACCGCTTCATCGCCCTCGCGGCCCCTCACCTCACCCGCCAGGTCGTCGACGACGCCCTGCGCGGCGAACCGCCCCGCGACGACGCCTTCGACCTGCCCGTGATCGAGGCCGGGTACGATGGCGCGATCGCCACTTCCCAACCCATCGCCGCCTGAACGACAGGAGAAACCATGACCGCTCCCTTTGCCGACAACTCCCTTTCCATCGGCCGCACCCCGCTCATCCGGCTGAACCGCGTGAACGACGGCGCGGCCCACACCGTCCTCGCCCACATCGAGGGACACAACCCCGCCTCCTCCTGAAAGTGCCGCATCGGCGCCGCCATGATCTGGGACGCGGAAAGGCGCGGCCTGCTCGGCCCGGGCAAGGAGATCGTCGAGCCCACGAGCGGCAACACGGGCATCGCGCTCGCGTTCGTCGCGGCCGCCCGCGGCATTCCCATCACCCTCACGATGCCCGAGACGATGTCCATCGAGCGCAGGAAGCTCCTGCTCGCCTACGGCGCGAAGCTCGTGCTGACCGAGGGCGCCAAGGGCATGGCCGGCGCCGTCGCGAAGGCCGAGGAGATCGCCGCGTCCGACCCGTCGCGGTTCGTGCTGCTCCAGCAATTCAAGAACCCCGCCAATCCCGCCATCCACGAGACGACGACCGGTCCGGAGATCTGGGAAGACACGAACGGCGGCATCGACATCTTCGTCTCGGGCATCGGCACGGGCGGCACCATCACGGGCGTCTCACGCTACATCAAGAACACGAAGGGCAAGAAGATCCAGTCGGTCGCCGTCGAGCCGACCGCGAGCCCCCTGCTCACGCAGAAGCGCGCCGGCGAGCCGCTCAAGCCGGGACCCCACAAGATCCAGGGCATCGGCGCCAACTTCATCCCGGACGTGCTGGACCTCTCGCTCGTCGACACCGTCGAGCAGGTCACGAACGAGGAGGCCGTGCTCTACGCGCGCCGCCTCGCGAAGGAGGAAGGCATCCTCTCGGGCATCTCCTGCGGCGCGGCCACGGCGGTCGCCGTGCGCGTGGCCAAGCGGCCCGAGAACGCGGGCAAGACGATCGTCGTGATCCTGCCGGACTCGGGCGAGCGCTACCTCAGCTCGATCCTCTTCGAGGGCCTTTTCGACGCCTCGGGCACGCCGCTCCCGGGATGAGCGCATTTGCTCATGCGCATTCGTACGTTCCCCCGATGAGGGCGCGCCGGTAGTCTTGCCACGTGGCTCGCGCCACGGCCCCTCCGGGCGCCGGCGACGCGCGTCACGGCCGGTCGAGAGCCCGGCCGTTTCTCCTCCACGAGCGGACTTGCGCGGCCCCCCTGTCGGGGCCGCTTTTTTTCCCGCCGGGCCCTCAGCGCAGCCCCTGGAGCCGGCGCGCCCCCTCGAGGATCGTCTCGTCCCGCTTCGCGAAGCAGAAGCGGATGACGCGGTGGTCCGTCCCGTCCTCGTAGAAGACGGAGAGCGGAATCGTCGCCACGCCGTAGTCGCGCACCAGGCGCTTCGCGAAGTCCTCGTCGCGCTCCTCGCTCACGCGCCCGTAGCGCGCAAGCTGGAAGTAGGCGCCCTCGCCCGGCAGAAGCTCGAGGGGCGTGCCGGAGAGCGCATCGCGCAGCAGGTCGCGCTTGGCCTGGAAGAACACGGTGAGCCCCTCGTAGCGCGAGGGATCCCGCAGGAACCCCGCCAGCGCGTGCTGCGCCGGCGTCGACACCGTGAACACGATGAACTGGTGCACGCGCCGGAATTCCGCCGTGATGTCCTTCGGCGCGAGCGCGTAGCCCACCTTCCATCCCGTCGCGTGGAAGGTCTTGCCGAAGGAGCCGATCACCACGCTGCGCGCCGCCAGCTCGTCGCTCCTCGCCATGCCCTCGTGGCGGCCGCCGTCGAACACGAGGTGCTCGTACACCTCGTCGCTCACCACGAGGATGGACGTGCCGCGCGTGAGGTCCTCCAGTTGCCGGAGATCCTCCGCCGACAGGACGCTCGTGCCCGGGTTGCAGGGCGAATTGACGACGATGAGCCGCGTGCGCGGCGTCACCGCCAGGCGCACCGCGGCCCAGTCGACGTGGTAGCCGGGAAAGGCGAGGGGCACGCGCACGGGCACCGCGCCCGCGAGGCGGATGGACGGGATGTAGCTGTCGTAGGCCGGCTCGAAGACGATGACCTCGTCGCCGGGGTGCGCGAGGGCCTGGATGGCCGTGTAGATGGCCTGCGTGGCCCCCGCGGTCACGGTGATCTCGTCCCCGGGGTCGTACTGCCGCCCGTACAGCCGCTCCACCTTGCCGGCGATGGCCTCGCGCAGGGCCGGCACGCCGGCCATGGGCGGGTACTGGTTGTGGCCCGCCTTCATCGCCGCCGTGAACAGATCGATGAGCGCCGGGTCGATGGGGAAATCGGGAAAGCCCTGGCCCAGGTTCACCGCGCCGTGCTTCTCGGCGAGGGCGGACATCACGGTGAAGATGGTCGTGCCGGAGGCGGGGAGGCGGGAGCGCAGGGGCTCCCTCGGGTTCGTGTCCATGGACGCCAGTTTATTCGGATTCGGCTCCCGGCCTGCGGACCCTGCGGGCGCATGAGCTCATGCGATTTCGTTCGTTGGACACGCGGGGGGCCTCCGATAGTCTTCAGCCATCCCCACGAAGGCAGGTCCCCATGGCCCAGACGATCGAACCAGACTTCCCCGCGCCCGCCCTCGAAGGGGACGAGGCCGCGACCGGCTGGTTCCTGCGCGCGGTCCGTCACCTGCTCCCATCGGTCACGCCGGCCGAAGGAACCGGGCCGCGCGAGCGGAACGGCCCGGACCCGGACCCGACCGACCTGCCGCCCTCCTGGTTCCTGACCTAGGCCTGAAAGGGCCGCCGGCCCCGGTGGTAGAGTCCGGGGCGTGATCCCCTGGCTCGACCGCGACACCCCCTTCCCGCCCGTCTCGAAGGCCCTGCGCTCGCCCAACGGCCTGCTGTGCGCCGGGGCGGACCTCTCGCCCGCGCGCCTCCTCGACGCCTACTCGAAGGGCATCTTCCCGTGGTTCTCGGAGGGCGATCCCATCCTGTGGTGGTCGCCGCACCCGCGCATGGTGCTGTTCCCCGACGAACTGCGGGTCCCGCGGTCCCTGCGCAAGCGCGCCGCCAGCGACCGCTTCGAGCACCGGGTCGACACCGCCTTCGAGGCCGTGATGCGCGAGTGCGCCGCCCCGCGCGACGGCCAGGGGGGCACGTGGATCCTGCCCGAGATGATCGCCGCGTACGGCCGCCTGCACGAGCTGGGGTTCGCCCACTCGGTGGAGTCGTGGCAGGACGGCCGGCTGGTGGGCGGCCTCTACGGCCTGCACCTGGGCCGCGTGTTCTTCGGCGAGTCGATGTTCTCGCGCGAGACGGACGCATCCAAGGTGGCGCTCGTGCGGCTGGTGGAACGCGTGAAGGCCGCCGGCGTGGTCCTCATCGACTGCCAGCAGAACACGCGCCACCTCGCCTCGCTGGGCGCCCGGGAGATCCCGAGGCGGGATTTCGTCCGGCACCTCGCCGAGTCGATACAATATGACCCGTCGAGCGGCCCCGCGCCGCCCCCCGAGGCCGCATGGCGAAGCTGAACGACCTTCCGATAGCGAACCTGCAGTTCTACGCGACGGCGCCCTACCCGTGCAGCTACCTGCCCGGGCGCCTGGCGCGCTCGCAGGTCGCCACGCCCAGCTACCTGATCGACACGGACACCTACGGGTCGCTGGTCTCGGCCGGTTTCCGTCGAAGTGGTGCCTTCACCTACCGCCCCTATTGCGACCACTGCCAGGCCTGCGTGCCGGTGCGCGTGGTCGCCGCCGAGTTCGAGCCCTCCCGCACGCAACGCCGCGCCTGGAAGCACCACGCCGGCCTGGAGGCCCGCGAGGCCGAGCTCAAGTTCGACGCCGAGCACTACGCCCTCTACCGCCTCTACCAGAGCGAGCGCCATCGGGGCGGCGGCATGGACCACGACAGCCGCGAGCAGTACGCGCATTTCCTCCTGCAGAGCAACGTCGCCACGACGCTCTACGAATTCCGCGACGAAGGGCGCCTGCGCATGGTGTCGATCGTGGACGAGCTGGCCGACGGCCTCTCGTCCGTCTACACGTTCTTCGACCCGGCCGTCGAACGCGCCAGCTTCGGCACGTGGAACATCCTCTGGCAGGTCGAGGAGGCCCGGCGCCGCGGCCTCGCCTACGTGTACCTGGGCTACTGGATCGCGCAGAGCGGCAAGATGGCCTACAAGAGCCAGTTCCGCCCCATCGAGGGGCTCTCGCGCGGAGAGTGGAAGCGGCTCGCCTGATGGAAATGCTCTACCGGTTCGCCCGCGCCGCGCTCTTCCAGTTCGATCCCGAAACGGCCCACGACCTCGCCATGAAGGCGATGTGCGCGATGGGGCCGGCCGCCTCGCTGCTGGGCCCCGGCACGGGCCACGGCGAGGAATGCAACGTGATGGGCATCCGCTTCCCGAACCCCGTCGGGCTCGCGGCCGGCATCGACAAGAACGGCGCGTAACCCGACACGCTCGCCGCCCTGGGCCTCGGCCACCATGAAGCCGGCCACGTCCCGCCCACACCGCCG
>CAZPLW010000039.1:22541-23826 GCA_964587315.1 uncultured Lysobacter sp.
GGCTCTTCCGGCTCGTCGAACACGAGGCCATCATCAACCGCATGGGCTTCAACAACGTGGGCGTGGAACGCTTCCTCGCGAACGTGGAAAAGTCCTCGTTCAAGGGCGTGCTGGGCATCAACATCGGCAAGAACTTCGACACGCCCATGGAGCGCGCCGCCGACGACTACCTGCTGTGCCTGGACGCCGTCTACGCGCGCGCCACCTACGTCGCGGTGAACATCTCCTCGCCCAACACGAAGAACCTGCGCGACCTGCAGTCGAAGGAGAAGCTCGACGACCTGCTCGCGGCCATCATGGCGCGCCGCGACGCGCTCGCCGCCCGGTCGGGCACCGTGAAGCCGCTCGTGGTGAAGATCGCGCCGGACCTGGACGACGAGCAGATCGAGGCCATCGCCGAGCTCGCGCTCAAGCACCGGCTGGACGGGCTCATCGCCACCAACACCACCATCGGCCGCCGGGGCGTCGAGGGGCACCCCTACGCGACGCAGGCGGGCGGCCTGTCGGGCCGGCCCATGTTCGGGATCTCCACCGAGGTCCTGCGCAAGCTCGCCGGGCATCTCCAGGGCCGCGTCCCGCTCATCGGCGTGGGCGGCATCCACACGGGGGCGGACGCGAAGGCCAAGTTCGACGCCGGAGCGAGCCTCGTGCAGGTCTACACGGGCTTCATCTTCCGCGGCCCGGACGTCATCGCCGACGCGCGGCGCGCGCTGCGCCGCTAGCCGCATTCCCGAAGGCCTTTCCATGCGCATCGGCATTCCGCGCGAATCCAAGCCGGGCGAGCGCCGCGTGGCGTTGCTGCCGGACGCGGTGGCCCTGCTCGCGGGCGCGGGCCACGAGGTGCGCATCGCGAGCGGCGCCGGATCGGGCGCGGGCGAATCGGATGCCGCCTACGCGGCCGCGGGCGCGCGGATCGTCGACGGCACCGAGGCGTGGCAGGCGGATCTCGTCGTCAAGGTGAAGGAGATCCAGCCCGGCGAAGCCGGACGCCTCGCGTCCGGATCGACGCTCTTCTGCTTCCACCACCTGGTGGGCGAGCCGGATCTCGTGCGGGCCCTCGCCTCGCGAGCCATCACCGCCATCGCCTACGAGATGGTGCGTGACGGCGCGGGCGGCTTTCCGCTCCTCGCGCCGATGTCGGTGCTCGCCGGGCGCCTGGCGATCCTCGCGGGCGCGCACCACCTCACGGTGCCCGGCGGAGGGCGCGGCGTGCTGCTCTGCGGCGCCCCGGGCTGCGATCCGGCGCGCGTGCTCGTGCTGGGCGGCGGCCATGCGGGCGCCCACG
>CAZPLW010000040.1:0-23620 GCA_964587315.1 uncultured Lysobacter sp.
CTCTTCGGCGGCGCCGGCGTGGGCAAGACGGTGACGATGCTCGAGCTCATCAACAACATCGCGACCCAGCACTCGGGCCTTTCGGTCTTCGCCGGCGTGGGCGAGCGCACCCGCGAGGGCAACGACTTCTACCACGAGATGTCGGACGCGAAGGTCATCGTGCAGGAAGACCTCTCGCAGTCGAAGGTCGCGATGGTCTTCGGCCAGATGAACGAGCCCCCGGGCAACCGCCTGCGCGTGGCCCTTTCCGGCCTCACCATGGCCGAGGCATTCCGCGACGAGGGCCGCGACATCCTCCTGTTCATCGACAACATCTACCGCTTCACGCTGGCCGGCACGGAAGTGTCCGCGCTGCTGGGCCGGATGCCGTCGGCGGTGGGCTACCAGCCGACGCTGGCGGAGGAAATGGGCCGCCTGCAGGAGCGGATCACTTCCACGAAGACCGGCTCCATCACGTCGATCCAGGCCGTTTACGTGCCCGCGGACGACCTGACCGACCCGTCGCCGGCCACCACCTTCGGCCACCTCGACGCCACGGTCGTGCTCTCGCGCGACATCGCGGCGCTGGGCATCTACCCCTCGGTGGACCCGCTCGACTCCACGTCGCGCCAGGTCGACCCGAACGTCGTGGGCGAGGAGCACTACAGCACCACCCGCGCCGTGCAGGCGGTCCTGCAGAAGTACAAGGAACTGCGCGACATCATCGCGATCCTGGGCATGGACGAGCTTTCCCCCGAGGACAAGCTCGCCGTCTCCCGCGCGCGCAAGATCCAGCGCTTCCTGTCGCAGCCGTTCCACGTGGCCGAGGTCTTCACCGGCTCGCCCGGCAAGTACGTGACGCTCAAGGACACGATCAAGGGCTTCAAGATGATCGTGAACGGCGAGTGCGACAGCCTTCCCGAGCAGGCCTTCTACATGGTCGGCACGATCGAGGAAGCCTTCGAGAAGGCGAAGACGCTGCAGTAGGAGCCCGCCATGGCCAAGACACTACACGTCGACATCGTGAGCGCGGAGCAGGCGGTCTTCTCGGGAGAAGCCGAGATGGTCATCGCGCCGGGCGAATCGGGCGAGCTGGGGATCCTTCCCGAGCACGCCGCGCTCCTCACCCGCATCAAGCCGGGCACGGTGCGCATCAAGCGCCCGGGCGAGGACAAGGAGGAGATCATCTACGTCTCGGGCGGCATGATGGAAGTGCAGCCCCACGTGGTCACCGTGCTCGCCGACACGTCGGTGCGCGCGGAGAACCTGGACGAGGCGAAGGCCCTCGAGGCCAAGCGCCTCGCGGAGGAAGCCCTCGCCAACCGGACGGGGGACATGGAAATCGCGGAAATGCAGGCCGCGATCGCCGAATCCGTGGCGCAGCTCGCGGCCATCCGCAAGCTCCGCAGTACCCGATAGCCCCTGTTTTCGGGCCGTTTGGCGGTGTGGTATCATGGCCGTTGATCCACGTCGTAGAAGCAAGATCCAAGCGACGAGTCCCCGCCGGACCCATCGCGAGGGTCGTAGTGGGGAGATCACGAAACTCCTTGATTTAGAGGCGCAACAGGTTCGGGCAGGGTTATCCAACCCTGCCCTTTTTATTGGGCTCGCCTGCGGGAACGCCCTTCGCCCATGACCACCCCATCGCTCCAGGTCGTCGTGCTGGCCGCCGGACAAGGCAAGCGCATGCACTCGCGCCTGCCGAAGGTCCTGCACCCCCTCGGGGGCCGGCCCATGCTGCTGCACATCCTCGAATCCGCCCGTCGCCTCGCGCCCTCGCGCCTCGCCGTCGTCATCGGCCACGGCGGCGAAGCGGTCGCCCGGCGCCTCGAGGCTCCCGACGTGGTCTGGGCGGTGCAGGACCGCCAGCTCGGCACCGGCCATGCGGTCATGCAGGCCCTGCCGAAACTCGATCCCGCGGGCGTCGTGCTCATCCTCTACGGCGACGTGCCGCGCATCGCCACGGGCACGCTGCGTTCGCTGGTGGACGCGGCCTCCGAGAACCAGCTCGCCCTCCTCACGCAGGAACTGGACGATCCCCGGGGCATGGGCCGGATCGTGCGCGATCCCTCGGGCCGCGTGGCGAAGATCGTGGAAGAGCGCGATGCCAAGGAATCCGAACGCGCCATCCGCGAGATCAATACCGGGATCATCGCGGCGCCTTTCGCCAAGCTCAGCCAGTGGCTCGCCGCGCTCGGGAACGACAACGCGCAAGGCGAGTACTACCTCACCGACATCGTGGCCACCGCCGTGGCGGAGCGCTACCCGGTTGCCGTGCGGCACCCGCAGACGGCCACCGAATGCCTCGGCGTGAATTCCAAGCGCGAGCTGGCCCGCGTCGAGCGGCTCCTCCAGCAGGACCGCGCGCAGGTGCTCCTCGATGCCGGCGTCACGCTGGCCGATCCCGCGCGCATCGACGTGCGCGGCGAACTCACGTGCGGCAAGGACGTGCACATCGACGTGAACTGCATCTTCGAGGGCAAGGTGGCGCTCGGCGAAGGCGTCAGCGTGGGCGCGAACTGCATCCTGAGGGACGTCACCGTGGGTGCTGGAACGCAGATCCGTCCCTTCAGCCTGCTCGAGGAAGCGAGCGTCGGCGCGAACGCCATGATCGGTCCGTACGCGCGCCTGCGTCCCGGCGCCGAGCTCGCGGAAGACGTGCACATCGGCAATTTCGTCGAAGTGAAGGCGAGCACCATCGGCGCGCGCAGCAAGGTGAACCACCTCTCCTACATCGGCGACGCGACGGTGGGACGGGACGTGAACGTGGGCGCGGGCACCATCACCTGTAACTACGACGGCGCCAACAAGCACCGCACGGTGATCGGCGACCGCGTGCATATCGGCTCGGACGTGCAGCTGGTCGCGCCGGTGACGATCGGCGAGGGCGCGGACATCGGCGCGGGCACCACGGTCTTCAAGGACGCGCCCGCGGGCGAGCTCACGCTCAACCCGAAGTCGCAGGCCACCAAGCCCGGCTGGAAGCGCCCGACGAAGAAGTAGCGGACGGGCGGGCACACCTTCCCCGTCGCATCCCGAAGCCTTGACCCATTGCGTGTGGCTTTGACCGGCACCGAAGGTGTCCGGTCGAAAGCCGTTCCCGCTGCCTACCAGCGCGCAGGCGGCTTCTTGTTGAGCGTGATGATCCGGTTCTCGACCGTGATGTAGCCGCCCACGGTGAGGTCCCGGAAGATCCGGCTCACCATGTCGCGCGAGGCCCCGACGCGCTCCGCGATCTCCTGCTGCGTGATCTTCTCGGGAATGCGCATCTTCCCGTCCTTCTCTTCCACGGACATGTTGAGCAGCAGGCGCGCGACGCGCCCGTACACGTCCAGGAGCGCGAGGTTCTTCACGTTGTCCGTGGCCTCGCGCGCGCGCTCGATGACCTTGCCGATCATCTCGAGAGCGAAGTCGGGGTTCTTGCGGATGGCGTCCAGCAGGGGCTCGCGCTGCACCACCGAAAAAGTCGTCGGCTCGAGGGTCACCACGGAGGCCGAGCGCGGCTTGCCGTCGAGCGCCATCTCGCCCACGTAGTCCCCCGGCACCTGGTTGTTCAGGATGAGCTCGTGGCCCTCCGAGTCCGAGACGAAGGCCTTCACCTTGCCCGAGAGGATCACGAACACCGAGTCGCTCGAATCGCCCTCGGTGATGAAGACGGTGTTCTTCGGGTAGGAGCGCACGCGGCCGAGCGCCGCCAGGTTGCGCACGAAGGAATCCGGGATCGCGGCCAGTTGCGCAGGAGTCGGAGGCTCGCCGTTCATCTCGGGAGGAATGCCGTCTAGGGGGGTGCGTCGAGTCTAGCACCGTGGAAGCGGCGCGTTAAGATACGACCGCCCCATGCCCGCCCCGCGAAAGGCCTCCGCGCCGCCCATCGAACGCCCGCCCACGCCCTGGCTGGGCGTCGCCGCCGTCGCGTTCGCGGGATTCCTGTTCTCGTGGACGCCCCTGGCGGAGCGCGCCGACCTCTTCGCGCTGGACCAGTCCTTCGGCGTCCTTCGCGCGGCGGGGCCGAAGAGCGCGCCGGACGACATCGTCATCGTGGGCCTCGACGAGGCGACCGAGCGCGTCATCGGGGAGCCCATTGCGCTTTGGCATGGACCGCTCGGCGAGGCCCTGGCGAAGATCGCCTCCGCCAGGCCGAAGGCCATCGGACTCGACGTGACGCTGCCCGAGAAATCCTTCGACTCCATCCGACCGGGCGCCGATCTCGCCCTGGCCCGCGGACTGGCCGCCGCGCGCGCCGTGCAACCGTTCGTCGTGGCCCTCGCCGTCGACGGGCAGGGCGCGGCGAAGAACATCCACACGCCTTTCCTCGCCGTCGTGGACGACCAGCGCATGGGCCTCGCGCTCTTCGGCCGCGACATCGACGGCGTGACGCGCCGCTACGTCCTCGCGCTGCCGACCGAGGAGGGCGCCTTCCCGACCTTCGCGGGCCGCCTCTGCGCGGGACTGTCGAAGACCTGCCGCGCGGGCATCACCGACTACGCCCTCGGCCTGCCGTACCGCTACGTGTCGCTCGCCCGCGTGCTCGAGATGAAGGATCCGGCGGGCCTCGCGCGGCTCTTCGGCGATCGCATCGTCCTCGTGGGCGAGACGCAGCGATTCACCGACCGCATCGCGCAGCCGGTGAATCTCGCGGGGTGGGAGCCCCCGGGGCGCAGCGACGCGCCCGGCGTTCTCGCGCACGCCCAGGCGCTGCGCACGGCGCTGCACGGCACGCCCATCGAGCCGGCGCACCCCGCGACGCTCGTGTTCCTGCTGTCCGCCTGCGCGCTCCTGCTCGCCATCCGCGACTGGCGGCTCGCCTTCGTGGCGGGCGCGCTCGCGGCGACCGGGCTGGTCGCCGGCTCCGTGATGCTGCTGCGCGGTGGCACCCACCTGCCGATCGCCGCGGCGCTGCTCACCGTCTTCCTCGCCGTGTCCTCGCGGGCCGCGCTCGATGCGTTTCGCCATCGCCGCGCGCAGGATCGCCTCACCCACGCGTTCGGCGGCTACGTGAGCCCGCCGGTGCTCGAGGGAATCCTCGCGGGCCGCATCGAGCCGGGCCATCGCGCGGTCCGGCGTCCGCTCGCGTTCCTCTTCGCCGACCTGCGCGGTTCCACGGCGTTCACCGAGAAGTCGACGCCCGAGGAGGCGATGGCGCTCCTCAATCGGTTCCACGACGTGGCCGTCGCGGCCGTGCACAAGCAGGAGGGCTTTCTCGACAACATCCGCGGCGATGGCGTGATGGCCGTGTTCGGGGCGCCCAAGTCGCTCGACGATCCCGCCGGCGCCGCCTTCCGCGCCGCCGAGGACCTGCTGCGCGGCATCGATCACCTCAATGCCCAGCGCGCGAAGCGGAACGAACCCCCGCTGGAGGTCGGCGTCGGGCTCGCCGCCGGCGAGGGCGTGGTGGGTCACGTGGGATCCCGGGAGCGGTTCAACTTCACGGCGGTCGGCGATGCCGCCAACGTGGCCGCGCGGCTGCAGGACGAGGCGAAGCGCCTGGGCTATCGCGCCGTCATGAGCGCCGCGGTGCGGGACAAGGCCGGGGCCGCGCGACTGGACGCGCTCGGACCCCTGGCCCTGCGGGGCCACGATCCGGTCGAGGCCTGGGGCTGGACGGGACCCTGACCGCCGATTGCGCAATTTTCGGCAGTTTGACTGTGCTATTTCGCGTTTCGAGGGCCCGGACGCCCGCGTACAGTGAAATCCTGTTCGCGGGTCCCTCCTCTCCTGCGAACTGGCTGGGCGAGTGAGGCCAAGAGCATTCCGCCCGCATTCAGCTCCTCCCGGCACGTGTCGGGAGGAGCCTTCTTTTCCCCGAGGTGGATTTCCATGACCGACCGCGCGAATCCCGACGAAGGCGCCCCCACCGGGCTCGCCTCGCTCGCCTTTGCGGCCGTCCTCCTGCTCATCGGCTGCACGGACTCCTTTGCGGCGGACCTGCTCGTCACGGACGTGCGGGGCGCCGTCACCCGTGCGGGCACGTCGCAGCCCGTCGCCCTGTTCGACACGCTCAAGCCCGGCGTCCGGCTCGCGGTGCCCGAGGGCGCGCGCCTCGAATTGCTGGATTCCGTTGCCGGGACCGTTCAGCCCGTGCGCGGTCCCGCCTCGATTTCGCTCACGCCGCAGGGCCCCCGGGCCGATTCGGGCGCCCTCGAGCCCGTCCGCCCGGTGGATGCCGCCCTGCGCCGGGTGAAGATCACGCAGCAGGACGTCGCCCAGGGCAGCCTGCGCATGCGTGGCGCCGATGCGCGCGTGCTCGAGGGGCCGGACGGCTTCGTGACGCCGGCCGAGGCCCGGACCTTTCGCTGGAAGGCGCGCGCGAACCTGGTCCGCTTCGAGATCGCGACGCAGGAAGGCGACGTCGTGCACAAGGGCCGCGTGGAAGGGGGCAGCTACACGTTGCCCGATTCCGTGAAGCTCGAAGCCGGGCGAGCCTACGTGTGGGGCGTGAGCGGCGTGAATCCCGCCGAGCCGCCGGCGGACTGGACGGAATTCTCGATTCGCGAGGCCGACGAGACATACAGGGCCTCCGGCGCCTCCGAATGGCGGCTCGTCGCCGTGCGGCTGCGCGCGGCGGGGCTCAACCGGGCGGCCGAACGCGCCGACCTTCGCGCCGCGGCTTCCTGATTCATCGGCGCCTCACGGCGCCCCGTCGGGAGATCGCCGACGTCAGCCGACGTCGTCGTCGGACTCGCTCTTCGGCCCGATGTAGGACAGCGCCTTCACCTTCGCGCCACCCAGCACGATCCTCACCACGACCTCGTCGACGTCCCTGGGGACGTTGATCGTGTGCGTGACCACCTTGCGCTTGGCCACCGGCACGACGAGGCTGCTTCCCTTGGGCAGCTTGTTGATCCTCGCCTTCGCCTTCGAGGCCCCGGCCGCTTTCTTGGCCGCCTTCGGTGCTTTAGTCTTCACGGGTTCTCTCCCTGTCGTGGTCTCGCCAATGGGTTTCGCGTTTATACCACCGCCACTCGCCCGGATGGCCCGGCTTTCGGTGGCCTGCCTCGCACTGGCGTGGACGCCGCACGCCCTCGCGGACCCTTGCCCCACTCCGGCGGCAGCGGCCGAATTGCCGCGGCACCACGAATGCCTGGTGGAGGCCGCACGGACCGCGTACCGCGAACGCCGCTATCCTGCCGCGCTCGAATTCGCCGATCGCCTCGGGGCGAGCGGTGACGCCGTCGCGGTACCGCTGCGCGTCGCGGGCCTGCTGGTCCGTGCGCAGGCGCTCTTCCAGTCGGGACGCATCGAGGAGATGGACCGCGCGGCGCGCGCCGCGTGGGATCTCGCGCGCGCCCAGGGTGGCGCCGACGCCCGTCCGGCCCTCGAGGCCCAGAACCTGGTCGCCGTCGCGCTTCGCCGGCAAGGTCGCACGAAGGAGGCGATCGAGACCTACCGGGACCTCGTTGCCCGCCGCGACCGGATCGACGGGCCGGCGGCGGACGAATCGCTGCGCGCGCGGAACAACTACGCCTCGGCGCTGGGTGATGCGGGCGATCTCGCCACGGCCGAGTCGATCCTTGCCGAGGTGCATGCGGCGCGCCTCGCGACGCTCGGTCCGAATCACGAGCAGACGGTCTTCGCCTGGCACAACCTGAAGACCACCGCGTGGGAGCGCCGAGGAAGCGACGAGACGCTTCGGGAAGTCGAGCTGGCACTGCCAGCGCAGCAGCAGGCGCTCGGCGCGCAGCACCCGGAGATCGCGAGAATGAAGACGCTCCTCGCGACCATGTACTGGTCGCAGGGCCGGCTCGACGAGGCGCGCGTCCTCCTGGCGGACGTGCTCGCGACCCGCCACCAGTCGTTGGGCGCCGCGAACCGGCGCACGCAGGAAGCGGCCCGGAACCTCGCCTTCGTCACGCTCCAACTGGGCGACAGCGACGGTGCCCTCGACATCCTGGAAGCGGCGCGCAAGAGCGCCGCGACGTCGAACGACACGGGCGCCCGCGAGCTGCGCCAGTTGCTCGCGTTCATCCGGCTGCAGCGCGGGGAAGCGCGGGAAGCGCTCGACCTGCTGGCGGAGAGCGCGGTGACGCGCGACGAATCGTTGCGGGGGAAGTCCCGCGCCGACCTGGGCGCGGCTTTCCTCCGCGCGGCGGTCCTGTCGAGGCTCGGCCGCCACGACGAAGCCCTCCTTTTGCAGGGCCGCCTGCTCGAGGCCGAGGAGGCGCGCCTGGGCCGGCTGCATCCGGACACGCTCCAGGCCCTGCGGAGCCTCGCCACGATCCAGGTCGAGGCAGGCCGGGAAGCCGCCGCCCGCGAGACCCTCGACGCGTTCATCGAGCGCACGGAAGCGCGCGACGGCGCGTTCGCCGGCGCGAGCGACACGCATCGCCGCCGGTTGTCGCAGGGCATCGAGTCGCTCTTCCAGCTGGCCGGCTACAAGACGCAGGTCCGCCTGCTCGCGAGCACCGATGCGACGCGCGCCCTCGAGGTGGCCGAGCTCGCGAAGGGCCGTACGCTCGCCGAGCCGCAGGCCGTGGGCGCGAGGGATGGCGCGACGAGAAAGGCCGCCCGCGAGGCCGCCTGGCGACTCGCGAAGGCCGAGGAAGCGCTCGCGGCGAACGAGCCGGGCTCGCCCCTCGCCCTTCGGGCCGCGAACGACCGCGCCGAGGCGGAGGCGACGCTGCGGGCGCTGCGCCCCGTGGCCGGCACCTCGAAGCGCGTCGGCCTTGCAGAGCGCGTCGCGACCTTGCCGAAGGGCGTGGCCTTCGTCGATTACGTGATCGATGGCGATCGCGTGGTCGCGATCCTGGCGGGCCGGGACATGCCCGTCACGGCGCACGATCTCGGCCGCATGGCGCGACTCGCGGAAACCGTGGACGCGTTCCGCCGGCTGGTGGCGTCGCCGGATCCGGCGGGCGAACGGGTCTGGCGCACGGCCGAAGGATTCCGCTGGGCGCTCTCGAAGCCGGCCGATTCGACGGGCCGCGCGAGGGATTCCACCGAGATCGCGCGCATTCTTTCGAAGAGGCTCCTCGACCCGATCGCGGCGCCCTTGGGGAAATCGCCGCGCTGGGCCGTCTCGCCCGACGGACCGCTCGCCTTCCTGCCTTTCGACTTGCTGGACCTGGGCGGCAAGCGCGTCGTCGACAACCACGAGATCACGATCGCCCCGTCCCTCGCGGCCGTCACCGCGGGAAAGGCGAAGGCGGCGCGCGTGCTCGGTCCCGGCGCGAACCGGGAGTTCCTCGGCATCGGCGTGAGCCGGGCGGGCGGCGAGTGGCCCGAATTGCCGGCCGCCGAGCGCGAGGTCACGACGATCGGCAATCTCTTCCCGTCCGATCGCCGCGTCACCCTCACGGGAGCCCAGGCGACGGAGGCGGCGCTCGCCCGGCTGGATGCGAGCGGGGACCTGGAGCGCTTCCGCTACATCCACATCGCCTCGCATGCGTTCCTCTCCCCTCGCGGCAGCAGCCTGTCCGGCGTGGTGCTCGCGCCAGATCCGGCGGACGCGGCGAACGACGGCATCGTCACCGCGGCGGAGTGGCCAGTCCATCGACTGCGCAGCGACCTCGTCGTGCTCTCGGCGTGCGACACCGGCCGCGGCACCGTGCTCGCGGGAGAAGGCGTGATGGGCCTTCCCTACGCCCTGCTCCTGGCCGGCACGCGCGACGTCCTGCTCACGCTCTGGCCCGTCCCGGACGCGGCCGCGGCCGATTTCATGCCGCGCTTCTACGCGCGCCTTCGCAAGGGCATGCCGCCACCGCGGGCCTTGCGCGAGACCAAGCTCGAGTTCTCCCGGAGCCGCGGCCCCCAGGCTTCCGCCGCGAACTGGGCTGCCTTCGTGCTGCACGGCGTGCCCTGAGGCGGTGCGCCACGGGTGACGGTTGTAATCGATGGTTACGACGGGCAGGCGGTGATGCAACGCCCCCTGTGCGAAAATCGGTCCATGTGCGGAATCGTCGGCGCCATCGCCAACCGGGACATCGTTCCCATCCTGACCGAGGGCCTGAAGCGCCTCGAGTACCGCGGCTATGACAGCGCAGGCATCGCCGTCCTCGGCGAGGGCGCCATCCGCCGCGTTCGCCGCGTCGGCCGCGTCGCGGAGCTGGAGGGCGCCGCCAAGGCGGAGCACCTGCAGGGCATCGTGGGCATCGCCCACACGCGCTGGGCCACGCACGGCGGCGTGACGGAACCGAACGCGCACCCGCACATCTCGCACGGCGAGATCGCCGTCGTCCACAACGGCATCATCGAGAACCACGAGGAACAGCGCGCGCGCCTCAAGGCGCTCGGCTACGTCTTCGAGTCGCAGACGGACACCGAGGTCATCGCGCACCTCGTGCACCACTACTACCGGGCCGCGGGCGATCTGTTCGAGGCCACGAAGAAGGCCGCCGCCGACCTGCACGGCGCCTACGCCATCGGCGTCATCGCGCTGAAGGATCCGGAGATCATCACCGGCGCCCGCATGGGCTGCCCGATGGTGGTGGGCCTGGGCGAAGGCGAGAACTTCCTCGCCTCCGACGTCTCGGCCATCGTGAGCGAGACGCGCCGGGTCATCTACCTCGAGGACGGCGACGTCATCGCCCTGCGCCGCGGCGGCGACCAGGTCGTCGACCGCCAGGGCAAGCCGGTCGTGCGCCCCGAAAGGACGAGCGAGATCGACGCGAACGCCGTCGACCTCGGCCCCTACAGCCACTACATGCAGAAGGAGATCCACGAGCAGCCCCGCGCGGTCTCCGACACGCTCGAGGCCGTGATCGACGGCGGCGTGGACGTGGACGGCCTATTCGGCGCGGGCGCCGCCGCCGCCTTCCGCGACATCGATTCGGTCCTCATCCTCGCCTCGGGCACCAGCTCCTACGCCGGTCTCGTCGCGCGCTTCTGGCTCGAGTCGATCGCGAAGGTCCCCTGCAACAACGAGCTGGGCCACGAGTACCGCTACCGCGACACGATCCCGAATCCGAAGCAGCTCATCGTCACCATCTCGCAGTCGGGCGAGACGCTCGACACGATGGAGGCCCTGAAGCGCGCCAAGGAGCTGGGCCACGCGCAGACGCTCTCCATCTGCAACGTGAGGGAAAGCGCCATTCCCCGCGCCTCCCGCTTCGTCTACTACACGCGCGCGGGCATGGAGATCGGGGTCGCCTCCACCAAGGCCTTCACGACGCAGCTGGTCTCCCTCTTCACGCTCACGCTCGCCATCGCGAAGGCGAGGGGACGCCTCACGCCGGACGACGAGGCCGCCGCCGTCGCGCAGCTTCGCTTCGTGCCGGGCAGCATCCAGCACGCGCTCAACCTCGAGCCGCAGATCGCCGCGTGGGCCGAACGCTTCGCGAGCAAGGAGCACGCGCTCTTCCTGGGCCGGGGCCTGCACTATCCCGTGGCGCTCGAGGGGGCGCTCAAGCTCAAGGAAATCTCCTACATCCACGCGGAAGCCTATGCGGCCGGCGAGCTGAAGCACGGCCCGCTTGCCCTCGTGGACGCGAACATGCCCGTGGTCGTCATCGCGCCCAACGACCTGCTGCTCGAGAAGGTGAAGAGCAACATGCAGGAAGTGCGCGCCCGCGGCGGCGAGCTCTACGTCTTCGCCGACCTCGACAGCAACTTCACCGAAAGCGAGGGCGTGCACGTGATCCGCACGCCGCGCCACATGGGCCGCCTCTCGCCCGTGGTGCACGCGATTCCCGTGCAGCTGCTCGCGTACCACACCGCCCTGCGGCGCGGCACGGACGTCGACAAGCCGCGCAATCTGGCCAAGAGCGTCACGGTCGAGTAGCCCGCCGCGCAGTCACTTCAGGTTCTCGGCGAAGAACCTCTCCAGTCGCGTGTAGAAGTCGATCACGTTCACGTCCTTGTTGAAGCCGTGGCCCTCGCCGGGGTAGATGACGTACTCCACCTTCTTGCCGGCGGCCAGCAGAGCGCTGTTGAATCGTTCCCCATGGACGATCGGCACGCGACGATCGTCCGATCCCATCGCCAGGAGCACGGGCGCCTTCGCCTTGTCGGCCTGCAGGGCGGGCGAGTATTTCTCGAACATCGCCTTGTCCTTCTCGGGGTCGCCCACGAGCCGGCGTGCGTCCGTGCGCAGGTATTCGGCGGACGCGTCCGACTCGGCCGCGCCGAACTTCACGAACAGGTCCGTCACCGCCACGAACGGGCTTGCGCAGCGCCAGAAATCCGGATCGCGCGTGACGCCCATCGCCGCCGCATACCCCCCGTAACTGCCGCCGTGGATGCACATGCGGTTCTTGTCGGCGATTCCCTCCTGCACCAGGTACAGGGCGCCATCGTTGATGTCGTCCTGCATCGCCTGCCCCCACTGGCGCAGCCCGCTCGTGAAGTGCTTCGTCCCGAAACCCGTGGAATTGCGCGGCTCGGGCTCGAGCACCGCATAGCCACGCGAGGCGAAGAACTGCGCTTCCGGCCATCGACCCCACTGGACGCCGGAGTAGCCTCGCGAGAAGGGGCCGCCGTGCACGTTCACGATGAGCGGCAGGTTCTTGCCGCCGCTGCCCTTCGGGATGGTCACCCACGCCGGAATCTCCAGCCCGTCCCGCGCCTTGTACTTGATGAAGCGACGCTCGGACATGAGGGCCGGGTCGATCCACTCTCGCGTCCGGGCGATGACCTCCAGTGAAGGTTTCGTCCGGTCGAGCAGGTGGTACGTGCCCGGATCCACGTCGGAGTGCGCGAACACCAGGGCCCTGGCCTTCGACTGGCGGGGCATTCCGATCACGTTGATGGTCCTCGGGAAGGTCGCGTCGATCTGGCGTTGCAGGCGGTCCATGTCCGGATCGAACCATTTCACGGACGGCTTCTCCGCGTTGTATCGCACGCCCAGGAGCTTGCGCTCCGTTCGGCTGAAGACCAGCCCGCCCCTGACGTCGACCAAGGGATGCTCGAAGACGAGTTCGCCCAGTTTCCGCGACTTCGTGTCGTACTTGAACAGGGCCGCCTTGTCCCGGCCACCCGCGTTGCTCGTGACGAACAGCGTGGTGCCGTCATGGTCGAAGGCGACGGGAAGCATGTACTCGCCCATCGGCTCGACCAGGACCTCGTGCTCCCCGAGCAATTCCCATTTCGCCCCGTCCGCCTCCCGGTACCACACCTGCTGCTTGAGGAGCCTGTTCTTGTCCGGGCGGTCATGGAAGTCCGGCCGGGAAACCGCCACGCGCGGCACGCCTTGCTGGTCCACGACCCATTCTTCCACCCAGCCGGGCGAGTCGAAGGTGAGGAGCTCGGTCTTGCCGGTCACCGTGTTGAACCGGTACAGGTCCTCGGAATAGCGCGTGCGCAGGTTGATCGCCGCGATGACGTTCGGTGTTCCGTCGTCCAGGAAATGCACCGGGTCGAACTGCGTGTAGCCGCCCAGCGCGGCATTGCGGACGCCGATCTTCGTGATATCCCGGATGTTCTGGCCGTCGTGATCGATGCAGTAGGTGCCCCGGTAGTTGAACTGGCCCGTTGCGTCCTGGGCGTCGCCCACGCTCATGCAAAGCCGCTCGTCGTTGATCCAATAGAAGCGCGTCACGTCGACCGAATCGAAGGATGTCACCACTCTCGGACTGCGCTTCGCGACATCGATCACGACGAGGTTGTTCCTCCCCCTGATCGGAGAGAGTGCGGCGAGCTTGCCGCCACTGGGCGAAAGCGACATCTGCTCGTATTGCGCGCGCTTGAAGAAGGTCTCGACGGAAATGTCCCGGGCCGTCTTCTGGGCGAGCGCGTGGCCGCCGGCGAAGCACAGCATGCCCGCGAGGAGGGCCGAGACGGGGAACCTGGACATGGGGAGTCGCCTTTGCGAACGGGAAGGAAGGGCCGGCCCAACGGAGGGTTCGGGCGCGATTTCGACATGTTAATTTTTGGCCATGCGTCTTGCAACGCACCGTTGCCCGCGATCGGGCGCGCACATGACTTGGCGCAAGATACGGCGATAATCCGGTTGCACGGCGGGCCGGACCGCCAACGAATCGTCGGGAATTTCACGGGCACCCATGGGCAAGCGCCAGGAACACGAATACACGAGCCACGTCCGCTGGACCGGCAATCGCGGCCAGGGCACCCGCACGTATCGCGGCTACGACCGCACCTGGGACATCGAGACGCCCGGCCAGGCGGTCGTGCATTGCTCGAACGATCCCCTCCTGGGCGGCGATCCCGCCAGGCCGAACCCCGAGGACCTGCTGCTCTCGTCGTTGGCCGCGTGCCACATGCTCTGGTACCTCCACCTGGCCAGCGTCGCGAAGATCGTCGTGCTCTCCTATGCCGACCGGCCCCTGGGCCTCGGCGAGACCGACGAGGACGGCGCGGGCCGCTTCCTCCGCGTCACCCTGCGGCCGCGCATCGAGGTGCTTCCCGGCACGGACCTGGCGCGGGCGGAGCAGATCCACCACGAGGTGCACCGGTACTGCTTCATCGCGCGGTCCGTGAATTTCCCGGTCCGCTACGAGCCCACCTTCGTCGAGGTCGACCCGCCGCAGGACCGATAGGCCGTCGGGCGCATCAGGCCAACGGCCCCCTCGCGGTTTCCTGCGCCAAGTCAGAAGTCCCCGGCCGTCCGGGCGCTAGGCTGGTCCTGTCCGCGTGCCTCGCACGCCTTTCGAGATCCCGCGCCATGGATGCCGCCGTCGTCCCCGTCCTGATCGAGAACGTTCCCTGCCACGAGCTGGCCGTGGGTGACCGCGCCGAGATCGTGCGCACGCTCCGCCAGGAGGACATCCTGCAGTTCGCGGCCGTCTCGGGCGACTGGAACCCGGCCCACCTCGACGCGGACTACGCGAAGGACACGCCCTTCCACGGGGTCATCGCCCACGGCCTGTGGGGCGGCGCGCTCATCTCCGCCGTGCTGGGCACCCGCCTGCCCGGGCCGGGCACCGTGTACCTCGACCAGTCCCTGCACTTCTCGCGTCCCGTCCGCCTGGGCGACACGGTCACCGCGTCCGTGACCTGCCGCGAGAAGAACGACGCGACGCGCCGCGCGACGTTCGATTGCCTCGTGGCGAACCAGCGTGGCGAGACGGTGATCCGCGGCGTCGCGGAGGTGCTCGTGCCCGAGCACAAGATCCGGGTGCCGCGCCCGGCCCTGCCCCGCTTCGCGCAGGAGCCGCTCCCCGCCTGAGCCTCCCCGGCCGGCCGGCGCCTTTGCAATTGGCGGCGGAACGCGGTTTCATGTCCCACGCGGCCGAAATGGCCCCCGGAGCGACGGGGGCATGAGGCGTCCGCGCCAACCGCATTCGAGGGAAATCACCATGGACAACCACCTGGCGCCGGATGGAAGCATCGGCATGCTCTTCGGCCGCGAAGGCCTGCGCGTGAGGCTTCCCGCCGGGGCGGAGCCGGTCATGATCGCCAAGCGGCCGCTGCCCTGCTACCCCGACCCGCGGGCGGCCGTCGAGCACGCGCTGTCGCATCCCCTGGGCGCCCGCCCGTTCGAGGAGCTCGCCCGCGGGTGCAAGACGGCGTGCATCCTCATCTGCGACATCACGCGCCCCGTTCCCAATCACCTGTTCCTGCGGCCGCTCATCGAGCGGCTGCATGCCGCCGGCATCGCCCTGGACCACATCTGCGTGCTCGTCGCGACGGGGCTGCACCGGCCCAACGAGGGCGAGGAGCTCGCCGAGGTCGTCGGCGACCCGTGGGTGATGGCGAACGTGCGGGTCGAGAACCACTTCGCGCGCGATTCGGCGGCGCACGTCGACCTGGGCTTCACGTCGATCCGCCGCACGCCCGTGAAGCTGGACCGCCGCTTCGTCGAGGCGGACCTGCGCATCGCCACTGGGCTCGTGGAGCCGCATTTCATGGCGGGCTACTCGGGCGGGCGCAAGGTGATCGCGCCGGGGGTCGCCCACGAGGACACGATCCGCACCTTCCACAGCGCCCGCTTCATGGAGAACCCCGCCGCCGCCCAGTGCAACCTCGAGGGCAACCCGCTGCACGAGGAGCAGCTGGAGATCGTCCGGATGCTGGGCGATGTCTACGCCATCAACACCGTCATCGACGAGAAGCGCGACCTGGCGCACATCAACTGCGGGGAAGTGATCGAGAGCCATCTCGCGGCCGTGGCGTTCGTGGCGGAGAGCACACGCGTGCCGGTGGGGCGCAAGTTCGGCACGGTCCTCACCTCCTCGGCCGGCCACCCGCTGGACAAGACCTACTACCAGACCGTGAAGTGCATGGTGACGCCGCTCGACATCGTCGAGGAGGGCGGCACGATCATCGTGGTCTCGGCCTGCTCCGAGGGCATCGGGTCCGCCGAGTACCGGCAGGCGCAGGAGCGGCTCCTCGCGCTGGGGCCGGACGCCTTCCTGCGATCGCTCCTCGCCAAGGAGTTCGCGGACATCGACGAGTGGCAGACGGAAATGCAGCTCAAGTCCACGCGCGCCACCCGCGTGCAGCTCTACACCACGGGGCTTGCCGGCGCCGACCGGGCCATCACCGGGGTCGAGATGATCGATTCCGTCGAGGAGGCCGTCGCGCAGGCGATCGCGCGGGCGAAGGACCCCCGCGTCGCGGTGATTCCCGAAGGGCCCTACGTCGTTCCGGTCGTGCGCTGAGCGCAGCGAGCGGTTCGGCCGCCCCGTGCACGCGCGGGCGCGCCGCAACTTGTATTGACTTGTCTTAAGACGGGCCGTACCCTCCGGGGTTCGCGACCATGACGACTCCCGGACGGCCCCCCGCGGGCAGGCACAAGGGCGCGGCGAAGGCCCCGGCCTCGCCCGTCCTCTACGAGCGCATCGCGGACGACCTCGCCGCGCGCATCCGCTCGCGCGAGTTCGCCCCCTTCGAGAAGCTGCCGTCGGAATCCGAGCTCGTGGACGCGTTCGGCGTGAGCCGCGTCACCGTCCGCCAGGCGCTCAAGCGCCTGGCCGACGCCGGCCTCGTCATCAGCCGCCAGGGCAAGGGCGTTTTCGTCGCGGGGGCCGTCGTGAGCCAGGAGCTCACGGCCCTGCGCGGCTTCTACGACAGCCTCGTGATGCAGGGCCACGACCCGAAGGCCACCGTCGTCTCGTTCGAGCACCGCCGGCCGAAGGTCGCCGGCGCGCACTTGCAGCCGTTCGCGCTGGACGTGTACCGCTTCCGCCGCCTCTACCGATTGGGCGACCTGCCCATCGCGGTCGCCGACGTGACGCTGCCCGGCGCGGGACGCACGATCACGCGGGAGGACGTCGAGCGCCACCCGGTCTACTCCCTGCTGCGCCACGTGGTGAAGCGCGAGGTGGCACGCGCCTCGCTCCAGGTGCGGGCCGCCCGCGGCGAGGCGGACATCGCGCGGCTCCTCCAGGTGAAGCCGGGCGCCACCCTCCTGCAGATGGAGCGAACCTCGTTCGACCCGCAGGGACTCGCGGTCGAGGCGACGGTGTTCCACATCCCGCCGGAGGTCTTCGCCTTCCAGTTCGACGTCCAGGGGCCGCTGCAGGTCGCCTCGTCCATCAAGCGCATCGATTCGCCCGGCGCCGCCGCGCGCCCGAAAACCCGCTCTCCCGGAGGAAAGAAACGATGACATCCCGATCGCCCCGATGGCTCGCCGCGGCCGCGCTGCTGCTCGCCGGACTCTTCACCGCGCACGCGAGCGCCGCCTTCCCCGAGAAGACGGTGAGGATCGTCGTGCCGTTCGCCCCGGGCGGGGCCACCGACGTCGTGGCGCGTGCGCTCGGCCAGCGCCTCTCGGTCCTGTGGAAGCAGCAGGTCGTCATCGACAACAAGCCCGGGGCCGGCGGCAACATCGGCGCGGACATCGTGGCGAAGGCGCCCGGCGACGGCTACACGCTGCTGCTCGCTTCGCCCGCCGAGGTGGCCATCAACGAGTTCCTGTACGCGAAGATGCCCTACGACCCGGCGAAGGACCTGGTCCCGGTGTCGAAGGCCGCCTCCGCGCCGCTCGTGCTCGTGGTGCACCCGTCCGTTCCCGCGAAGACGCTCCCCGAGCTCATCGCCTGGCTCAAGGGCCGCAAGGAGGGGACGAACTACGCCTCGTCGGGCACCGGCGGCCCGCAGCACCTGGCCGGCGAGCAGTTCCGCACGCTGACCGGCACCGCGCTCGTCCACGTGCCGTACAAGGGCGGCGCGCCCGCCATCACGGACCTGCTGGGCGGGCAGGTGCAGATGTTCTTCGCCGGGCTGCCGCCGGCCCTGCCGCACATCAACGCCGGGAAGCTGCGCGCCCTCGCGATCACCACGACGAAGCCCTCGTCGCTCATCCCGGGCGTGCCCACGGTCGACAGCGTGATCCCCGGCTTCGATTTCGAGAACTGGCAGGGCGTCTTCGCCCCGAAGGGCACGCCGGAAGCCCTCGTCGCCCAGATCGCGCGCGACATCGCCTCGGTGTCGGACAAGGCCCTCGCGGAGCAGCTGGCTTCGCAGGGCGCGGCGCCGGCGCCGCTCACGCCGTCCGAGTTCGCGGCCTTCGTGCTGAGGGAGCGCCAGAAGTACGGCGAGCTCGTGAAGGCTTCCGGCGCGAAGGTGGATTGAGTGGGCGCCATCGGGGAGGTCGACATGCGGCTCGACGACGAGGAAGAGGCCATGCTGCGCGGCGAGCAGGGTTCCGCCGTGCAGGAAGCCATCCGCTTCCAGGTGGAGGTGGGGCGCTTCTTCGGCGCGGAGCGGTTCGTGCCCATCACCAACGCGCACGTCATGGGCGACATCGAGGTGATGGGCGACGGCGGCTTCGGCTTCCTGCAGCGCGTGGCGAGCGAGGGCGCCCGCTGCCGCGTCGCCACCGACAGCAATGCCCGCTGCATGCATTTCGACGACGTGGCGTGCCTCAAGCCGGACGCCGGCGAGGAAGCGAAGGAACGCCAGGTGGTGCAGTTGCTGCGCGACATGCGCGTGGCCACCACCGACACCTGCATCAACTACCAGACGGTCTACCAGCCCAAGCTCGGCGAGCACGTCGCGTGGGGCGACACGGGCACGGTGATCTACGCCAACTCGGTCTTCGGCGCGCGCACCAACTACGAGGGCGGGTTCTCCAGCTTCGCCGCGGCGCTCACCGGACGCACGCCCGCCTACGGCTTCCATCTCGACGAGCCGCGACGCGGCTCGATCGCGGTCGAGCTCAAGGCGACGATGCGCGACGTGGCGGACTGGGGGGCCATCGGCAGGATCGTCGGCCACCCGAACCAGGACTACTTCGCGGTGCCGGTGATCGAGGGCGCGCGCGAGATGCCGCTCTCGGACGACCTCAAGCACCTGGGCGCCTCGCTCGCGAGCTACGGCTCGATGGCGATGTACCACCTGGTGGGCGTCACGCCCGAGGCGCCCACGGCCGCCGCGGCGTTCGGCGGCCGCACGCCGCTTTCCCGCATCACGATCACCGACGAGGACATCGAGAACGTCTACTCGGCGTACCGCTATGCCGAGGGCGCGAAGAATGTGGTCGTGTTCTCCGGCCCGCAGCTCTCGCTCTTCGAGTTCCGGACGCTGGCCGAGCTCTTCGCCGGCCGCCGCGTCGCGCCCGGCATGCACGTCTTCGCCACCACCAACCACGCGATCCACAGCGACGCGAAGCGCCTGGGGTACCTGCGCACGCTCGAGGAGGCCGGCGTCACGGTGCTCCAGGGCGTCTGCTTCTACATCCTGCAGCGCCTCACCGAGATCCGAGCCGAGAACGGGTGGGTGAACCTCGTCTCGAACTCCGCGAAGATCGTGAACACGATCACCGCGCACCGCTTCAACACCGTCCTCAGGCGCACGGCCGACTGCGTGGACATCGCCTGCACGGGGGTGCTGCGATGAGCCTCGTCCTGCACGTGGCGCGCGCCTGGGGCCCGGTGGTCGAAGGCGAGGCCCTCGTGATGAAGGAGGGCTTCAGCCCCCGCTACGACCTCAACCGCGTGACCGGCGTCATCACGCGCATCGGCCACAGCTGCGAAGGCGAGTCCATCAAGGACCGCATCCTGGTGATTCCCACCACCAAGGGCGGCGTTGCGGGCGGCTGGGCCTTCAACGACCTCCTGCACAAGGGCATCGCGCCGAAGGCCCTCGTCTTCGGCAAGCTCAATCCCGTCATGGTGCAAGGCGCGGTGCTCGCGAAGCTGCCGATCACCGAGGGCTGGACGCAGAACGCGCTTGAGTGCATCCGAACGGGCGATCGCATCCGGGTCGACCCGGCGGCCCGGGCGATCACCGTGCTCGCCGCCTAGGCCTCCGGCTCGATCACCGCGCCGCCTTCCACCAGTCGCGCGAAGACATCGCGCCCCACGGGTCGGCTGAAAAGGAAGCCCTGCACCTCGTCGCAGCCGAGCTCCCGCAGCGCCGCGAGCTGGGCGTGCGTCTCCACGCCCTCGGCGATGGTCTTCAGGCCGAGCTCGCGCGAGAGGGCGATGACGGCCTTCACGATGGCGCGATCCTCGCCCGCCGTTCCCACGCCACGCACGAACGAACCGTCGATCTTGAGCACGCCCACGGGCATCTGCTTGAGGTAGGCGAGCGAGGAGTAGCCCGTGCCGAAGTCGTCGATGGCGAGCGTGAGACCCATCGCGGCCAGGCGATTCATGGTGTCGATGGCCTCGTGCGGGCGCTCCATGAGCGCGCTCTCGGTGAGTTCCAGCTCGAGCCGCCCGGGCGCGAGGCCGCTGTCGGCGAGCGCCTCGTGCACCATGCGCACGAGCACCTCGCTCTCGCCGAATTGCCGCGCCGACACGTTCACCGACACGCGCCATGCCTTGTCGGGCGAGCCGGCGGCCACGCGGCACGCCTCGCGCATCATCCAGCGGCCGATGGGCACGATGAGACCCGTCTCCTCGGCGAGGTGGATGAAGTGCGCGGTGGGCACGACGCCGCGCACCGGATGGCGCCAGCGCAGCAGGGCCTCCGCGCCGGTGATGCGGCCCGTCGCGAGGCTCACCTGCGGCTGGAGGTCGAGGTCGAACTCCGCCAGCTCCACCGCACGGCGCAGCTGGTTCTCGAGCGAGAGGTAGGCGTCCACCCGCGCATTCATGTCGGAGGTGAAGAAGCGGTAGCTGTCGCCCTGCGCCTTGGCCTGGTGCAGCGCGATGTCGGCGTTGCGATTGAGCTGGTCGAGGTCGGTGCCGTCCTGCGGATAGAGGGCCACGCCGATGCTGCAGGTGGCGAAGAGCTCGTGGTCGCGGGCGTTGAAGGGCTTGCGCAGCGCCTGCGCGATGTGCTCGACGATGTGGGCGGCGCCCTGCATGTCCTGCACGCCGCTCACCAGCACCGCGAACTCGTCGCCCTCGAGGCGGGCGACGGTGTCCTCCTTGCGGACGACGTTCGAGACGCGCTCGCCCACCGCGCGGATGAGCGCGTCGCCCACGGCGTGCCCCAGGCTGTCGTTCACGTTCTTGAGGCGGTCGAGGTCGAGGTAGAGCAGCGCGAGCGAGGCTCCCTGGCGCTGCGCCGCCGCCACCGCGAGACCGAAGCGGTCCATGAAGAGCCGCCGGTTGGGCAGGCCCGTGAGCGTGTCGTAGTAGGCGAGGCGCCGGATGGTGGACTCGGCGTGCTTGCGGCTGCCGATGTCCTCCATCACCGAGACGAAGTGCGTGATCTCGCCGCGCTCGTTGTGGATGGAGGAGACCGACTGCAGGCACCAGAAGAACGCGCCGTCCTTGCGCCGGTTGTGGAACTCGCCCATCCAGGGCCGGCCGGTGCGCAGGGCGTCCCACATCTCCGTGTACACCTCGGCCGGCTGCTCGCCGCTCTTGAGGAAACGCGGGTTGCGGCCGGTGACCTCGTCCGGCAGGTAGCCCGTGATCTCGCAGAATTTCGGGTTCACGTACTCGATGCGGCCCTCGACGTCCGTGATCATCACGGCGTTGGCCGTCTGCTCGACCACGCGCGAGAGCTTGCGGATGCGCTCCTCGCTGTTCACGCGATGGGTGATGTCGCGGTCGATGCCGCGGTACCCCGTGAAGGTGCCTTCCGCGTCGAAGAGCGGGATCCCGCTCGTCTCGAGCACCACGATTCCCCCGTCCTTGTGCCGGTTGGCGTTCACCATCAGCGCGAAGGGCTCCCGGGCCCGGGCGATGGCGGCGAACGCCGGGCGCACGCGCTCGGCCTCCGCGGGCGGCATGAGATCGAACGGCGTCCTGCCCAGCACCTCCTCCGGCTCGTAACCCAGCAGGTCGCGCACCTTGGGGCTCACGTAGGTGTACTCGGCCGCGGCGTTCACCTCCCACACCCAGTCGCTCGTCGCCTCGACCAGGCCGCGGAAGCGCTCGTTGCTCGCGGCGAGCTCGCCCTGCGTGCGCCGGTGCTGGCGGATCTCGCGCTCGAGCAGGTCGTTGGCGCCCTCGAGCAGCACGAGCGCGTCGCCGATCTCCGTCGTGCGCGCGGCCACCGTGAGCTCGAGGATCTCCGGCTGGCGCGCGAGGGTCCAGGCCATCGCGGCGGCGGCGAACGCGCTGAGGAGGGTGAGGCCCACGTACCACAGGAGCTCGCCCGATCCCGTCCAGCCCTCGCGCGGCGCGAGGCTGAGCGTCCAGCGGCCGTTGGGGACGTCGAACTCGTGCGTGACGGGCGCCTTCAGCGGCTCGGCCCGCGCGGAGCTCGCGAACACGTGGCGTTCGCGGGTGTCGGGGTGCACCCGCCAGAGCTCGTAGTCGAAGTCGCGCTCGCGCAGGTCCGGCAGGCGGCTCGCCGAGAGCAGGTCGTCGATGCGGATGATCGCCGTGGCGAATCCCCAGAACCGCTCCGGCGGGCCGGGCTCGAAGATCGGCAGCCGGCCGATCACCGCCGTTCCGCCCTGCATGAGCTCGAAGGGCCCGGCCACCGAGAGGCGTCGCCTTTGCACCGCGAGAAACGCCTCCTTGTTGCGCTTGGGATCGGCGAGCAGGTCGTGGCCGAGCGCCTTCTGGTTGCCGGCGAGCGGCACGCTGTGCAGCACGACGCCGCCGGGCGCGAGTTGCAGCGCGCTCACGCCCGGGTAACGCACCAGCAGGTCGCGTGCGACGGACTCGAAATTGGCCGGCACGCCGCCCGACTGCTGCACGACGGCGGCGAGGGCGTCGGTGGCGGAGACGGCCCGGTAGAGTTCCTGCTGCAACGCTTCCGCCTGGCTGGCCGCCAGCGCCGTGGCGATGCGTTGGTGCTCCGCAAGTTGCTGCCGGGCGTGCAACGAGGAGATGAGGGCGCCCAGGACCAGCATCGCCGCGAAGGTCACGAGGGCCGCGAGGTGCGGGCGGCGCATTCCCGCAAGCGGGAACGCCCCGCCCCCCGAATGGGAACGGGAGCCCTCGGAACCGGCGATGTCGGCGTCGTTGGAAGGCATGGCTCTCGGCGTGCGTGCCCCGGGGAGCGAGGGCGGAATGGCTTGCCCGGCCTATCGGCCGGTTGTCTTGCAGGAATATCCAGCAATCTCCGTGCCGGTCCCGCGTCGCGTCAGCCCGTGAGCGCCTTCATCACCTCCGGCGGGCAGCTGTACTTGGCGCGGTCGAGCAGGTTGTCGCCGGTGTTGTCCTTGCCGTCGGGATCGGCGCCGACGGACACGAGATAGGCGACGATCTCCGCGAGCTTCGCCACGGGAATCTGCGGGATGCCGCAGTAGTTGACCGCCACCACGAGCGGCACCGGCGGGTTCTTCATCTGCGCGAACTTCACCGGCTGCGCGACGTTCGCGCGCGTGACGAGCTTCTTCACCCGGGCCACGTCGGCCGTGCGGATCGCGTCGTAGAGCGCCGCGCCGTCGGCGCCGGGCCCGCCGGGAACGGGAGCCGCCCCGGCCGCGGCCGGCGCGGCGCTCGCGATG
>CAZPLW010000041.1:0-17044 GCA_964587315.1 uncultured Lysobacter sp.
TCGTACACGCTCATGTGCGGGTAGAGCGCGTAGTTCTGGAACACCATGGCGATGTTGCGGTCCTTGGGCTCCACCTCGTTCATGCGCTGGCCGCCGATGCGGATCTCGCCCTCGGTGGTGGTCTCCAGGCCCGCGATCATGCGCAGGAGCGTGGACTTGCCGCAGCCCGACGGGCCCACCATCACGACGAACTCGCCGTCGTTGATCATGATGTCGGTCCTGTGGATGACCTCGGTCTTGCCGAAGCTCTTGGACACGCCGTGCAGGCTGATTTCCGCCATTTCGTCTCGCTCAGTTCGATTCGTTGCCCGCCAGGTCCGGACGGCGATGCGTCCGCTCGAACGCCGCCTCTGCCGCCCCGACACTCTCCACGATCCCCCTGCCCGCCGGCGTTGAGCGGCGAGCAGTCCGCTCGAACGCCGTTCCCGCTTCACGCAGGCCCGTCATCCTCGACTATTTCTCGGTGTCCACCAGACCCTTCACGAACCATTTCTGCATGAGCACCACCACGAGCGCGGGAGGCATCAGCGCCAGCATCGCGGTGGCCATGATGAGGTGCCACTCGTTGGAGGAATCGCCCCCGGCGATCATGCGCTTGATGCCGATCACCACCGTGTACATGGACTCGTCGGCGGTGATGAGCAGCGGCCAGAGGTACTGGTTCCACCCGTAGATGAAGAGGATCACGAAGAGCGCGGCGATGTGCGTCTTGGAAAGCGGCAGCATCACGTCGATGAAGAAGCGCATGGGGCCCGCGCCGTCGATGCGGGCGGCCTCCGCCAGTTCGTCCGGGATGGTCATGAAGAACTGCCGGAAGAGGAACGTCGCCGTGGCCGAGGCGATGAGCGGCAGCGCGAGGCCCACGTGCGTGTTGAGGATGCCCAGGTCGGCCGCGACCTTGAAGGTGGGGATGATGCGCACCTCCACCGGCAGCATCAGCGTCACGAAGACGCTCCAGAAGAAGAACTGGCGGCCGGGGAAGCGGAAGTAGACGATCGCGAAGGCCGACATGATCGAGATCACGATCTTCCCGATCGAGATCGACAGCGCCATGATCAGGCTGTTCACGAGCATCGTCGACACGGGCGCCGACGAACCCTTCTCGGAGCCCGACGTGAGCACCTGCGTGTAGTTGTGCAGGAACTGGTCGCCGGGCCACAGCGGCATGGGCACCGTCACGATCTGGTCGAACGTGAGGGTGGAGGCGACGAAGGTCACCCACAGCGGGAAAGCCACGATCACGATGCCGATGACGAGCACCGCGTGCGCGAAGGCGTCCCGGAAGGGCCTGTTCTCTACCATGTCGTTTGCGCGGGGCGCATGGCTAGTACTGGACCTTGCGCTCGACGTAGCGGAACTGGATGACCGTGAGGCTGACCACCACGATCATGAGGATCACCGACTGCGCCGAGGAGCCGCCCAGGTCCGCCGCCTTCACGCCGTCGTAGTACACCTTGTAGACCAGCACCTTCGTCGCATCCCCCGGCCCGCCCTGCGTGGTCGCGTCGATCACGCCGAAGGTGTCGAAGAACGCGTAGATGATGTTGATCACGAGCAGGAAGAAGGTCGTGGGCGAGAGGAGGGGGAAGACGATCGTCCAGAACCGGCGGAAGGGCCCCGCGCCGTCGATGGCCGCGGCCTCGATGAGCGACTTCGGGATCGACTGCAGCCCCGCCAGGAAGAAGAGGAAGTTGTAGCTGATCTGCTTCCACACGGAGGCGATCACCACGAGCGCCATCGCCTGCTCCGGGTCGATGATCCAGTTCCAGTCGTAGCCGAAGCGCTTGAGGTAGTAGGTCACGACGCCGATGGACGGGGCGAAGATGAAGGCCCAGAGCACGCCCGCGATGGCGGGCGCCACCGCGTAGGGCCAGATGAGGAACGTCTTGTAGACGAGCGCCCCCTTCACCACGGAATCGGCCATCGTCGCGAGGAGCAGCGAGATCAGGATCCCCGACACCGCGACCAGGGTCGCGAAGAAGGCGGTCGTCTTGAACGACGACAGGTAGTGCGAATCCTTGAAGAGGTCGGCGTAGTTCTGGAACCAGACGAACTGGGAGTTCATCCCGAAGGCGTCCTGGAGCAGGAACGAGTAGTACACCGCCTGCAGCGCCGGCCAGAAGAAGAACATGACGGTGATCGTGACCTGCGGCAGCAGCAGCAGGTACGGCAGCCACGCCGACCGGAAGACGACTCGTTTTTCCATGGGTCAGGGGGCGGGCCGGGAGCCTCGCGGCCCCCCGGCCCGCGCCTCGCGCATCAGCCCTTGTTGGCCGCCTGGAACTTGCGCAGGATCTCGTTCCCGCGCTTCACCGCGTCGTCCATCGCGGCCTTGGCGTCCTTCTTGCCGTTGAACACGTTCTCCATCTCCTCCTCGATCACCTCGCGCCCCTGCACGTAGTTGCCGAAGCGCAGGCCCTTGGAGTTGGCCGTCGGCGGCTTGTTCGTGAGCTGCTTCACGGCGATGTCGGCGCCCGGGTTCTTGTCGTAGAAGCCGGACTTGCGGGTCATCTCGTAGGCGGCCAGCGTGATCGGCACGTAGCCCGTCCCCGTGTGCCATTCCATCTGGATCTCGGGCTTGGACAGGAAGGCGAAGAACTTGGCCACGCCCTTGTAGGCGTTGTTGGTCTTGCCGCCCATCACCCAGAGCGACGCGCCGCCGATGATCGAGTTCTGCGGGGCGCCCTTCACGTCGTCGTGGTAGGGGATGAAGTTGACCGACCAGTCGAACTTGGCCGTGCGGCGGATGTTGGCCTGCGCGCCCGTCGAGGAGGTGAGCATCGCGCACTCGCCGCTCGAGAACTTGGCCTCGCCCTGGTTGGTGCGGCCGGCGTAGGTGAACATGCCCTTCTTCGCCAGGTCGCCCAGCATCGCGATGTGGCGCACGTGCAGCGGCGAGTTCACCTGGAACTCGGTGTCCATGCCGCCCATGCCGTTCTCCTTGGTCCCGATGGGCACGTTGTGCCAGGTCGAGAAGTTCTCGACGTGCATCCAGGACGGCCAGCCGGTCGTGTACACGCACTGCTGGCCCGAGGCCTTGAGCTTCTCGGCCGCGGCGATGAATTCCTTCCAGGTCTTGGGCGCCTTGTTCGGGTCGAGGCCCGCCTTCTTGAAGGCGTCCTTGTTGATGTAGTAGACGACCGTGGAGCTGTTGAAGGGGAACGACAGCATGTTGCCCTTGCTGTCGGAGTAGTAGCCCGTCACCGGCGGCAGGTACACCTTCGGGTCGAAGGGCTCGTCGGCGTCCTTCATCAGCTTGTACACGGGGATCACCGCGCCCTTGGCGGCCATCATGGTCGCCGTGCCCACCTCGAACACCTGCAGGATGTGCGGCGCGTTGCCCGCGCGGTAGGCGGCGATCGCCGCCGTGAGGGAATCGGGATAGGAGCCCTTGTACGAGGGGACTACCTTGTAGTCGGTCTGGCTCGCGTTGAACTTCGTGGCGAGCTCCGTGAGCTTGTCGCCGAGGGCACCGCCCATGGAGTGCCACCACTGGATTTCGGTCTGGGCCTGGGAAGCGGTTGCGGAAAGCGCGCACGCGACGAACGCGGCCTGCAAGTAAAGGCGGGGCATGGAGCGGATCTCCTTCGTGGGGGACGAGCGGAAAAGGCGGATGACACGCACGGCGGCCTCTGGGTGGGCGTTTTTTACCGGGGGAAGCAGATCTCCATGTTACAACGATCGCCGCCGCCCGGGGTTTCCGGCGTGTGACGGGGTCCGGGCCCGCGGACGGGGCCGGCGGACGGGGCCTCGCGGGGAATCAGTCCTTCTTGATGAAGGACTTGAGCGAGCCGAACAGGCCCTTCTTTTCCTCGGGCGCGGGCTGGGCCGCGGGCTTGGCCGCCGCGGCGGGCGGCACGTAGGCCGGCGCGACCTTGGGCTTGGGCACGATGGGCGCGGACGCCTTCTTGTTGAGCACCGAGGCCTTCACGATGTCGGCCCAGGCGTTGGGGCGGCCGATGAAGTACTTGGCGAACTCCTCGACGGCCTTGTCGCCGAATTCGAGCGCCGTCATCTGGAAGACGTCGATCGTGAAGTCGCCGACGTTCTTCGCCATGATCTTGAGCCGGCCGTTCTCGTGGTCGCCCTCGAACTTGGCCTGCACGCGGAAGTCGCACTTCACCTCGAAGATCTCGTGGGTGATGACCTTGCGCTGGTCGCGGTACTGCTCGCTCTTGTGCTCGATGTTGTACTGCCAGAGGATGTCCCGGAACTTCTCCATGTCGTCCGGGCCCTTCTTGATCGACAGCACCTTCTCCGACCAGCAGCGGGTGGCGAGGTGCACCTCGCCGTAGTAGTCCTTGTCGATGAAGTGCTTGCTGCGGAAGTCGCAGAAGAAATCCTTGAAGGTGAGCCCCGAGATGTCGCCCACCGTCGGCAGCTTGTAGACGAAGGGGCTCGGCAGGTTCACGACGTTGAGCTGCTTGCCCAGGTCGTTCATGTACAGGAACGCCCGGCGCAGCGCATGGTCCACGGCCACGGCGTTGCCGCGAAGGCTCTCCGTCTTGTCCGTGTCCTGCGCCTTGAGGGCGTCGGCCTGCTGTTTCAGGTCGTCGAGAAGTCCCACGTCTGCTCCCTGCCGATCGTTGAGGGGTCCGGGGCGAATTTTAGCGTAACATCGCCCGAAAAACAGGGTTCCCGCTACGAATGAAAGCCGTCCTGTCCCTGGACCAGGGCACCACCAGCTCCCGAACCCTCGCTTTCGACGTCGCCGGCCGCCCCCTGGCCACCGCCCAGCAAGAATTCCGCCAGATCTTCCCGAAGCCCGGCTGGGTCGAGCACGACGCGCTCGAGATCTTCGACACCCAGCGCGACACCGCGGCGCGGGCCATCCGCGATGCCGGTCTCGCCGCGGGCGGCATCGCGGGCCTGGGAATCGCCAACCAGCGCGAGACGACGGTCCTCTGGGACCGCCGGACGGGCCTTCCGGTGGCCCCCGTGATCGTCTGGCAGGACAGGCGCACCGCGTCCCGATGTGACGCATTGCGTCAGGCCGGGCACGAGCGGCTCTTCCAGGAACGCACCGGCCTCGTCCTCGACGCCTACTTCTCCGGCACCAAGCTCGCCTGGCTGCTCGACCACGTGCCCGGCGCCCGCGAACGGGCCCGCCGCGGCGAGCTCGCCTTCGGCACGATCGACACCTGGCTCGCCTGGAAGCTCTCCGGCGGCGAGGCCCACGTCACGGACCCGGGCAACGCCTCGCGCACGCTGCTCTTCGACATCGAGCGCCTCGCGTGGGACGACGAGCTGCTCGCCATCCTCGACATCCCGCGCGCCGTGCTGCCGCGCGTCGCGGCCTCCAGCGAGATCGTGGGCACCACGCGCTGCGAGGGCCTGCCCGCGGGCCTTCCGATCGCCGGCATCGCGGGCGCCCCGCAGGCCGCCCTCGTCGGGCAGGGCTGCCATCGCGCGGGCCCCGCCAAGAACACCTACGGCACCGGCCGCTGCCTGCTCATGAACACGGGCGAACGCCCCGCGCCCTCGCGCCACCGCCTGCTCACGACGGTGGCGTGGCAGCGGCAGGGGCGCACGCACTACGCGCTCGAAGGCAGCGTGTTCATCGCCGGCGCCGCGGTGCAGTGGCTGCGCGACGGGCTGGGGCTCATCACGCGATCGGACGAGGTGGGCGCCCTCGCCGCCAGCGTGCCGGACTCCGGCGGCGTCTACTTCGTGCCCGCCCTCGCGGGACTGGGCTCGCCCTACTGGGACCCGCACGCGCGCGGCGCCATCGTCGGCCTCACGCGCGGCTCCACGAAGGCGCACCTCGCGCGCGCGACGCTCGAGGCCATCGCCTTCCAGAGCGCGGAACTCATCGAGGCCATGGCCTCCGACTCCGGCGTGCCGCTTTCGGAACTGCGGGTGGACGGCGGGGCCACGGCCAACGACCTGCTGATGCAGATCCAGGCGGACCTGCTGGGCGTTCCCGTCGTGAGGCCGCGCGTCACCGAGACCACGGCGCTCGGGGCGGCGTTCCTCGCGGGACTCGCCACGGGGTTCTGGCGCGACGAGGCCGAGATCGCCTCGCTGTGGGCCCGGGAACGCACCTTCGAGCCGCGCATGCCGCGCGATCTCGCGCGCTCCCGCCTTGCCGGCTGGCGGCGGGCGGTGGAACGCTCGAGGGATTGGGCCAGAGATTAGGGCGCTGCGGCCGCCGGCGCGGCCGGGGCCTCGAGCTTCAGGAACAGCTCGCGGTAGTGCTTCAGCTCGTTGATCGAGTCGTAGACGTCCGCCAGGGCCTCGTGCTTCGATTCCTTCACGAGCGAGGCGACGACGTCCGGGCGCCAGCGCCGGGCCAGCTCCTTGAGGGTCGAGACGTCCACGATGCGGTAGTGCAGGTGGGCCTCGAAGGCCGGCATGTACTTCGCCATGAAGCGGCGGTCCTGGTGCACGGTGTTGCCCGCGAGGGGCGCCGTGCCGGCGGGCACGAGGGGCTTCAGGAACTCGACGATGGCCGCCTCGACCTCGGCTTCCGTGAACTTCGAGGCGCGCACCTTGTCGATGAGACCGGAGCGGCCGTGCGTGCCCTTGTTCCAGGAGTCCATGCCGTCCAGGACCTCGTCGGACTGGTGCACCACCCACACGGGCGCCTCGGCGAGGGTGTTGAGGTCCCCGTCGGTCACGACGATCGCCACTTCGAGAATGCGGTCCCGCTCGGGGTAGAGGCCGGACATTTCCATGTCCACCCACACGAGCGGGGCTTTTTCCTGTGCCATAGAATGACTCGCTTCCAAGTTGCGGGCGATTGTGTCACGCGTCGCCCGCTTCCACCATAGCGCCTTCCGCCATGCTCACGCCGCTTTTCGTCGCCCTCGCCCTCGCCGCCCTCGCCTGGCGCCTGCTCCTGCTGGCCCGCCAGGCGCGCCACGTCGCGCGCCACCGTGACCGCGTGCCGGAGGACTTCGCGGCCCTGGTTCCGATCGAGGCGCACCGCAAGGCGGCCGACTACACGCGGGACAAGGTCGGCGTCGCGGCCGCCGAGGCCGTGCTGCTCGAAGGCGTGCTGCTCCTCGTGTTCACCGTGGGCGGCGGCCTCGCGGCCCTCGACGCGCTCTCGCTGCGCCTGCTGGGCGACGGGTGGCCGCGCGACCTGGGCACGGTCTTCGCCTTCCTCGCCGTCGGGGCGGTCGTCGCCCTGCCCTTCGACGCCTTCCGCACCTTCGTGATCGAGGCGCGCCACGGCTTCAACCAGACGACGCTCGCCACGTTCCTCGCCGACCTGGGCAAGGGCGCGCTCCTCGCGGCCGCCCTGGGCGCGCCGCTCGTGCTCGCGATGGCGTGGTTCATCCGCTCGACGGGCGCGGCTTGGTGGCTGTGGGCGTGGGCGGCCTGGGTCGCCTTCAGCCTCGCGCTGGTGGCGGCGTACCCGCGCTGGATCGCCCCGCTCTTCAACCGCTTCACGCCCCTCGAGGAAGGGGACCTGCGCCGTCGCATCGAGGCGCTGGTCGCGCGCTGCGGCTTCCGCGCCGAGGGGCTCTTCGTCATGGACGGCTCGAAGCGCTCGAGCCACGGCAACGCGTACTTCACGGGCTTCGGCCGCGACAAGCGCATCGTGTTCTTCGACACGCTCGTCCAGCGCCTGGCGCCCGGGGAGGTCGAGGCCGTCCTCGCGCACGAGCTGGGCCATTACGCGCGCGGCCACATCCCGCGCCTGCTCGCCATGCGCTTCGCCCTCGCCTTCGGGCTGCTCGCGCTGCTGGGCGCCGCCGCCCGCGAGCCCGCCTTCGCCGCGCTGCTGGGCCTTGCCTTCCCGATCGCGCCCGGCGCCCTCCTCGCCGCGTTCATGCTCGTGGTGCCGGTGTTCGCCTTCCCCTTCCAGCCCCTCGCGAGCCTCATGTCCCGCCGGCAGGAATACGAGGCGGACGCCTTCGCCGCGCAGCACGCCACGGCCGAGGACCTGGTGAACGCGCTGGCCAAGCTCTACCGCGACAACGCCGCGACGCTCACGCCCGATCCGCTACACTCCCTCGTATATGATTCCCACCCGCCCGCCTCGCTGCGCATCGCGCACCTGAGGAAGCTGGCCACCCGCGCCTGACCCCCGACCCCGCCATGAACGAACTCGCCCGCAAGAAGTGCCAGCCCTGCGAAGGCGGCATCGCGCCGCTCGCCGACGCGCAGGTCGCCCCGCTGCTCAAGGGCCTTCCCGGCTGGTCCCGGGACGGCAGGACGATCACGAAGTCGTTCAAGTTCAAGAACTACTTCGAGACGATGGCGTTCGTGAACGCGGTCGCCTGGGTCGCCCACCGCGAGGACCACCACCCGGACCTCGCCGTCGGCTACGCCGAGTGCCGGGTCACCTGGTGGACGCACGCCGTGGGCGGGCTCTCCGAGAACGACTTCATCTGCGCGGCGAAGGTCGACGCGCTCTTCGAGATCTGAGCGGACCGGGCCGCCCATGACGACCCGGCGCGAGCGCGAGCAGCAAGTCGTCGTCGAGGGCCGCGTCGTCGCCGATTTCGGGCGCGAGTTCCTCGTCGAGACCAAGGACCGGCGCCAGATCGTCTGCACCCGCAAGGGCCGCAAGCAGGACGCGGCCTGCGGCGATTTCGTCGAGGTGCGCCTCACCGGTTCCGCGCAGGGCTCCATCGAGCGCGTGGGCACCCGGCGCAACATCCTCTACCGCTCCGACCAGTGGCGCGAGAAGACCCTCGCGGCCAACGTGGACCAGGCGGTGATCCTCCTGGCGCCGCGGCCGGCCTACAGCGAGGCGTTCCTGAACCTGAGCCTCGTCGCGTGCGAGGCGGCGGGGATCCCGGCGATCATCGTGCTCAACAAGTCGGACCTGCCCGAGCACGCGCCCGCGCTCGCGACGCTCGCGCCCTGGGCGAAGGTCGGCTACTCCGTGGTGTCGATGTCCGCCAAGTTCGACCCGGCGCCGCTCCTGCCCTTCCTCGAGGGCAAGATCACGCTGCTGGTCGGCCAGAGCGGCATGGGCAAGTCCCGGACCGTGAACGCCCTCGTGATGAACGAGGTGGCGCGCGTGGGCGAGATCTCCGCGGCGCTCGGCATCGGCACGCACACGACGACGTCCGAGCGCCTGTACCGCATGGACCGCGACACGGCCATCATCGACACGCCCGGCTTCCAGTCCTTCGGCCTCTTCCACCTGACGGAAGCGCAGATCGCCGAGGCGATTCCCGAGTTTCGGCCCTTCCTGGGCCACTGCAAGTTCAACGACTGCTCGCACCTGTCGGAGCCGGGCTGCGCCGTCACCGCCGCGGCCGGGCGCGGCGAGATCTCCGCCGAGCGCCTCTCGTTCTTCCAGGTGCTCATCGAGCAGCACCGCGAGCTGCACGACAAGCACCCCGACTGGTCGCGCTAGCGGGGCGCGATCGCGAGCGGAATGCGCCGCGGGCCGAACTGCGCCGCGGGATCGAAAGCCTCGAAACGCCCCGGCAGCACCGTGCCGCAGTCCGGGCACGTGCCGTCCGCGCGCAGCCGGTAGGCGAGGATGCGGTGCCAGTCCCGCACGACGAGCGTCCCGCCGCAGCCGGCGCACCTCGTGGTGCCGCCCTCCCGGTCGTGCACGTTGCCCGTGTAGACGAACAGGAGCCCCTCGTCCTGCGCGATGCGCCGCGCGCGGGCGAGCGTCGCGGCCGGCGTCGCCTCGCGGTCGCCCAGCTTGTGGTCCGGATGGAAGGCCGTGAAGTGCAGCGGCACGTCCGCGCCCAGCTCGCGGCTGATCCACCGCGACAACGCGCGCAGCTCCGCGTCCGAGTCGTTCTCGCCCGGGATGAGGAGCGTCGTGATCTCGAGCCACGTGCCCGTCCCGTGGCGGACGTACGCGAGCGTGTCGAGCACCGGCGCGAGCTCCGAGCCCGTGAGGCGCCGGTAGAACGACTCGCTGAAGGCCTTCAGGTCCACGTTGGCCGCATCCATGCGCGCGTAGAACTCGCGCCGCGGCCCGGGCGACATGTAGCCCGCGGTCACCGCCACGGTCGCGATGCCGCGCGCCCGGCACGCATCGGCCACGTCCATCGCGTACTCGGCGAAGATCACCGGGTCGTTGTAGGTGAACGCCACGCTGCGGCTGCCGGCGGCCTGGGCGGCGTCGGCGATGTCCGAGGGCATCGCGCGGTCCATGAGGCGGTCCATGTCGCGCGAGCGCGTGATGTCCCAGTTCTGGCAGAACTTGCAGGCGAGGTTGCAGCCCGCCGTCCCGAACGACAGGACCGAGGTGCCCGGGTAGAAGTGGTTGAGCGGCTTCTTCTCGATGGGGTCGAGGCAGAAGCCCGACGAGCGCCCGTAGGTCGTGAGGATGAGGCCGTCGCCCTGGCGCGCGCGCACGAAGCACGCGCCGCGCTGGCCGTCGTGCAGGCGGCACTCGCGCGGGCACAGGTCGCACTGGATGCGGCCGTCGTCCAGGCGGCGCCACCACCGCGCCGGCCAGGCCGTCCCCTCCAGGGGCTCACGCGGGTGCGCGTTCATCGGCGAACTTCTCGACGGTGTAGCGGGTGAGGCGCACGTCCGGGTGCCAGAATCCCCGGGGCAGCCCCGCCTTGTGGCGAAGCGCCTCGAGGAAATCGCGCGGGTCCGCGAGGCTCTCCCACACCTGCGGCAGGAACGTGGCGGCGAGGCCGTCGTACTCCAGGTAGATCCCGTCGACGCCGGGGCGCATGCGCTCGAGCGCCTCGGCCTCGCTCGCGGCCTCGAGCGGCGAGCGCGGCGAGAGCACCGAGACCTCGACGGCCAGCGCGCCGTACTCGTCCGGGCCGAGCGGTTCGAAGCGCGGATCGCGGAACGCCGCGGCCTGCGCGTTGCGGGCCACGTCCTCGCCCAGGGCCCGCCGGGGATCGAGGGACCCGATGCAGCCGCGAAGCTCCCCCTCGAGCTTGAGCGTGACGAAGGTGGCCGCGGGAAGCGCGAGCCAGTCGAACGCGCGCGGCGCGAGGCGCGCGATCCCGAGTTCCTCCCCGATCGATTCGCGCGCGATCGCGAGGAGCACCGGTCCCCGCCCGGCGATCTCAGCCATGGCCGCCCGCCTCCCCGAGCACGAAGGCCCCGTAGCCCACCACCTTCGAGCGCCCGCCGGCGGTGTCACCCGAGTTGCGCAGGTCGACGAGCTCCACGCGCAGGCCGCGGCGCCGGGCCAGCTCGAGCAACCCGTTCACGGGGGCCGCGCCGCAAGCCGCCTCGGGTTCGATCGACGGCTCGCGCCGCACGATGGCGTCGGCCGTCGCCCGGTCGCGCTCGCGCGCCTCGGCGTAGGGCAGGAAGTGCGACAGGTCGGAGCTCACCACGACGAGCGTTTCCCGGCCGCCCCAGAGCGCCTCGAGCAGCCGCGCCACCTCGGCGGGCGTCGCGTCGCCCACCACCACCGGGACGAGGCGGAAATCGCCGAGCACCGCCTGCAGGAACGGGAGCTGCACCTCGAGGCTGTGCTCGGCCGCATGGGCGCGGTCGCTCGTCTCGACGAAGGGCAGCTCGCGAAGCCGGGCGAGGGCCGGCGAATCGAGGGGCACGACGCCCAGCGGCGTCTCGAACGCGTCGACCGAGGGCACGGCCGCGCCCCGGACGAACACGCGATGCGCCGGCCCGAGCAGGACCACGCGCGAGACGGCGCCGGCGAGGGACTCGAGGCGGGCATAGGCGCTGGCCGCCACCGGGCCGGAGTAGACGAAGCCCGCGTGCGGCGCGATCACGGCCTTGGGCGCCGGCGCCGCCCTGGCCGGCCGGCGGGCTTCCCGCAGGCACCGGGCCACCTCGGCGGCGAGCGCCGGGGCCGCATCCGGATAGAAAGCCCCCGCCACGGCGGCGGGACGAACGCTCATCGATCGGGCACCTCCTGCCCATCCAAGATGCGGCCGCCGTCCCGGTTGCGCAAGGGGTCGGCGTCGGGCGCGGCAATCGTGCTATAAGCCCCGCATGACCCGACACGCCTCGAACCCCTCCAGCCCGATGAGACGAACCCTGATGATCGCCGGCGCCCTGTGCGCCGCGGGCGGCGCCCGCGCGGCGGCGCCCGGGCCGACGAACGTGGTACTCGGCACCGCCACGCCCGGCGGCGGATTTCCCCTCTACGGCGCCGCGTTCGCCGACACCGTCCACGAGATGGACGCCTCCCTGCGCATCGAGACGCGCAACACCAAGGGCAGCACCGAGAACATCCCCCTCGTCGAGGCGGGAAAGCTCGACATCGCCCTCGTGACGGGCGAGCCGCTGCACGAGGCGGTGGAAGGCATCGGCCGCGCGAAGGCGAACCTCGCCATCCTGTGCGCGATGTACTCGACCCCGGGAATGTTCGTCACGCGCGCCGACAGCCCGGCGCGCCGCATCGCCGACCTCAAGGGCCAGGCCGTCGCCTTCGGCGCGAAGGGATCGGGCCTCGTGATCCTCGCCCGCTACGTGCTCGACGGCCTGGGGCTCGACATGGACCGCGACTTCAAGGCCGTCTTCCTCGATCGCGCGGGCGACGGGCCCGCCATGGTCGAGGACGGCCGCGTGGCCGCGCTCTGGGGCGGGGGCCTGGGCTGGCCCGGGTTCATCGCCGTATCGAAGTCGCCCGGGGGCGCGCGCTACATCGCGCCGGACGCCGCCGAGGCGAAGCGCATCCTCGCCAAGCACAGCCTCCTCAAGCCCATGAACGTCCCGGCTGGAACCTACGCCGGGCAGGAAGCGGCCATCGCCTCCGTCGGATCGTGGGCCTTCGTGATCGCGCGACCCTCGCTGCCGGAGGACACCGCCTACCGCCTCGCCAGGGCGCTGCACCGCGGCGAAGCCTCCTTCGCGAAGCGCCTGCCGCAGGCGAGCGAGTCGACCGCCGCCAACACCGTCGCCGCCGCCCCGCGCGTCGACCTCCTCCACCCGGGCGTGCAGCGCTACCTGCGCGAGGCCGCCCTCCTTCGCTAGAGAACCGGAACCGCCTTGAACGGAATGATCCTCGCCAACGGCGTCGAGACCGCGTATCGCCTCGACGGCCCGGCCACGGGCCGCGTGCTGATGCTGAGCAACAGCCTCATGTCGAACTACGCCATGTGGGACTGGAACGTCCCCGCGTTCTCGGACCGCTACCGCGTGCTTCGCTACGACACCCGCGGGCACGGCCGCTCGTCGACGCCGCCCGGGCCCTACGACATCGCGACGCTCGCGGACGACGCGGCCGCCCTCCTCGACGCCCTGGGCATCCGCGCCGCGCACTTCGCGGGGCTGTCGATGGGCGGCATGATCGGCCAGCAGCTGGGCGCGCGCTACCCGGCGAAGGTCCTCTCGCTCTCGCTGTGCGACACGGCGAGCGAGATGCCGCCGCGCTCGCTGTGGGAGGAGCGCCTCGGGATCGCGCGGGCGCAGGGCATACCCGGCCTCGTCGACGGCACGCTCAAGCGCTGGTTCACGGAAGGCTTCTACCGCCGCAAGCCCGAGGACATCGGCAAGGTGCGCGCGATGATCCTCGCCACCGGCGTCGAGGGCTACGTGAACTGCGCGTGCGCCGTGCGCGACATGGCGCAGACCACGATGCTGCTCGGGGTGAAGGCGCCCACGCTGGTCACCACCGGCCGCCAGGATCCCGCCTGCACCGTCGCGCAGTCCACCGTGCTGCACCGCATGATCGACGGCTCGCGCCTCGAGATCATCGAGGACGCGGCGCACCTGTCGAACATCGAGCAGCCCGAGGCCTTCAATCGCCTGCTGCGCGGCTTCATCGACGAGGTGGACGACCGCCTGCCCGCCGGCGCCTGACGATCACGCCCCCCCAGGAACGAGAACAGCAGGAGGAGAAACCATGAAGGCCTTCACCCGGATCGCCGCCCTCGCGGCGCTCGCGTTCGCCGCGTCGACCAGCGCGCAGGAATACCCCGCCAAGCCCATCCGCCTCATCGTCCCGCTCACCGCGGGCTCGGGCGCGGACATCGCCGGCCGCATCGTGGCGAGGCACCTCTCGGAGGCGTGGAAGCAACCCGTCGTCGTCGACAACCGTCCCGGCGCGGGCGGGCAGATCGGCACGCAGGCCGTGGTGAAGTCCGACCCCGACGGTTACACGCTGCTCGTGCAGTCCGCCTCGCACGCGGCCAATCCCGCCATCTACAAGGCGCTCCCCTACGATCCGACGAAGGACCTCGTCGACGTCGCGCTGCTGGGGATCACGCCCTACGTGATGGTGGTGCAGAAGGGCGGCGCCTATCCCACGGTCAAGGCGCTCGTGGACGCCGCGAAGGCGAAGCCGGGCGAGATCCCCTTCGCCTCCGCCGGTGTCGGCAGCTCGACGCACCTGGCCGCCGAGTACTTCGCGCAGGTCGCCGGCGTGAAGATGCTGCACATTCCCTACAAGGGTTCCCCCGAGGCCATCCAGGACGCGATGACGGGCCGCTCGTCGTTCTACATGGCGCCCATCAACACGGTCGTGGGGCAGATGAAGGACGGCAAGCTCGCGGCGCTGGGCGTCTCGACCCTCAAGCGCTCCGAGGTCATGCCCGACGTCCCGCCGCTCGCCGAGCAGGGGCTCCGGGATTTCGACATTTCGCTGTGGTTCGGCGTCTGGGCCCCGGCCGGCACGCCGCCCGCCATCGTGGCGAAGCTCAACGCGCAGATCGCGACCATCCTCGCGAGCGCCGACGTGCGCGAGCAGTTCGCGAAGCTCGGCATCGCGCCCACGTCCATGAAGCCCGACGAGTTCGGCCGTTTCGTGCGCGAGCAGATCGAGACCTACCGGCGGATCGTGAAGCAGGGCGACATCCAGCCGCTCTAGAACCCGTAGAGTCTCGCCGGGTTCTCCACCAGCACCCGCCGGCGCAGCGCCTCGTCCGGCGCCCAGGCCGCGAGCAGGTCGGCGAGGTCGCCGTCGTTGGGCATCGCGCCCTTCACCATGACGTGCGGCCAGTCGCTGCCCCAGACGATCCGGCCGGGCGCGGCCTCGAGGAGCGCGTGCGCGAAGGGCGTCACGTCGGCGTGTGGCAACCCAAGCGCCGAGATGCGGTACGGGCCCGTGAGCTTCACCCAGGCGCGCCCGGCGCCGGCGAGCCGCAGCAGGGCCTGGAAACCCGGATCGGCCAGGCCCTTGTCCGTCTTCATGTAGCCGAGGTGGCCGAAGACCAGCGGGGCCGCAAGGCCACCCAGCTCGCGCTCGAGCGAGGGGTACGCGTCGACGTGGGCCAGCAGCTCGAGGTGCCAGCCGAAGGGCGCGATGCGCGCGGCCAGCTCGCGCAGCCGTCCCGCCGGCAGGTTGCCCCCGCCCTCGCGCACGTCGACCACGTTGACCCGGACGCCGCGCACGCCTGCCGCATTCAGCGACTCGAGTTCCTTCTCGCCCGGCGAATCGCCCACCACCGCGACACCGCGGAAGGCGTCACCGCCTTCACGCAGCGCGCCCAGCAGCACCGCGTTGTCCGTGCCGTAGACGCTCGGCTGCACGAGCACGGCCCGCTCGACGCCGAGCGCACCGAGCATCGCGCGGTACTCGGGCAGCAGGCAGTCGGGAGGCGTGTAGACCCGCTCGGGCGAATACGCGAATCGCGAGGCCGGCCCGAGGATGTGCGCGTGGCAATCGCAGGCGAGCGGCGGAAAGGCGAGGCGCGGACGGCGGGGCGCGAAGTCCGGGGGGGCGCAGGGCGGCGCCTGATCGCCCGCGGAAACCGGGCCCGTCATCGCGCAGCCCGGGAATTCAGGGCGCGCGCCGGCCGGAAGAAGCCCACCGCCACAGCCAGGGCGCGAGCAGCACGAGCGCGGTGAGCGCGAGCAGGCCCGCGGAGATGGGGTGGGTCACGAAGACCATCGGATCGCCCTGGCTGATGGCGAGCGAGCGGCGCAGCTGTTCCTCGGCGAGCGGGCCCAGGATCATGCCGACGATGACCGGCGCCGCCGGGAAGCCGTAGCGCCGCATGAGGAAGCCCGAGACGCCGATGACGTAGAGCAGGAACACGTCGAAGGGCGACTGGCGCATGCCGTACACGCCCATCGTCGCGAACACGAGGATGCCCGCGTAGAGCTGCGGCTTGGGGATCTCGAGCAGCTTCACCCACAGGCCCACGAGCGGCAGGTTGAGCACCAGCAGCATCACGTTGCCCACGTAGAAGCTCGCGATGAGGCCCCACACCAGCGCCGAGTTCGTCTCGAAGAGCAGCGGCCCGGGCTGCAGGCCGTACTGCTGGAAGGCCGACAGCAGGATGGCCGCGGTGGCCGACGTCGGCAGGCCCAGCGTGAGCAGGGGCACCATCGTCCCGGTGGAGGACGCGTTGTTGGCCGCCTCGGGGCCGGCCACGCCCTCGATGGCGCCCTTGCCGAACTCCTCGGGGTTCTTCGGGAGCTTCTTCTCGATGGCCTAGGAGAGGGACGTCGGGATCTCCGCGCCGCCGGCCGGAATGGTGCCGAAGGGGAACCCGATGATCGTGCCGCGAAGCCACGGCTTCCACGAGCGCTTCCAGTCGTCGATCTTCATCCAGATGGATCCGGAGACCTTCTCGAGCTTTTCCTCGACCGAGTTGAGCTTGGAGGCGAAATAGAGCGTCTCGCCGACGGCGAAGAGGCCCACGGCGATCGTGACGACCTCGATCCCGTCGAGCAATTGCGGCACGCCGAAGGCGAACCGCGCCTGGCCCGTCTGGTTGTCGATGCCGATCAGGCCGATGGCCAGTCCCAGGAAGAGGGCGGTGAGGCCGCGCAGCGTCGACTCGCCCAGCACCGCGGACACCGTGGTGAACGCGAGGACCATGAGCGCGAAGTACTCCGGCGGGCCGAACTTGAGGCCCAGCTCCACGACGATCGGCGAGAGGAACGTGAGGGCGATGGTGGCGATGGTGCCGGCGACGAACGAGCCGATGGCGCTGGTGGCGAGGGCTGGCCCCGCCCGGCCGCGCTTGGCCATCTGGTTGCCCTCCATCGCGGTCACGATGGTGGCGCTCTCGCCGGGCGTGTTGAGCAGGATCGAGGTGGTGGAGCCGCCGTACATGGCGCCGTAGTAGATGCCGGCAAAAAAAATCATCGACGCCGTGGCATCCACCTTGGTGGTAATGGGCAGCAGCATCGCAACGGCCACCGCCGGTCCGATGCCCGGCAACACACCCACCGCGGTGCCAACCGCGCAACCAATGAAACACCACATCAGGTTGACCGG
>CAZPLW010000041.1:17054-23589 GCA_964587315.1 uncultured Lysobacter sp.
CCGTGACCGCGGGGCCGACGCCGGGCAGCACGCCGACCGCGGTGCCGAGCGTGACGCCCACGAGCGCCCACATGAGGTTCTGCGCGGTGAGCGCGACGGCGAAGCCGTTGAGCAGCTGCGTCCAGACGTCCATCAGGGCAGCACTCCCTTGAGGATGCCCGGCGGGAGCTGCAGCCCGAGCCCGTAGTTGAACACGGCGTAGATGAAGCTCGCGACGGCGAGGCCGACGACGGCGTTGAGGACCCACCGCCGGCTCGCGAACCCGCGCGCGACCATCACGAAGAGGATCGTCGAGGCGAAGAGGAAGCCGGCGCTCTCCACCAGCAGGCCGTAGAGGACGATGCCGCCGGTGACCCAGCCGAAGGCGGGCCAGTCCATGGGCAGGTGGATCTCGGCTTCCTCGTCGACGCCGCGGAAGCCGCCGGTCATCGCCTCGCGCAGCAGCAGCACGCCCAGCACGAAGAGTCCACCGCCCACGAAACGCGGCACGACCGCGGGGCCGACCTGCGCGTAGCCGCCCGCCTCGGGCAGCGAGAACGAGCCGCCGAACACGAGGGCGCCGATGACGATGACGCCCAGCGCGACGGCGAGCTGGCCCTTGGGGCGATTCGGGGTCATGGGGGCGAGGCGCCCGCCGCGGGGGGCGGGCGCCCTTCGCTACTTCTTGCCCAGGTTGAGCCCGGCGAGGATCTCGCCGATGCGCGTCATCTCGCTCTTCACGAAGGCGCCGTACTCGTCGCCCGGCTGCCAGAAGTTGGTCCACTCCTGCTTCTTGAGGGACTCCTCCCACGACTTGTGCTTGGTCGCGGTCTCCACGGCCTTCACGAGATCGGCCTGCTGCGCCTTGGTGATGCCGGGCGCGCCGAAGATGCCGCGCCAGTTCGCGAGCTCCACGTTGTAGCCCTGCTCCTTCAGGCTCGGGATCTTGTCCATCGCCTTAGCGGAGGACACCGCGAGCGCGCGCATCTTGCCCGACTGGATGTGCTGCGAGAACTCCGAGAGGCCCGAGATGCCGGCCGAGACGTGGCCGCCGATGATGGCCGCGACCGCTTCCCCGCCGCCCTTGAACGGCACGTAATTCACCTTGCCGGGCTCGACGCCGACTTCCTTGGCGAGCAGGCCCGCGAGGATGTGGTCCGTCCCGCCCGCGCTGCCGCCGCCCCACGAGATGCTGCCCGGATTCGCCTTGAACTTCGCCATCAGGTCCTTCATGTCCTTGATGGGCGAGGCGGCGGGCACGACGATCACCTCGTACTCGGAGGTGAGCCGCGCGATGGGCGTCACCTGGTCCATCGTGACGGCGGACTTGTTCTGGATCGTGCCGCCCACCATCACCATGCCGCCCATCATCAGCGCGTTCGGGTCGCCCTTCGAGGCGCTCACGAACTGCGCGAGGCCGATGGCGCCGGCGGCGCCACCCTTGTTGTCGTACTGGACGTTCTTCACGGCGCCGGAGGCGATGAGCGCCTTGCCCAGCTCGCGGCCGGTGGTGTCCCAGCCGCCGCCCGGGTTGGCCGGGATCATCATCTTGATCGAATCGACGGCGCCTGCCGCGCCGGCGAGGGCGATACCGGCGGCGAGGCCGAACGTGCGCAGCAGGGCGCGGGGAAGCTTGCGGATCATGGCGATCTCCTCAGTGGGGTTGGGGGGCATTCACCGGACGCGACGTCCCGGCGCTGCGGCCTCTGGCACGAAGTGTAGCAAAGGAGCGCCGATCGCGACGCGGGCGCGTCCCTAGAACGTGGCGATGGCCGCGGCGAGCAGGTACGCGACCAGCCAGAGCACGAGCGCGCGCCAGAGCATGCCCTCCAGGCTCGCGAGCGCGTCCTCGCCGGCGGGCTCGCCGGTGCCGAGCGAAGGCCGGTCGACCACCAGGCCGTCCCGCGCGAACGGGTCGCCCAGGCGCACGCCGAGCGCGCCGGCCCCGCTCGCGAGCACGATGCCCTCCTCCGGGCGCAGCCACTGCGCCGCCTGCGAGCGCCAGCAATACAGCGCGTCCTCGAAATCGCCCACGATCGCGAAGGCGAAGGCCGTCGCGCGCTGCGGAGCCCAGTCGAGGAAGGCGAGCGCGCGCGCGGCGAACCAGCCGAACTCGCGCTCCTGGGGATCGGGGTACAGCGACCACAGGCGCGCCGCGCGCAGCGTGAGCGGATACAGGACCGCGCCCAGCGGGCCGGGCAGCAGCAGGAACCAGAAGAGCAGCGCGAAGGTGCCGTGGTGCGCCTCGCGCAGCCCCTGCTCCGCGGCGAGGCGCGCGAGCGCGCCCGGGTCCTCGCTTCCGACGGCCTCGCCCTGCCAGGCCGCGAGGCGCTGCGACGCGGTACGCGCGTCGCCCATGCGCAGCGCGCGCTCGATGCCGCCCACCTGCGCCGCGGTGCCCAGGAAGGTGAGGCTCGCGTAGAGCACGAGCGCATCGAGCGCGACGAGCACCACCGGGTGGACCGACGCGGCGAGCCAGGCCACGAGCGCGACCGGCACCCCGACGAAAGCGACAAGCGCGAAGTAGGCGAGCATTCCCGACTGGCGGTCGCCCGCGTTCAGGCGCTTGGCCGTCGACAGGCACAGGCGCCCGTAGAGCGCGCCGAGCCGACGGCGTTCCGGTGGCGGCCAGGCCGACTGGGCCACGAGGGCGAGGAGAAGCGAAATGAGGCTCAAGGGCGGGAAATCCGTCGAAGGAAGGAAATTATAGGGTCCCGGCGCCGTGTCGCGCCGTTTCACGCAATAATCGAGGCAAGCCGGCCGCCCGAAGCCGTCACCCGGTCCCTTTCTGGAGGATTTATGACTTTCCGCACGCTCGCCGCCGCGCTCGCGGCCCTCGCCTTCTCGTTCGCCGCGTCGGCGCAGGATTTCCCCACCCGCACCATCACCATCATCGTCCCGTTCGCGGCCGGCGGCCCCACCGACACGGTGGCGCGCCTGGTCGCGCAGCAGATGACGAAGTCGCTCGGCCAGACGGTCATCGTCGAGAACGTCGGCGGCGCCGGCGGCACCCTCGGCGTGGAACGCGTGGCCAAGGCCAAGCCGGACGGCTACCAGCTCGTGCTCATGCACATCGGCATCTCGACCAGCGTGTCCCTGTACCGCAACATGCGCTACGACCCGGTGAAGGAGCTCGACCCCATCGGCCTCATCACCGACGTGCCCATGACCTTCATCGGGCGCAAGGACTTCCCGCCGAAGGACATGAAGGACCTCGTGGCCTACGTGAAGGCCAACAAGGACAAGGTCACGTACGCCAATGCCGGCGTCGGCGCGGCCTCGCACTTGTGCGGCATGCTCTTCATGAGCGCCATCCAGACGGACCTGCAGACCATCCCCTACAAGGGCACGGGCCCGGCGATGACGGACCTCATCGGCGGCCAGGTCGACTTCATGTGCGACCAGACCACCAACACCACGCAGCAGATCAAGGGCGGCAAGGTGAAGGCCTACGCGGTCACCACGAAGACCAAGGTGCCCTCCCTGCCCGACCTGCCGACGGCGGACTCGGCCGGCCTGCCCGGCTTCGAGGTCGCGGTGTGGCACGGCCTTTGGGCGCCGCACGGCACGCCGAAGCCCGCCGTCGACAAGCTGAACGCGGCGCTCAAGACCGCGCTCAAGGATCCGGGCCTCAAGGCCAAGTTCGCCGAGCTGGGCACCGAGCCCGTGGCCGAGGCGCGCGTGACGCCCGCCGCGCTCGACGCGCACCTCAAGGCCGAGATCGCGAAGTGGGGACCGATCATCAAGAAGGCCGGCATCTACGCGGACTGACGCCCGCGCTTCCCGCAGTTCCCGCGAAAGCCCGCCTCACGGCGGGCTTTTTCGTCACCCCAACTGGAATCGCTTCTCGCGGAAGATCTGCAGGCACGCCGCGACCGCCTTCGCGTCGTAGAGCGTGCCGCTGCCGCGCTCGATCTCGGCGAGCGCGGCCTCGATCCCCAGCGCCGCCCGGTAGGGCCGGTGGGAGGACATCGCCTCGACCACGTCCGCCACGGCGGTGATGCGCGATTCGAGCAGGATCTCGTCGCCGTGGAGCCCCTGCGGATAGCCGCTGCCGTCGAGCCGCTCGTGGTGCTGGAGCGCCACCTGCGCGACGGGCCAGGGCCACTCCATCGTGTTCAGCACGTCGAAGCTCGCCTGCGCGTGCGAGCGCACCATCGCCAGCTCGAGCGGGCTGAGTCGCCCGGGCTTGGCCAGGATTTCCGTCGGGATCGAGATCTTGCCGATGTCGTGCAGGTACCCGGCCACCCGCAGCCCCTCGACCTGCACGTCGGACAGGAGCATCTGCGTGCCGATCGCCGCGGAGAGCGCCGCCACGCGACGCTCGTGGCCCGCGGTGTACGGGTCCCGCATCTCGCTGATGATCGTGGCCACCTGGACGGTGTTCATGAGGGCGACCTTGAGCTGCCCCAGGTAGCGCAGGCTCACGCCCTCGGCGACCTTGCGCTCGCTGATGTCGCGGATGTTGCACTGGACGACCTTCACGCCCTCGCAGTCGTACAGGTTGCTCACGAACTCGACGTCGATCCGGATCCCCGACTTCGACTTGAGCGGCAGGTCCTCGTAGCGCACGCGGCCGCTCGCCTGGATCTCGGCGAACATCTCCTTGCTCTGGCCGATGTCCGCGAAGGGGCCCACTTCCCACAGCTTCCTGCCCAGGAACTCCTCGCGCGTGTAGCCGAGCATGCCGATCAGGTACGGGTTCACGTCCTCGATCTGCGCCGTCTCCGCGTTGAGCAGGAGGATGCCGTCGAGCGCGGTCTCGAAGAGGCGCCGGTAGCGGCTCTCGGAGATCCTGAGCGCCTCGCGTACCAGGTCGGAGTCGCGAACCGCGTCCTTCGCCAGCTTGCCGAGTTCCTCGGCCGCGGCGGCGGCGGATTCGGCCTTGACCAGTTTGGACGCGGGCTGCGGGGCACGCATGGGTGCGACTCGGTGCGGCGGCAGGATTGCCGGGGGGCGGAACATTCTGGCGCCCTCGCCGCCGCGATTTCCGTGCGCCAGCACACATGGCGTGCGCCCTGCGGGGGTGGCCACCTGGCGAGGCGAGTCCCCCAAAAAAGAACCCCGCCGGGGTGAGCCGGCGGGGTAAACCGCTCTCGGAGGAGAAACTGCCGGCAGCCCGGAGGGGCCCGCCGACATTTCTACTCTTGCAGGGACCGTGCCAATCCCGGCGTGCGAGGCAAACGCTTGCCGGATCAGGCAGTTAGGGATTTCCGACCGAGGGACGAAAGGCCCATCGCCCCGGGAAGGCGCGCCCCGATGGTGCAATGCAGCACCGCGGTGGATCAGCGATTGCGCCCGCGGAATCGCGCGAAATGCGCCTCGACGCGCACGCGCTCGGCCTCGATGTCCTCGCCCACCTCGATCACCGGACCGATGTGGATCGTGCGCGTCGCCCAGTCGAGCGCGACGAGCGCCACGGGCACGCCCGCGCCGCGCGCGATGTGCAGGAAGCCGGTCCTGAATTTCTCCACCCGGCTGCGCGTGCCCTCGGGCGCGATCACGAGCATGAAGGAAGGCGAGGCGCGGAACGCATCGACGGCCTCGCCGACCACGCCGTGCGCCGCGCGGCGGTCCACGGGGATGCCGCCCATCCAGCGCAGGAACGCCGAGAGCGGCCACACGAACAGCGTGTGCTTGCCGATGAACTTGCACTTGAGGTCGAGCGCGAACATCGCCGAGGCGCCGACGGGAAAGTCCCAGTTCGAGGTGTGGGGCGCGACCGCGACGACGCACTGGCGCACGTCGGGGAAGGCCCCCTCGAGCCGCCAGTGCGCGAGGCGCAGGATGGTGCGCCCCAGCCAGCGCCAGAATGCGTTGCCGCGCCGCGGGATCCCCGGCGGGACGAACGGATCCTCGAAGCTCACGCGAAGAGCTTCGCCGCTGCCCGCAGGTCCACGTTGCCGCCGGAAAGGACGATCCCGACGCGGCCGCCGCGCGTGTCGAGCCGCCGCGAGAGGACGCCGGCCGTCGCGAGCGCGCCGGTGGGCTCGACCACGAGCTTCATGCGCTCCCAGAGGAAGCGCATGGCCTCCACGAGCTCGTCGTCGGACACCGTGAGGAAGTCGTGCACGTGCGCGAGCACGAGCGGGAAGGTGAGCTTGCCCAGGGCGTTGGTGCGCGCGCCGTCCGCGATCGTCTGCGGATTGTCGACGCGCACCAGCGTCTTCGTGCGGAAGGAGCGCGCCGCGTCGTCGCCGGCCGCGGGCTCGACGCCGATCACCTTGACGCCGGGGGAGAGGTGGTTGGCGGCGATCGCGCAACCGGAGAGCAGCCCCGCGCCGCCGCAGCACACGAAGAGCCAGTCGAGCGGGCCGGTCTCCTCGATCAGTTCCTTCGCCGCCGTGCCCTGCCCCGCGATGACGTGCGCGTGGTCGAACGGCGGGATGAGCGTGGCGCCGCGCTCCCTCGCGATGCGCGCGGCCATCGCCTCGCGGTCCTCGCCCGAGGCGCGGTCGTAGAGGATGACCTCGGCGCCGTAGCCCTTCGTTGCCGCCACCTTCCCGGCCGGCCCGTCGGCCGGCCTTACCAAGGGGCGGGGGAGGTCCCGCCTCCC
>CAZPLW010000042.1:0-22331 GCA_964587315.1 uncultured Lysobacter sp.
GGCCGGATGGCAGTTGGAGCAGTCGAGCCACTCCGTATGCTGCTTGTGCGGGTAGACGACGTCGGGCATCGATCCCTTCACCTCGCGCACGATGTTGAGGTCCATCACCACGGCGTTCGCCCCCGGGTCGTCGCGGTCCCAGCGCGGCTTGATCTTGCCGCCCTCGAGCGAGGACACCCAGTTCACGCGATTGCCGGCCGCGAGCGGGTTCATCCCGGCCAGCGCCGTGAGCGGCGGCTGCAAGGCGTGCGTGCCGGTGTTGGCCGGATCGTGGATGCCGTCCTCCGCGGGCGGCGCGTTGCGCTTGCCCGGCGCGGCGAGCAGGCGGTTGAAGGCGTTCGGATCGACGGCAGCCGAGGATTTCGGCGCGGGTGCCGGAACGGCGGGCGGAATGGCCGGCGGCGCCACGGGGGTCGCCGGCGCAGGCACGACCGCCGCGGGAGCCGATGCGGCCACCTGCACCGGCGCCGCCGCCGATGCGCTCGATCCGACGCCGGCGGCCTTCGCCCCGCCCTTCGGCTCGGTCTTCGCATCCTTCGCGGGCGCGGGGGCCGCCGGTCCCTTCGCACCGCCGACCGCGGCGACCAGGAAGTCGACCGCGGCCTTCACCTCGGCGTCGGAGAGCGTGAGGTTGCCGCCCTTGCCGGGCATGCCGTTCGCGGTGCCCTTGAGGGCGCTCGCGTAGAGCTTCGCGCTGCCGGCCTTCACGCGGTCGGCCCACTCGGCCTTGTTGCCGTATTTCGGCGCGCCGGCGAGGCCGGTGGCGTGGCAGAGCGCGCAGGTCTTGTCGTAGGTCGCCTTGCCCACGCCCTTGTCCTGCGCGACCGACGTGAAGGAGAGGCACGCGATGGCGGCGGCGAGGAGGATCGCTCTCATGGCGTCACCGCTTCGCCGCGGGCAGGGTCGCGGCCGAACCCGGCACCGCGGTCGCGCCCACCAGCTTCTGGATCGTGCTCTCGTGGACCTGCGTGGGCGTGCCGGGCTTGCCGGAATGGCACAGGTCGCAGTTCTCGACGGACCACGCGACGTTGCCGTTGTGGCACGCGCCGCAGAACTGGCCGTCGATGATCTTCACCATGTTGATGTCGTTGCCGCCGGCCTGGAACTTGAAGCCCAGGTCGCTGTGGCAGACCTTGCAGCGGAAGCGCACGCGGTGGAACCAGTGCGGGAAGACGACGGGGCGCACGCCGGCCGTGTCCGAGTGGTTGTTGATCACCACGTCGCCGTACTCGGCCCACGCGGGGGCAGGCGCGAGCCAGGCGGCCAGGGCGAACGCGAGGGCGGACCCCACGAGCGCGGCGGGCGCGAGGCGCGCGCCGGGGGATCGATTCTTGTCCATCGTCGGGAAGCCTTTCTCAGAACTGGCCGAATTGGCGGGCGACGCGCAGGTAGAGCTGCCGGTCGTCGCGCCCGTCGGTCTTTGCAATCCGCATGCCAAGACGGAACTCCAGCCGGCCGATGTCGTAGAGCAGCCGCTGGTCGAAGAGCCGCGTCACGTTCTCGCGGGGCGCATCCACGTCGCCCAGGAGGCGCGAGTCGCTGAAACCCTGGTTCCACGTGGCGGTGGCCAGGTAGCGCAGGCGGGGCACGCCGAAGACGCGGGCATGCTGGTAGGTGAAGCCGCCGAACACCTGCCGGCTGGACTCCTCGGTGCCCTGCTGGGCGCGGCTCGCCCGGATCCACTGGCCCGTGAGGTTGGCCGTGAGCAGGCTCCACTGCCCGAAGCGCAGCTGCCCGCTCACCTGGGCGTTGGCGAGGCGGAAGCGCTCCTCGATGGCGCCCGTCGCCCGCGACTCGCCCAGGCCGGCGCTGGCATAGCCGTCCGAGCCCTCGCCCGCCTCCAGGCGAAGACCCACCGTGCCGTTGTAGCGCAGCACCGTGGTGCGGCCGATCGAGGAGTCGTCGATGACGCCGGCGCCCTGCGCGAGCATCAGCTGCAGCGAGGCCGCGCTGCCCAGGGGAACCGAGCGCGAGAACTGCTGGTCGGCCTGCACCGTCCCCTGCGTCCGGCTGCCGTCCTCGGAGCCGGTCTCGTGGGCGGCCTGCACCGCCAGGGACGGCGACCAGCTCGCGAGGCCGAAGTCGAGCGGCCGCGGCGTGTAGTTCGCGCCCAGCGACTCGAAGGTGAGGAGCTGGCGCGCGGCGCCGTCGGCCGAGAGCTGCGTGGTGACGGCCGATCCCTGCAGCGAGATGTCGTCGATGGGCGCGAACGAGAAGCCCGCGTTGCCCGTGACGGCGTACGACGCGTCGCTCACGCCGGCGCGCTCGACGCCGTTGGAGAAGGCCCGCCCGCCGCCCGTGAAGACGAAGCGCTCGTCGAAGGACGGGCGCCAGACGGCCTGCGACGTGGCTTGCGCGATGCGCTGCGTGAGGTCGAAGCCGCCGCCCGCGAAGGCGAGGTCCGACTCGGTGAAGCTCGCGAGCGAATTGACCCACACGTCGGGATTCGGCGTGTACTGGTGCGTCCCGTAGAGCCGCAGGATGTCCGTCCCCTCGCCCGCGTCGCGGCGGTTGCGCGAGAAGTTGAACGCCGCGTCGCCCCGCCAGGTCTCCGTCGAACGCAGGTAGCGCGTGTCGAGCGCGACCACGGTGTCGCGGCCGAACGTGCGCGAATCGAGCCGGCTGTAGTCCAGCGAGCCCGTCGCGTTCTCCTCGCCCAGCGGGTCGCGCCACGACTGGCGCAGGCTCGCGCGCGTGTTGCGGAAGTCGCTCGGCGCGAAGGTGCCCGTGGCGCGGCTGTCGGTGGAGTCGAGGGAGGCGAGGAAGGGAAAGCGGCTGTTCGGGAAGACGGTGACGTTGCCGCCGCCCGAGAGCGACACGCCGCGCGTGGAGCCGCCCTGCCCGCCGCCCACGTCCGCGCCCCCGCTCGACTTGTCCGCGTCCGCGAGCACCGTGAGGTTGCCGCGCACCTGCGCGAACCAGGGCTGCCAGAAGTAGCTCGCGGCCGTGAGCGAGACGGAAGCGGCGTCGGAGTACCGGCGGTTGACGCCCTCGGCGCGCTGGTCCAGGTGCTCGAGCGCGAAGGTGCCGCCCCATCGGGCGGGCGCGAAGCCCACGGGCTCGCCCGAATCGAGGAAGGGCAGGACCCTCGACCGCCAGCTCGTGACGGGAGGCAGGTCGGGCACGGCCGGCGGGGGCTCCGCGGCACGCGGGGCGGTCGCGGCCTGGGCGAGCAGCCAGGCGACGGGATCTCGCCGGCCCTCGGCACTGGCGAGATCGGGGTCGAGCGCGAGAGGGGCCGCGGCCGCGAGGGGAGCCCAGCAGGCGGCGACGCACGCCGCGACGCTGGCCCGCCGGGGCCGGGCGAGGGTCACCGCGGGGCAGGCGCCTGCGCCGTCTCGGGGAGCGCCGCGAGCTCGGGATAGCGGCCGGTGTTCACGTCGATGGACGCGCCCGCGCGCAGCCCGGCGACGAACGACTTCCAGGCCGCGTCGCTCGCGGCGCGCCGGTAAAGCTCGCGCGCGCGCGTGGACACGGCCTCATAGGGTCGAAGCGCGGCGCCCTGCCGGGCGACGACGCGCACGATCGCGATCCCCTCGAGCACCTCGAGCGGCGGCGAGAGGTCGCCCTCGCCCAGCTTGTCGAGGATCTCCTGCACCGCTTCCGGCAGGGCGCCCCGGTGCACGAAGCCCATGTCGCCGCCGTTCTGCGCCGTCACGTCGCCCGAGTGGATCTTCGCGAGCTCCGCGAAGTCCGCGCCCTTCGCGAGGCGCGCGCGAATGGCCGCGGCTTCCTCGCGCGCCTTGTCGCGGGCCGCCTTGCCGGCACCCGGATCCACGCGAAGGACGATCACCGAGACGCGGACCTTCTCCGGCTCGGTGAAGAGCGCGGGATTGCGGTCGTAGAAGGCGCGCACGTCCGCCTCGCCGGCCGGGACTTCCGCGCGCACGCGCCGCTCCAGGATCTCCGCTCGGGAGCGTTCCTCGAGATCGGCGCGCCAGCGCGCCAACTGCGCTTCGCGCATCGCCTCCCAGCCCGGCACCTGGCGAAAGCGTGCCTCGATGCGCTCGAGGTCCCGGCCTACCTGCGCCGCGTCGGCCTCGATGCCGCGGCGCTTCGCTTCCCCGGCGACGAGGATGAGGTCGATGAGCGAATCGGCCACCTCGCGGCGCACCGCGCCCATCTCCGCCTCCGGCGGCGCGCGGTGGTAGTAGCGCTGGCGCACGAGCGCGACCAGCGCCTGCTCGTACTCCGCGGCGCCGATCTCGCGGCCGTTCACGCGCGCGACGGCGGACGGCGCCTGCGCGTGCGAGGCGGCGGCGGGCGTCGGCTCGGCGCCGGCGGCACCGGTCGAGGCGAGCGCGAACGCGGCGAGGAAGAAGGCGAGGCGCATGGAAGGCTCCCAAGAAGAAGGGCCGGGCGGAAGCGCCCGGCCCTTGCGGTTGCGTGGCTGGCCCCGCCCTCGCGGGCGGGACGTCCTACTTCACGTGGCAGGCGAGGCAGACGGCGCTGTTGGTGTTCGCGACGCGCAGGAAAGTCTGGCCCGAGGTCGGCAGGCCGGCGTTGGTCTGGCCGCTCTCGACGTGGGGATCGTGGCAGCTGCCGCACTCGACCGACGGGCCGTTGCCGGTGGCGAAGAGGCGCGTGTACAGCTGCATGTCGGTCTTGTTGCGGGCCGCCGTGCCGCCCGTCGTGTCCACCCAGAAGACCTGGCTGCCGTTCACCGTGCCCGAGGACGGCGCGACGAAATCCGGATCGACGCAGGGCGTGGCCGGGTTGGCCGACGAGGGTCCGCCGCCGCAGTACTTGATGCCGATCGGGTGGTCGTTGCTCAGGTCGTTTCCGAGCATCGAGAGCGACGTCGCCGAGTTGGTCATCTTGCCGTCGGCGTCCCCGCGCGTGCCCGTCCAGGTGAAGCCCAGGCCGTTCGTGCCGCCGCCGGTGACGTCGTAGCCGCCGGAGCCGGGCGCGTTGATGATGTTGTCCATGGCCTGCGTGCCGTCGTGGCAGGAGAGGCAGGCGAGCGAGATGGAGCCCACCGGCAGGATCTCGCCGTCGATCGAGCTCGAGTTGAGCGTGGCGTACGTGGTGTACGTGGCGCCCGTGGTGAGCCGCTTGTTCCACAGGGGCACCGGCGCCGTCGTGTCGGCCGCGTGCGGCGTGTGGCAGAAGACGCAGATCTCGTCCGTGCCCGCCGTGACCTTGTTGTTCCCCGCCGTGCTCGAGGGGCTGAGGTTGTGCTTGGTGTTCGCGATGCCCGCCTGCACGGGCAGCACCCCGAGGCTCGTCGTGCCGATGACCCAGAGGAAGATGCCGAGCGCGCGCCGCGCGCCGCTCCTGGTCGTTGTCTTGTTCATGGTTCCCTCTCCTGGCTGGTTCGTGATCGCCGCGGCCTGGTGGCATGCGAAGCGCGGTTGAACCTTCAATGCACCAACCATGCCAAGCGCCGCGACGCCTCCGGCAGGGGATCCGGGTCCGCGCCAGGGTCCGCGCATTTGCGCGGGATCAAACGCGCGGGCCCCGCTTCCCGGCGGGGAGAAGACCGATTCCCGGAATCAAGACGCTAGCGGGCGGGCGCGGCGGCGGCCGGCGTGGCCTTCGCGGGCAACTGCAGCCACCCGGCGCCCTTCGCGAGCGTGACCGGCCGGAACACGTCGACCTTCCGGAACCACTGGTCGATCATGTAGACGCGACCGTCCTCGTCGACGTAGATGCCCGAGGGCAGCATGTACTTGCCCGGGCCGTCGCGCTCCGAGCGCTCGCCCACGAACAGCAGCAGCTCGCCCTCGGCGTTGAAGACCTGGAAGTTGCCGAACGCGGCGTCGACGACGTAGACGTTGCCGGCGGTGTCCGTCGCGACTTCCTTGGGCCGCGCGAACTGGCCGAACTGCTTGCCGAGCGCGCCGAAGCTGCGCACGAACTTCCCGTCGCGCGAGAAGACCTGCACGCGGAAGTTGCCGCCGTCGACGACGTAGAGCTGGCCGTCCTTGCCGATGGCCAGGTCGCGCGGCAGGTTGAACTCGCCCGGCCCGGCCCCGCGCGTGCCGATGTCCAACAGGTGCGTCCCGGCCTTCGCGTCGAACACGCGCACGCGGTGGTTGGTCGAGCTCACGCCGCCGATGTCGACGACGTAGATGCGCTCGCCGGCCGGGTCGACGGTCACGCTCGAGAGCCGGTCGAACCACTTCGGCCCGCCGATGGCGCGCAGGAACCGGCCCTCCGCGGTGAAGACCTTGATGTCGCGCGCGCTCACGTCGGCGACGTACAGGGTGCCCGAGGCATCCACGTCGATGCCCAGGGGCTTCACGATGCGGCCGGGCTCCTCCTCGCCGATCTTGTAGAAGCGCCCCGCCGGGAAGTCGAACACGCGCACGTAGCGCTGCGCCGAGTCCGTCACGAACACGCGGCCGCGATGCACGGCCACCGCATAGGGCTTGCTGAGGCCCTCGCTCGTGCCGCGCTCGCCCGTGACCATGCGCCGCAGGTCCGTCGAGGCGTCGACGGGCTGCACGTCGGCGCTCCCGTAGATGGTCCGCTCGTAGACATACCGGGGCTCCTCCGGCGCGGGCGGGAACACGAGGTCGCCACCCGCCGCCTTCTGCGGGGCGACGGGCGCCTGGATGCAGCCCGCGGCGAACGCGGCGACGAGGGCGAGGAGGGCGACCGGACGCAGCCGGTGGAGGCGAAACATCGCGATGGGAATCCTTCGGCCCGGCGCAGGGCGGGCCGTCGACGGGTGCTCGAGCAATCGCCATGCCCGCGCCGGGCGCGAGGCCTGAATCTTGCATCGCGACCGGTTCACGACCCTCGCCCGGAATCGCCGATGCCCCGCCGCCGCCTCGCCGCGCTCGCCCTCGCCGCCACCCTCGCCGCCACCGGTGCCCTGGCCGGCGACCGCAAGAAGCACCCCGAGGGCCGCATCGACCCGGCGCTGCTCTATCACAACTACTGTTCCGTCTGCCACGGCGACCAGGGTGACGGCCAGAGCCGGGCGCGCAACAGCCTCGTGCCGCCGCCGGCCAATTTCACGCAGCCGTCGCTGCGCGAGCGCCTCACCGTCGACTACATGGACGCGATCATCCGGGAGGGCAAGGCCGGCACGGCGATGGTGGGCTGGAAGACGCAACTCACGCCGGCGGAGTCGAAGGCCCTGGCGCAGTACGTGCGGGCGCAATACGTCGAGAAGTCCGGAACCGACGCCGCGCGCCGCGGCCGCACCTTCTATGGCCACTTCTGCGCCGGCTGCCACGGCGGCACGGGCCGCGGCATCGAGGCGGCCGCCGTCGCGGCGACCGGCGCGCCGGCCGCGCCGGACCTCACGAAAGTGAAGGGCCTTTCGCGCGAACGCATCATCGCCTCCATCGCGGTCGGCAAGTCCGCCATCGGCAAGCCCGGCTTCGCGCAGCAGCTCTCGCCGGCCGACCTGGAGGCGGTCGCGGACTACGTCCGCCTCTCGCTGCTCGCGCTCTCGCCGGGCGTGTCGGGCACGTCGGCGCACGGCGGCAAGGCGTCGGACCCGGTGCGGTGAAGCTCGTCACGGTCCTCGCGATCGCGCTCGCGCTGCCTGCCTGCGTCGCGGGCGCTTCCCCGCGCGACCTGGTCGAGGAAGGACGGGCCGTCTACAACTTCCGCTGCTACTACTGCCACGGCTACTCGGGCGACGCGCGCACCCTCGCCGCGTCGATGCTCGCCACGAAGCCGCGCGCCTTTCTCGACGCGCGCCCCGAGGACCTGCCGGCCGCCCGCATCGAGCTCGCCGTCCGCGCCGGCGTCGCGGGGACCGCGATGAAGTCGTTCACCGGCACGCTGCGCGAGCGCGAGATCGTCGCCGTGGCCGCCTTCGTGCGCGACGAGTTCGTCGTGCGCCGCGCCGCCAACACGCGCTACCACACGCCCGAGAACGGCTGGCCCGCGCACGAGCGCTACGAGGCGGCCTTCGCGTTCGCGCGAGGCGAACGCGCGATCGACGCGCCCGACGCGTCGCTCACGCCCCGCGAGCGGGCCGGCCGCGAGCTCTTCCTCACCACCTGCATCACCTGCCACGACCGGGGCCGCGCCGACGACGCCGGGCCCGCGTGGCGAAAATCCGCCGAACTCCGGGAAGCCTCACGATGACCTTCACGCGACGCCGATTCCTCCAGTCCGCCACCGCCTCCCTGGGCTCGCTGGCGCTGCCCTCCGTTCCGTCCGGCGCCGCCACGCCCGCGCCCGCGTGGGAGACGATCTGCACGACGGCCGCGCCCTCCCTCGCGAAGGCGAGCGCCGCGGCCTATCCTCTGGCCGCGGGCGTCTGCTCGAGGCGAATCCGCGAGGCGGGTCCGGAGACCGCGGTGTGGGCCTTCAACGGGACGACCCCGGGCCCCGCGCTGCGCTATCGCCAGGGCGACGGCGTCGAGGTCCTCGTGGCCAACCGCCTGCCGCAGCCGACGACGGTGCACTGGCACGGGCTGCGGTTGCCCAACGCCATGGACGGCGTGCCGCACGTGACACAGCCGCCGATCCTGCCCGGCAGCACCTTCACGGTTCGCTACCGCGCCGACGATGCGGGCACCTACTGGTACCACCCGCACCAGTCGAGCTTCGAGCAGGTGCCGCGCGGCCTCTACGGCATGCTGGTCGTGGAGGAGGCGAAGGCGATGCGCGTCGACCGCGAGCTCGAATGGGTGCTCGCCGACTTCAAGCTGGATGCCGACAACCGCCAGGTGGAGGACTTCGGCCGCGTGCGCGACTTCGGCTCCGAGGGACGGCACGGCAACGTCGTCACGCTGAACGGCACGGCGGCCGGCGCCGGGCGCCTCGTCGACGCCCGCCCCGGCGAGCGGCTGCGCCTGCGGGTGCTGAACGCCGCCTCCGCGCGCGCGTTCCTGCTCGAGTTCGGGGGGCTCTCGCCCTGGGTCGTGAGCTACGACGGGCAGTCCGTCGCGCCGCACCCGATACCCGACGGACGCCTGCTCCTGGGCGCCGGCCAGCGCACGGACCTCGTGCTCGACGTGCCCGACGCCGCCGGCAGGCGCTTCGTCGTGCACGACCATCGCGTGGGTGGCGGGACGATCGCCACGATCGCGATCGCCGGCCGCCCGGTGCGCGCGAAGCCCCTCCGCCGCCCGGCGCCGATCGTGCCCAATCGCCTCGTGGAACCCGACCTCGCCCGAGCGACCGACCACTATCTCGTCTTCGAGGGTGGCGTCGGCGGCGAGCCCGCCATCGGCCGCGTCGACGGCCAGGCGCTGAAGGTCGACGACATCATGAAGAAGCACGGCCTCGCCTGGACCATGAACTACACGGCGCAGCAGGAGCACGCGATGATGCACGAGCCGCTCTTCCGCTTCCGGCGCGGCGAGCACGTGACGCTCAAGATCATGAACAACACCGACTACGAGCATCCCGTGCACCTGCACGGCCACTTCTTCCGCGTGCTCCGGCTGAACGACGTGAAGACGCGGCTGCGCGAATGGCGCGACACGGTGATGGTCGATCCCCGGGGCAGCGCGGACATCGCGTTCGTGGCCGAGAACGTCGGCGAGTGGATGTTCCACTGCCACATCCTCGACCACGCGGCCGGCGGGATGATGGGCACCGTGGTGGTGGAGGGCTGAGGAGCCCCGCCGCGCTACTCGACGACGAAGATTCCCTCGACGCCCATCTCGGCATGGTTGCCGAGGTGGCAGTGGACCCGGTAGCGCCCCTTCTCGAGCGGGATGAACCACAGGTCCACGGTACCGCCGGCCGCGAACACCTCGACGCGCTCGATGCGGCTCAGGTAGATCTCCGCGTGGCGCGGCACTTCGGCGCGGCGCGTGGCGATGCTGCCGAAGAATTCCGGTGCGTTGAGGTAGTGGTTGTTGGCGCCGAGGTTCGTCACCGTGAGCCGGTAGGGCTGGCCCGCCACGAGCCGCAGTTCCTGCGGCAGGAAGCCCGCGTCGCGCAGGTCCACCTTGACGGTCTTCGCGGCGTTCCAATCGGCCCTGGCGACGGCGCTCGCCTTCTCTTCCGGCGAATGCGAGGGCAGGGATTGGCAGGCGGCAAGCGCGAGCGCGAGCGTTGCCGCCAACAGCTTGCTTCTTTCCATGTCGATGCCGCTCCCGTCCTTGGGTTGCCCAGCAAGGTAGGCGTGAATGTTCTTCGATGCCTTGAGCTAACGCAAGACGAGAGGCCTTCGGCACGCGACGCCGGGCGCGCATTCCCGCGTTCGGGAATATCCCGGCGTATCATGGGCACCGATTGGCCGGGTGCCCCACCCGCCGACAGCCTCCAGGAGTTCCTTCATGAAGATCGTCACCGTCCTCCTCGCCGTGCTGCCCTTCGCCGCGGGCTGCGCCGCCCACGACCCCGCCGAGCTCGCCGAGCGCATGCAGCGCGAGCCGGTCACCGGCAGCAACATCAAGAAGACCCACAAGCCCGGCGACGAGAACCTCCAGGTGGGCAACCGCCAGGACCTCGAGCAGTACCAGGACAAGAACCTGGGCGTCCGTCCCATTCCGGCCGGCCCGCGCGAAGCTCCCTAGCGCAAAAAAACCGGGGACGGTGCCCGATTTCGCGCGATCGTGAAGCAGGCGAAATCGGGCACCGTCCCCGGTTTTCGTCAGGCGTGCGAGAAGAGCGGCTGCCCCGTCGCGGGCAGGTCCGCCTCGAGGATCGTCCCCGTCGCCGACTCGGTGATCACCAGCGTCGAGGTGCCCGGACGGATCGCGACGTTGGTGACGGTGGTGCCCACGGGGCTTCTCACGAAATGCGTCACCTCGCCCTTCGCGTTCAGCACGAAGGCGCCGCCCAGGCTCGCGTGCGCGACGACGAGCCTGCCCTCGGCATCCATCGCGAGCCCGTCGGGACCGCTCGCGCCGAAGAACGTGCGGAAGGCCCCCACCTTGGATGTCGAGCCGTCCGGCAGCAGCGGTCCGCGCCAGATCGCGTTGGCGCGCGTCGCGGCGACGAAGAGCACCTTGCCGTGCGCATCGAGCGCGATGCCGTTGGGGCTGGGCACGTTGGCGAGCAGCAGGTCCAGCCGGCCGTCGGCCTGCAGCCGGTACACGCGTCCCGTGGGATCGTGCAGCCCCGTCTGCCCCTGGTCCGTGAAGTAGAGGTTGCCCGCGGCGTCGAAGGTGAGGTCGTTCACGCCCTTGAGCGATTCCGAATTGCGGTGGCCCAGCACGGTCGCGACCGCGCCCGTCCCCGGGTCGAGACGCAGGATGCCCTTGCGGTAGTCCGCGATCCACACGGAGCCGTCGCGATGGATGGCGAGGCCGTTGGGCCAGCCGCCCGTCGTCGCGACGAGCGTCCACTCGAGCGCGGGCGAGACGCGGAAGATGCGCCCGTGCGGAATGTCCACCACCCACAGGTTGCCGGCGCGATCGAACGCCGGCCCCTCGAGAAAGCTCGGGATCGCCTCGCCTCCCTTGTTGGCGTCGGCCCAGTCGGAGCGCACGGCCTTCGCGTGGGTCGCCGGGAGCTTCGCGAGCACGCGGGCCTCGATGATCGCCGGGGCGGTGCCGTCCAGTTTCCACATCGTCCGCGCCCTCAGTCGAGCTTGATGCCGGCCTCGCGCACCACCGAGCCCCACTTCGCGAGTTCGAGCTTGATGAAGTCCGCGAACTGCTGCGGCGTGCCCCCGAGCGGCGTGCTGCCGTCCTCGGCCAGCTTCTTCGCCATCTCCGCGTTGCCCAGCGCCTTGTTGATCTCGGCGTTCAGGCGATCGACGATGGGCTTCGGCGTCCCCGCGGGCGCGACCACGCCGCTCCAGGTCGCCGCCTCGAAGCCGGGGTAGCCGGATTCCGCCACGGTGGGCGTGTCGGGCAGGCTCGCGAGGCGCCGCGGCGAGGTGACGGCGACGGGGCGCAGCCGCCCGCCCGCCACGAGCCCGCCCACCGCCTGCGAATTGCCGAAGTAGCAGTCGACGCTGCCGCCCATGAGGTCCGCCACCGCGGGGCCCGCGCCCTTGTACGGCACGTGCATCAGCTGGATGCCCGCGCGGCGCTGGAACATCTCGCCGCCGATGTGCCCCATCGTGCCGTTGCTGGGCGAGGCCATGTTGAGCTTGCCGGGCGATTTCCTCGCCGCCTCGACCAGGTCCTTGAGCGTGCGGTGCGGCGAGTTCATGCCGACCACGAGGATGAGCGGCTGCGAGGAGACGAGCGCGACGGCCGTGAAGTCCTTCACCGCGTCGAAGGGCATCTTCGCGTAGAGCGCGGGGTTCACCGCGAGGTTGGCCGTCTGCCCCATCGCGATCGTGTAGCCGTCCGGCGGCGACTTGGCGGCGGCCTCGAGCCCGATGTTGCCGCCCGCGCCGGGGCGGTTGTCGACGACGAAGTTCCACTGCGTCGAGACGGAGATCGCCTGCGCCAGCGCGCGGGAGAGCACGTCCGTGCCGCCCGCGGGCGGGAACGGCACGATGAGCTTGATGGCTTTCGTGGGCCAGGCCTGCGCGAAGGCGGGCACGGCGGAAGCCGCGGTGGCGGCCAGCGCCCCTTGCAGGAAATCACGGCGTTGCATGGAATTCTCCTCGTGGCGGGGCGCTAGGTCGCGGGCGGTCCCGGGATATCCGGGCCGCCAAGCGGTCCCAGAATTTCATCATTGTGTTCGCCCGGCTTGGGCAAGGGCAGCCGCAGGCCGAGCCGCGCGTCGCCGAACTGGATCGGCAGCGCGGGGACCTGCGTCGGCCTTCCGTCCGGAAGGACCTGCTCGATCATGCCACCGGCATTCAGGTGCGGGTCGTCGAACAGGTCCGATGGCGTCTGCACGCGCGCGAAGGGCAGCCCGGCCTTCTCGCACATCGCCTCGATCGTGGCGCAGTCGCGCGTGCCCAGGATCTCCTGCACGAGCGGGATGAGCGTGTCGCGGGCGCGCGAGCGGTCGTTGTTGGTGGCGTAGGCGGGGTCGCGCAGGGACGCCTCGCCGAGCGCGTCGGTGAAGAGCTCCCACTGGCGCTCGGTCACCACGCCCACGAAGAGGCTCTTGCCGTCGGCCGTCGTGAAGATGTCGTACACGCCCCAGGCCCGCTTGCCGGCGGACATCGGGACGGGGGGCTTGCCGAGCACGGCCTCCTGCATCATGTGCGTCGAGACGAGCCACGCGGCGTTCTCGAAGAGGCCGCCCTGCACGAGTTGCCCCTTCCCCGTGCGGTCGCGATCGCGCAGCGCGGCGAGGATGGCGATGGCGCCGAACATGCCGCCCATCATGTCGTTCACGGGCGCGCCGGCGCGAAGGGGCTTGCCCACGGGGCCCGTCATGTACGCGAGGCCGCTCATCATCTGCACCACCTCGTCAAGGGCGGTGCGCTTCTCGTAGGGGCCGGTGAGGAACCCCTTGAGCGAGCAGTAGACGAGGCGCGGGTTGGCGGCCGAGAGCGCGGCGTAGCCCAGGCCCTTGGCCTCGAGCGCGCCGGGGCGGAAGTTCTCCACGAAGACGTCGGCGGTGGCGACGAGCTTCCTCGCCGTCGCGAGGCCCCCGGGCGAGGCGAGGTCGAGCGTGACGCTCTTCTTGTTGCGGTTGAACGAGGCGAAGAAGCCCGCGCCCGTGCTCGTGAGGTAGCGCGTGGGGTCGCCCTTGCCGGCGGGCTCCACCTTGATCACTTCGGCGCCCAGGTCCGCGAGCACGAGCCCGCAGGACGGGCCCATCACCATGTGCGAGAACTCGACGACGCGCACGCCCGCGAGGGGCAGCGGCTGGGACATGGACGGCGATCTCCGGGCGGGACGAAAGCGTCCAGTTTACCCGTCGCGCGCGACCGGCGACCCGGCCCCGATGCGCCGCGCCGTGCGGACCGAGCGCCGCCACGCCGCCGGCGGCAGGCCGTACTCGCGCTTGAACGCGCGATTGAAGGCGGCCTCCGACTCGTAGCCGACGCGCTCCGCGATGCGCGCGACGGCGTCGTTCCCCGACGTGAGCGCCTGCGCGGCGAGCGCGAGCCGCCAGCCCGTGAGGTATTGCATGGGCGGCTCGCCGATGAGCGAGGCGAATCGCTCGCCTAGGGCCGATCGCGAAAGCCCGACCTCGCTCGCGAGCGTCTCCACTTCCCAGGCGCGGACCGGATCGGCATGCAGCAGCGCGAGCGCGCGGCCCACGTGCGGGTCGCGCAGCCCGGCGAGCCAGCCGGACTGGTCCTCGGGCAGCGACGCGGTGTAGTGGCGGATCGCCTCGACGAAGAGCGACTCCGCCAGCCGGCTGAGCAGCGCTTCCGAGCCCGGCTTGGGCGCGTGGGTTTCCGACGCCCCGCGCTGCAGCGTGGCCGTGATCCACGCGGCGGCGGGCCCGTCGCCCAGCTCGACGCGCAGCATGCGCGGCAGCGCCCCGAGCAGCGGGCGGCAGAGCCGCCGGTCGCAGGCGAGGTAGCCGCAGACGAACCGCGTCCGCGCGCCGCCGCCGCCGTGCCGGACGCGTGCGAGCCCGCCGTCCGGCGAGCGTTCGACGAGCGCGTCCATGCCCACGGGGACGAGCTGCAGATCGCTGCCCAGGCTGTGTCCGTCGCCGTGCGGGAAGAGGATCAGGTCGCCGGCGCGCAGGTCCACCGTCTCGCCCGTGCCCGGCAGCGAGGCGCCGCACGTCCCCTCGGTGAGCAGGTGGAAGATGCTCACCTGCTCCGCGTCGGAAAGCAGGAGGTTCAGGTCTTCGCGGCTCGGCGCCGAGTCGATGCACCAAGGCGCCGTGAACTCGACCTCGAGAAAGAGGCCGCCCGTGAGCCTGAGCACCCTGAGCAGTTCCGAGAGCGCGTCCATTCCGGCCTCTCCGGTCGATCGGAAGCGGCCATGGTAGCGGCGCCCCGGGCCTTCGCCAACCGCGCCCGCGGCGGCGCGGTCAAGTGCGGCGGCGTCCGGGTCAAGCGATCGCGCATCCGCGGCGCCTCGCGCAAGAACGGCGGCGCGGCGGCCAAGTCGCCGCTGCACGCCGCGGCCATGATCGGCGCCACGCCCTCCCCGGCGCAATCGACCGAAAGGAAATGCCCGATGGACACGAACCACCCCTTGCCCGACACCCGCTACGCCCGCTGCATCGAGGCCTCCAAGCGCATCCGCTGGGAGATCGACCGCGACGTCATCCGCGGCCGCGGCTTCGACCACGGCCGCAAGTTCCTGCCCGACGGCCTGTCGTTCGCGCCGCGGCTCGCGTTCCTCGCCGAGCCGGAGAAGCGCCTCTTCAGCCAGGTGCAGGGACGCACCTACGCCAACATGTTCGGCCTGGTCGAGCGCTTCATCGGCGCGAAGATGCTGGAGGTGAGCCGCGACCACTGGATGGGCGACCAGGTCGCCCTCGAGGCCCTCGTGCGCTTCACCGACGAGGAGCTCAAGCACCAGGAGCTCTTCCGCCGCCTGGACGCCCTGATGGCGCCGGGCATGGCGCCGGCCTACCGGTTCCTGCCGCAGCCCAACGACGTCGCCCGCGCGGTGCTGGGCGCCTCGACCTGGGCCGTGCTGGGCCTCACGTGCAACATCGAGATCTTCACGCAGGCGCATTACCGCTCGAGCATCGAGCCCGACGGCGGCCTCGATCCCCTGTGGAAGGACGTGTTCCTCTTCCACTGGCGCGAGGAATCGCAGCACGCGATCCTCGACGAGATGGAGTGGGTGCGCGAGGACGCGAAGCTCACCGCCAAGGCGCGCGATGCCGCGGTGGACGACCTCATCGGTCTCGTGGGCGCCGTCGACGGCATCCTGCAGGTGCAGGCGCGCACGGACGCGGACTTCTTCCTCGATGCCCTCGCGCGCAAGCTCTCCGACGGCGAACGCGCCGCGGTGCACGACACGATGCTCGCCGCCTACCGCTACCAGTACATCGTCTCCGGCGTCAAGGACGAACGCTTCGGGAAGATCCTCGCCAGCCTGGTCACGCCCGCGCAGGCCGAGCGCATCGGGAAGGCGCTCGCGCCCCTCATGGCATGAGGTCGCGGGGGCGGGTGGCGGACTTGCGCCGCGCCCGCTCCCCGAGCGCGAAGAGCAGCAGCACGCCGGTGAAACTGCGCAGCATGGTCGGGTTCTCGGCCTGCAGCAGTTCCACGACGCGCTGGAACACGGCCGGGCTCGCCTGCCACGCGTAGTTCGCGAGCGCGAGCACCTGGCCCTCGGTGAGCCGGCGGGCCTCGGCCAGCGTGATGACAAGTGCCTCCGTCGGCGGGCGCAGCAGGAAGCGCGCGAAGCGGCCGTCGGCGAGCGAGGCGAGCGCGAGCGGGCCCGCGGTGCCCAGCAGGCACGCGACGAGCTTCTGCCTCACGCGCACGGGCGATTCGGTGAAGAGCCTCGCGACGAGCGAGGGAACGGAAGGCGGCGGCGGGTGCGCCGTCGGTTCCACGGGATTCATGGCGACTTCCTCCGTGGGGGTGGCTGGTCCGGTTGGAACCGGGCCCGCGCAGGAAAGTTCGCGCATCTCCCGAAAAACTCCCGGATGTCGCGATCAGGCGACGAATCGCACCGCGATGGGGATGAGCACCGCGCCCAGCACGCCGTGAAGCCCCATCCCGAGCGAGGCGTAGGTGCCCGCCTCGGGGTGCACGCTGAAGGCGCGCGAGGTGCCGATGCCGTGCGCCGCGACGCCGAGCGCGAAGCCGCGCTGCCACCACGACTTCATGCCGAGGGTGTCCATCGTGACGCGCACGAGGATCGCGCCCAGGATCCCCGTCGACACCGCGAACACGGCCGTGAGCGTGGGCGAGAGCTGCGAGCGCTCCGCGATGCCCATGGCGATGGGCGCGGTCACGCTCTTGGCCCAGAAGCCGCCCACGATCGCCGCATCCGCGCCCAGCAGCTTCGCGAGGCCCACCGCGACGACGATGGAGGTGGCCCCGCCCGCGAGGAGCGCGGCGAGCATCGGGAACACGCGGCCGCGAAGCGCCTCGAGCCCCTTGTAGATGGGCACCGCGAGCGCGACCGTGGCCGTGCCCAGCAGGAAGTGCACGAACTGCGCGCCCTCGAAGTACTTCGCGTAGGGCATGTCGATGGCCGTGATCGTCGCGGCGACCAGGACGATCGCGATGAGCACGGGGTTGGCGAGCGGGTTGCGGCCGCTTCGCTCGTAGGCCATCACGCCCAGCTGGTAGGCCGAGAGCGTGAGGATGAGCGCGAGGAGCGGGCTGCCGGAGAGGTAGACCCAGATCTCGTGGATGGCCGGGACGTGCGGCGTCATTCCGGCGGGTCCCTCGAGAGGGCGCGCAGCACCACGGCCGTCACCGCCATCGTCGCGACGACGCTCGCCACCAGCGCGACGCCCACGGCGAGGACGTGCGAGCGCAGCTGCGGCCAGAACATCACGACGCCGACGGCCGCGGGAATGAAGAGCAGGCCCAGGTTCTGCGCGAAGGCCGTGGCCACGCCGTCCAGCGTGGCGGGCACGCTGCCCCGCCAGCGCAGCCACGCGACCATCAGCACGAGGCCCACGACGGGCCCCGGGATGAGCGGCAGGAGGAACTTCGCGACGAGTTCCCCCAGCCCCTGGAAGAGGAGGATCTGGACGAGGCCGGCGATCATGCCGGCAGTCTACCCGCGCCTCAGTCGGCCCTCACGCCGGCGTCCTTCGCGACCTTGGACCACTTCGCGATCTCGGCCTTGATGAACGCCGCGAACTCCGCGCGCGTGCCGACCGCGGAGACGAACGCGAGCGACTCGAACTTCTGCTTCACGGCGGGCTCGCCCATCATCTTCACGATCTCCGCGTTCATGCGATCGAGGATCGCCGGCGGGGTGCCGGCCGGCGCCCCCAGGCCGATCCAGCCCACGGCCTCGAAGCCGGGATAGCCCTGCTCGGCGAAGGTGGGCACGTCGGGCAGGTACGGGGAGCGCTTGAGCGAGGCGATGGCGAGGCCCGTGAGCTTGCCGCCCTGGATCTGGGCGCGCACGCCCGGGACCGCGTCCGACATCATCGGCACGCTGCCGCCGATCACCTGCGTCTGCGCCTCCGACGAGCCCTTGAAGGGGATGTGGTTCAGCTTGATGCCGGCCACGCCCTGGAAGCCCTCGAGGGCGAGGTGGCTCGTGGCGCCCTTGCCCAGGGATCCCGCGCCGATGCCGCCCGGATCCTTCTTCGCCGCCTCGACCAGTTCCTTGAGCGTGCGGAACTTCGTCTGCGGGCCGACCACGAACACCTGCGGTGTGAAGCCGATGTTGGCGATGGGGTCGAAGTCCTTGATGGGATCGTAGGGCAGCTTCGCGTAGACGGCCGGGTTGCTCGCGAACGGGCCGCTCGTGAGCATGATGAGGGTGTAGCCGTCCGGCGCGGCCTTCGCGGTCGCCTCCGTGCCGATGATGCCGCCGGCCCCCGCCTTGTTGTCGACGATGAAGGCCTGGCCGAACACCTTGCCGAAGTGGTCGGCGATGAGGCGCGCGAGGATGTCCGTGGACGAGCCGGCCGCGAACGGCACGACGATCTTCACGGTCTTCGCGGGCCACGCCTGCGCGGGCGCCTGCAGGGGAAGGCACATCACCAGCGCGGCGGCGAGCCATCGCGCGCAGGCGGGCAGTCGGAACGTCTTCATGGCTTCTTTCTCCTCGGGGTGTTCTAGTCGAATCCGTAGATCTCGCGGGGATTGTCCACGAGAATGCGCCGGCGCGTGGCCTCGTCCGGCGTCCAGTCGGCGAGGCGGTCGAAGTACTCGGCGTCGTCCGGCTTCACGACACGCTCGGTGGGATGGGGCCAGTCGCTGCCCCAGAGCATGCGCTCGGGCGCCGCGGCGATGAGGGCCTTCGCGCCGGGCGCGACGTCCTCCCACGCGGGGCCGCCCGTCTTCGAATCGAGGTAGGGGCCGGCGATCTTCACCCAGGTGCGGCCCGCGTCGAGCAATCGCCGGATCACCGCCCAGGCCGGATGCGCGGCGCCCTGCGATACCGGCAGGCGCCCGCGGTGGTCGATGACGACCGGGCAGGGCAGCCGCTCGATCATCGCCGCGTGTTCCGCGATCTGGTCGCCCATCATGTGCAGCTGCACGTGCCAGCCGAGCGCGTGGATGCGGCGGGCCAGCGGCTCGATCATGTCGATCGTGGTCACGGCGAGGTGCGGCTCGTGCACGCTGAAGCGCAGCCCGCGGATGCCGCCCTCGTGCATCGCCTTCAGTTCCTCGTTGCTCACGTCCTCGCGCGAGACGCCCACGCCGCGCGCGTTCGCGAGGCCGAGCTGCGCCACCGCGTCGAGGGTCACCGCGTTGTCCGTGCCGCTGGCGCGCGGCTGCACCACCACCACGCGGCTCGTGCCGATGCGCTGCTGGAAGAGACGATAGTCCGCGACGGTCGCGCGCGGCAACGGAACCTGCCCGGTGCGCATAGTCGCGAAGCGCTGGGTCTCGGAACCAACATCAAAGCGGGCGTCGTAGATGTGGATGTGCGCGTCGCACGCATCCGCCGGCGCCGCCGTGCGCGGCCTGGCCGTGCCGGCCGTGTGCGAAATCTCAGTCATCGCCCGCGGCCTCCGGCTTCGGCACCGCGCCGCCCGCGAGGAGCGCGTCGATCTCGCCGCCGGAATAGCCCGCCTCGGCGAGGAGCTCGCGCGCGTGCTGGCCGAAGAGCGGGGCGGCGCGCACGGTGGGCGCGGGCTCGCCGCCGAAGCGCACGGGCTCGCGAAAGCCCCGGAAGCGGCCGGCCTTCGGATGCTCGTAGGTGTCGATGAGCCGCTCGGAAGCCACCTGCGGGTGGTCGAACATCTCCTCCACCGTGCGCACGGCCGCGCAGGGCACGCGCTCGCCGAAGCGCTCCTCCCACTCGAGCGCCGTGCGGGTCGCGAGGGCGGCCCGGAGCGCGGGGACGATCTGCGCCGCGTGCTGCGCGCGCTTCTTCACCGTGTCGTAGCGCGGATCCGCGGCGAGCGACGCGAGGTCCGCGAGCTCGCACAGCGCCTTCCAGAAATGCGGAGTGTTGGCCGAGAGGTAGAGGCTGCCCGCCTTCGTGGGGTGGATGCCCGTCACGCCGCCCGAGCGCATGTCGCGCGGCACGTCGGGGGGCTCGCCCTCGGCCCACACGAAGCGCGCCGACTGCATCGTGAGCGCGCTGCGAAGCAGCGAGACGTCGACCTGCCTCCCCTCGCCCGTGCGGCTGCGCTCGAAAAGCGCCGAGGAGACCGCGAAGGCCAGCATCGACGCCGCGTAGTAGTCGACCACGGAGCCGTAGAGGATCTGCGGATGGTCCGCGTCCGGCCCCTGCATCGCGCACATGCCGGTGAGCGCCTGCAGCACCTGGTCGTAGCCCGCCTTCTCGCGCAGCGGCCCCGTCTCGCCGTAGCCCGACAGCCCGCAATACACGAGCCGCGGGTTCACGGCCTTGAGCGAGGCGTAGTCGATGCCCAGGCGCGGCGGCACGGAGGGCCGGAAGTTGTGCACGAGCACGTCGGCCTTCGCGACCAGGCGCTTCAGGACCGCGAGCCCCTCGGGCCGCTTCAGGTCCAGCGCGAGGCCGCGCTTGCCGCGGTTGACCCCCAGGAACGCGCGACTTTCCGACGGCAGCGTCGAGGGATACTTGCGCAGGGTGTCGCCGTCCGGCGCCTCGATCTTGACGACGTCGGCGCCCAGGTCGGCGAGCAGCGTGCAGCCGTAGGGGCCGGCGATGTAGCTCGAGAGGTCCAGCACCCGCACGCCGGCGAGGGGTCCGCTCACGGCGCTACTCCGCCTTGATGTTGGCGCGCGCCGCGACCTTCTTCCACATCTCGATCTCCGAGCGGATGGTCTCGCCGACCTCGGCCGGCGACATCACGTAGGGCTCCGTGCCCTCGCGCGCCAGGGTCTCCTTCAGGTCCGCGCTGGCGAGCGCCTTGTTGATCTCGGCGTTGATGGCCGCGGCCAGTTCCTTCGCCATGCCCGGCGGGCCGAGGACGCCCCACCACAGGTCGAACGAATAGCCCGGCACGCTCGCGGAGATGGCCGGCAGCTCCGGCACCACGGCCGACGGCCCCTGGCTCGTGACGCCCAGCCCGCGCACCTTGCCCGCGCGCACGTGCTGCATGATCGAGGGCGCGCTCGCGACGAGCACGTCGATGTGCCCGGCGATCGCGTCCGTCGTGGCCGGGCCCATGCCCTTGTAGGGCACGTGCGTCATCTGGATGCCCGCCGCGCCCATGAGCAGCTCGGTGGCGAAGTGGTTGGTGCTGCCCTGCCCCGAGGAGCCGAAGTTGAGCTTGCCGGGCTTCGACTTCGCGAGCGCGAGGAATTCGGCGAACGTCTTCGCGGGCAGGCCATTGGCCACCGTGAGCACCATCGGGCCCTTGGCCACCATCGCGAGCGGCGTGAAGCCCTTCACCGGATCGAACGGCAGGTTGGGCTGGATGGCCGCGCCCGTCGTGAAGGACGAGGACAGCAGCATGATCGTGTAGCCGTCCGGCGCGGCCTTGGAGACGAACGCCGCGCCGATGGAGCCGCCCGCGCCCGGCTTGTTGTCCACGATCACGGTCTGGCCCCAGGCGTCCGTGAGCTTCTTGCCCAGGGCGCGCGCGAAGATGTCGTTCGAGCCGCCGGCCGGATAGGGCACGACGAGCGTGACGGTGCGCGTGGGGAACTTCGCCTGGGCGGCGGCGGGCGGCGCGAGGGCGAGGGACGCCGCGAACGCGAGGGCGGACGCGGACGCGAGGAAACGAAGGCTCGCGGCGAGGTGGCGGGCGGAACGCATGGTCATCCTCCGGATCTTTCCTGTGTGAATTCCCGACTAATCCTGCACGAGGCCCAGCCGCCGCGCGACGCCGAGCACGGCACGCGCGCGCGCCACGAACGGCGCGTCGATCATCTTGCCGTCGACGGTCCACGCGCCCACGCCCTTGTCGGCGTTCTCCTTCGCCGAGGCGACCACCTTGAGCGAGTGGGCGATCTCCGCGTCGGTGGGGCGGAAGACCTCGTTGATCACCGCCACCTGCGAGGGGTGGATGGCGCTCTTGCCCAGGAACCCCAGGCGCCGTGCCGTCTCCGCCTCCTCGCGCAGGAACGCGACGTTCTTCACGTCGGCCATCGCGGAATCGAAGGCGAAGATGCCGGCCTCGGCCGCCGCGAGCTTCACGCCGAGCTGGAAGTGCAGCACGACGCGCGCGTCGTAGCGCTCGATGCCGTAGGGCTCGAGGAGGTCGCCGAAGCCGATCTGGAGGCCCCGCACCAGGGGGTCGGCCGTCGCGATCTCGACGGCGCGGCGAAAGGCCTTGGGCGTCTCGATGTTGGCCAGGATGCCCGCGGGCGCGGCGAGGCCCTTCGCCTTCGCCACGCGCCGGATCACCTCGGCGCAGGCGCACACCTCGTCGCCCGAGGCCGGCATGGGCTGGTTCACGAGGTCGAGCCCGGGGCCCGAGATGGCCTCGATGTCCTTCTCGAAGTGCGGGGTGTCGACGCCGTTCACGCGCACGATGATCGTCTTCGCCCGGTCCGCCGGGAGCGTGCGCAGGAACTTCGCGACCTCCTCGCGCGCCCAGTCCTTGCGGCTCTCGTCGACGGCGTCCTCGAGGTCGATGGAGATCGC